>JAPUGB010000039.1 GCA_027293165.1 Gammaproteobacteria bacterium
AAGGCGAATGCCGAATCGGTGATGCCAAAACGAGCACCCGATGTTTCCGACTGGCCCGTCGTCAGGGCCGATCGCGAGGACCGCCTGATGCCTGCGTACTGGCAGATACTGCGCGAACTCCGCGCGAAAGGCTGTCAGATCAATCGGCTGGCCGTCGACGAACTGGACCGGAACGGTGATTACCGCGTCATACCGTCGCCGGGGAGAAAAGTGGATCCTGAGCACTGGGCATTCAATGCCGTGCCATTGGTGCCTTCGGAAGCCGCTGCGAGCGGCGTCGATCCTGCCGCCGAAGCGGTGCAGCGGACGGCTTAAAGCGCAGCTACTCGATCGCGATTAACCCAGATAGCCGTCGGTTAGCTCTTCAGATACTTCCCATAACCGGGCCGCCTGCTGTACATCGTGCATGCTGGGTTCCGGGATGACCGGATTACAGTCCACAAAATACAGACCACTGACGCCGGTCAGGGCCGGACTCGCAGCCACGTAACATTGCGTAGCGGCACCCTCGGGGATCGACTTCATAAAAGTCCAGCCGATCAAACGCGCCGCAAACTGTTTCCACTCTTCCATATGCCGGCCAAGATTTGTCATGATGATGCCGGGGTGAACCGAGTTCGATGTCGCGCTGGTCGGCTCAAGCCGCCGCGCCAGTTCCAGTGAAAACAAACCATTGGCGAGTTTCGACTGCCCATAGGCTTCATTCGGTTCGTAATCACGTTCACCCGACAGATTGTCGAACTGAATTCCCTCTGGCGGAGCAAACTTGTATCCCATGCTGCTGACCATGACGACACGCCCCTGGGGCGCCGCGACGACCGGTTCCAGCAGTCGATTGACGAACAGAAAATGGCCGAGGTGATTGACAGCAAACTGTTTCTCCACGCCGTTGACCTGCTCTAACTCCGGTAGCGCCATGATTCCGGCATTGCAGATCAACATGTCGATCGGCCGCCCAAGCGCACGTATCTGATCCGTACACGCGGCTATCGAATCGAAATCGGTCAATTCCAGAATGGCCGGTGTTGCATTGCCAGAAACGCTGTCGCAGGCGGCCTCAGCTTTCTCCAGCGTTCGGCCCGTGCCGATGACGTGCGCGCCGCGCAGCGCGAGCACCCGCATGGTCTCAAAGCCCAGTCCCGAGTTGGCCCCCGTGACCACCGCTGTCATTCCACTGAGGGCGATGCCCTCGGTAACCTCTTCCGCCGTGGATTCAGCGCCAAATGGCCCGATGGGGGCCTCAGCGGGCGACACCAACGGGTCTTCCAGCGCCGGACCGCAGGCGGCCAGATAAGGCGCCACCGCGACGCCCGAAATGCCCTTAACGAAACTGCGGCGATGAATTAATTTGGACATGGCCTTCGCTTATATATAATGTCGCGGAACAATTGATGGCACGCATTGTGCGCCGCCGCGTTCAGCGGCGGATCAATCATACACGCAACGAAACGAAACGTTTACGGGCGTTAAACGCGGGATAACTTCGGGCCAACGATATCGTGATTCACAAGATCTGTGTAATTTGCGCAATGCTGGTGCTGTTGACAGTGCCTGCTGCTGCACAAGAGGTTTGGCAAGTCCCGGTCGTCCTCGCGCCGGAGTACACGCCCAGCCTTGGTCTGAGCGTACGGCTCGGCACCGATCCATATATTTCCAACGACACGACAATCGATGTCGTCCCAATGGTTGTCTACGAGGGTAAGTACCTGTTCTCCCGCGGCACCGTCGTTGGCGTACACACATTTAATAACGACAGGTTTTCCCTTGACCTGATTGCTCGCTACCGGTTCTCGCAACTCGATCCCGACGACGATGTGTTTTTTGAAGGTCTCGATGAACGCAAACAAACCTGGGAAGGGGGCGTTTCCGGGACGGCAAAAGGCAAATGGGGACAACTGAAGCTCGATTGGGTGACCGATTTGATGGACCGTCACGATGGTCAGGAAATCGACCTGACCTATCGCTACCGCCTCGACTTCGGCGACTGGATGATTTCGCCATTTGCCACTTTCAGCTGGCTGGATGAAAACATTACCGGCTATTACTACGGAGTCAGTCCCGCGGAAGCCACGCCTACCCGTCCCGCCTACCAGCCCGGCGACGCATTCAACACGGAGTTTGGCGTGAATACCTGGTACCAGATGACGGACCATGTATACGTGATCGCGAATTTCGGCCTCAAAGGATTGGACAACACGATCCAGGACAGCCCCCTGGTGGATAAGAGCGTAGTCGCCTCTGCATTCGTTGGGGCTGGTTACCTGTTCGGCAACACCAAAAAGCCAAGAAATGTCACGGGCGAGCGGGAGAACGAGTGGTCGTGGCGAGTCAATTACGGCTATGCGGCCGAGAAAAATATATTTCCATTTCTAATGGCCGGCCGGATCGAGGAGAGCGAAAGGGCCCCCTCGAACATCGCCGGGTTCACGCTGGCCAAATTGTGGAAGGGCGGCCGGCGCGCGGATATCTATGGCAAGCTGGCTGCCTACCGCCACCTGGAGGGGCCGTATAGTGAGGCAGGTAAAGAGATCCTGATGACTGATGGACAGGAGGATTTCTGGAGTTTCGCCGCCTACGCCATGGTCATGGGCAAGGGGTACTCACCGTGGTCGGGTAAGCTCGCGTTCCGATACGGCTTCGGTTTTGGTTTCTCGTATGCAATGGACGTGCCGGGGGCCGAACAAATCAAGCAGGCGCTTCATGGCCGGGAGACATCGCACCTGCTTAATTATATGGAGTTCACAGTGGACTTCCCGATTGATGGTCTGATCAAGTCCAGACTTACGAAGAACTGCTTCATTGGCATGACCGCCATTCACCGCTCCGGATTATTCGACACCTCGGATTTTACCGGTGAAATCCGCGGGGGTTCCGACTGGGTCACGCTATCGTACGAATGTCTGCGATGACGCCACAACACACATTGCTGGCGATTTTGTATCTGGTCGCACTACCGTTGGTACATGCCGACTGGGTGCCGAATACCAACGATCCGGAGCAAGTCAAGGCGAAGGCTGCGCTTGAGCAACTGTTGGAAAAGAGACCGGAGGCACAGGAGTTTTTCGACCGCGCCTACGGCTACGCTGTTTTTCCCAGCGTGAAGCGCTTCGGCGCCGTATTCGGCTTTGCCTGGGGAGGGGGTATTGTTATTCAGGACGACCAGCACCTGGGTACGTGTTCTCAGTTTGTCGTCGACCTGGGACCGCAGCTCGGTGGGCAAGTCTACAGCCAGGTCATTTTCTTTAAGGATGCACAAGCGCTGGAAACCTTCCAGGAAGGCAGGTTCGAATTCCAGGGTCGGGCTAGTGGCGTCTTTTTTGGCTGGGGCGGAGCCAGCGAACCGTCCTACCTGCCGGATGTCGCTATCTTCAGTCTGACCAAAGGCGGCTTGATGTTCGAAGCTGCAGCAGGCCCGGCTAAATTCGGATATAAACCAATTTACTAATATTCGACCTGGGTCACACTATCGGTTCAACATAAGTGGATCGCGATGGCATTATATTCAAACGAAACAAGAACTTATGTATAACGCTTGACGCCTCTGCTTGCTCTATGAAAGCATCGCCCGCTTGTAAATAGCACACCTTTCGAAAGAAGGGGTCGCAAAGCCACCGATCTAAGGGATACGTCCTATGACCGCGGGGTTACCGAGATGAAAGGGTTATTCAAATCGCTGCCGTTTCCGGCGCGCTTCATCCTCGATATTCCTCCGTCTGACTTGCCGTAACTCGGTAATCGTGCGTGTCCCCTTGTAGAAGCGATGGCTAGGACAGCAATGCTGTTTCAGCGGTCGTTTTGCTTTGAGCTGGTCTTCTGGAGGTTGACATGTCATTCAGCGATTTTTTGATGCTCACGCCGAATCCCGTATTGTCCGGTTTTATATGGGTCGTCGTCTTGGTCGCAGCCCTGTATCTGGCCAGAACAAGCGCACACCACGTGATTAGGGTCACGAGTCGAATGCTGTACACGGCTCTGCGAATGGCCGCACACTCGATCACGCAGGCGGAGCAATCCCTGACGGACCGCAATCGCACTGTCTTGCTGGCTGCCGGCCGTGAGGCGAAGGAGCGGATTATCGAACGCGAGTTCGATCGTGTCGGAGACTCCGTTCAGAAGGACCTGGCCGGATATCCCGAACTCAGCCGCGGGCTTTCGGAGACAATCACGAAGATCGACGAAGATCACCAGGTGTCGGGGGACGTCCCGCCCCCTCCTCCCGGATGGGTCAAGGCCGTCGAGGCCATCGCAAAAATCGATAGAAGCGGTGATGGCCGCATCGATGGAATCCTGGCCGACATTCATAAGTCTCTGGTGAAAGCTCACGAGCAGGCCCTGGCCGAATACCGCGGCTCCAGTCGCGAACGACACAAGCTGCTGAGCAGGATGATGCCTCAGTGGCG
>JAPUGB010000004.1 GCA_027293165.1 Gammaproteobacteria bacterium
CAACCCGATTTCCTTGGTTCGTTGTATAGTCCACACAGAGAAAATCGCGCCCATGACCACCGCGGAGATAATGATCAAGAACGCCTGGATCATCTGCACAGATTGCACCTCTTCGACATAGCCGCTGGAGGCCTCGTATGCAGTGGCCTTATCGACCGTTATCGTGCCCAGGTCTACATCGGTGGATTGCAGGTCCTCGGGACCCGTCCCGGGCTCGAGCTGTAGTGCTATAACGCTGGCGTAGTCGAATAGAATCGATGGAAGCTTCTCTCCTGGAGGAGGCCCGCCGGGAGGACCGTAAGTCGCTTCCTGCCACTTCCGCAACAAGGTATAGACAATCGGGACGTGGCCGATGTAATGCTCATCGGTGACGCCGACGACCTCCAGTTCGGTCAATACGCGATCGAGTATGAAGCTGTCTCCGATGTCGATGCCTTTTTCGACCAGCTTGCTGGCAATAATGACGCCGTTTTCGAGCCGCCCGAGTTGCTCGCCCCGACTCACTGCAGGCTCGAGAAAAGAGCCCGGATCAATGCCCCAGAGCACGACGTCGTCGAGCGGCACATCAGCTTCGGTTCGGGCCATAAACATCGTATGGCCGAGCGGCTGCGTATCGATGACGCGGGGATTTTCCCGCCAGCCTTCCCACATCTCGCGGTCGATCATGCTATTGCGGTAATTCGGTTTCTTGTTGTACTCGAAAGCAATGTGCGACACATCCAGCGCCATCAGCCCGGATATGTTGTTGCGAATCAGCCCGGTCGAGAGACCGCTGAGCAATGTCATCAAAAACGCGACCAGCGCGACGACCGTCGCCATCAGCAGAAAACGCCCCTTGGCGAAAGCCAAATCACGCAACGCAATGAACATCAGCAAGCTCCGGAATGAATGTTGTCAAAAAGCTGATGCGGCCCCATCAGGCATCAGACCGGTTTAACGGCAATAGCACCGGCGTGCTGGTTGCCCTCGCCGTTGTCGGCCCCGTGCCCAGTGTACCCGCACTCCTCGATGCTGAGCCCGACACGCTGGCATTCGCGGACCAGCAGGTCCGGATCCAGCGGGTTCAGGTATGCGAGGTTGCCCTCGGCCAGTTTACCGCCGAGCAGCGGTGCAACGTCGGCGATAAATCCGGGCCATTCCTCGCCGGCCGCTTTGCGGCGCTCGTATTCAGGCGCGACGCTTTGCCAGAAACCGGTATAAGGCGTGTCGGCCACCAGAAAAAGCTTGGCGCCAGGCTGCAGCCAGTCTGCCATCGCTTGCACGGAGCGCTTGATTTCGTCGCCCAACATAAAATGCAGTACGCGCGAGCAGAGGATTGCCCCAAAAGTCCGGGTGGGAAAACTGACGTCTGGCAACGCGCCAACGCTGGTGCGCAACTGCGATCGCCTGTGTGGTGGCACGCGCCCCTCGAGCACTTCGATATGACCGGCATCCATGTCGCAGGCTACGATGCGGGCACCGTTTTCCAACGCCGCCAAAGTCGCAACCCCATAAGCGCAGCCTATATCGAGTACTTCTGCATCGATGCTGCCGGCGTAGTCCGCGAACTTCTGTGAATAACTGTCCGTTGTTTCGGACATGAAGCCCCGGTGATTCATGGTTGGTATCAAACCCTCCATGAACGGTTCGGGCATTTTTTTTGGTTTTCTGGACATTTCCGTATTCGATGTAGCGACACTTTAACCTGTCATCCAGGAAAACGTTACAGTGTCAGCGTCGGTATCACCAGACGGAGGAGGGACCGGATGAAGGCGCTGCGCACAACGGGCTACGTGCTGGCCGGCTTGGCCGCGGCCCTGCTGCTTGCGGTGATCAGTGCCCTGTGGACCTACCGCGACATTCCCGCCGCCCAACTCGAGGCAATCTATGTCAGCCCGGCATCCAGATTCATGAACATCGACGGCGTGCGCATCCACTTTCGCGATGAAGGTGCAGGACCGCCGGTGGTTCTCGTGCATGCACATTTCGCGAGCCTGATCGGATGGGACCCATGGGTCGATGCGCTGCAGGATTCCTATCGCGTGATTCGATTCGACATGACCAGCCATGGTCTGACCGGTCCGGATCCATCCGGCGACTACAGCGTGGAACGCACGGTGGAATTGACTGAAAGGCTGATCGACGCACTGGGCTTGGAACGACTTTCGATCGGTGGCACCTCTCTCGGCGGCACGGTGGCCTTGCACTACGCCGCGCGCCACCCCGACCGGGTCGACAAACTGATCCTGTTGAGCCCCGGCGCCATCGCGGGGCGTGACCTGACGCGGAACAATCGGGTCGGCAGTGGCGCCAATTTACTCAAGTACGTGCTGCCCCGATCCATCCCTGAGTTCATGTTGAGATCGGGCTTCGGTGACCCTGACAAGCTCAGTGACGAACTGGTCGATCGCTGGCATGACATGTGGCTGCGAGAAGGTCAGCGGGAAGCCGAACTCGCGCGGCTGCGACAGTACGACTCCGGCGATCTGGAAGCCATGGTGGCCGGTGTTCGCGCACCAGTGCTGATCATGTGGGGCGAGGCTAACTCGCGCGCTAAAGTCGAGCAGGCGCC
>JAPUGB010000040.1 GCA_027293165.1 Gammaproteobacteria bacterium
TGCTTCCATCGGGTCAGGCGAGCCAGAAGACCGTTGCCCACAGGTTAAACCGCAGCACGAGCACGCTGCAGCGGCAGCTCCGCGCAGAAGACACGAATTATCGCGATATCTGTGACGCGACCAGAAAATCGCTGGCGAAGCATTACGTTCGGGACGGCGAATACTCGCTGGGCGAGATCGCCTACCAGTTGGGGTTTTCCGACCAGAGCAATTTTTCGCGAGCTTTCAAGCGCTGGACCGGCGTCTCCCCCGGCGATTTCGCTGCATGAGAATTTACGAACAAGAAGTATCCAAGGAGTGACATCTTGAGCAAGCTAGTCGAATTCGTAAAGACGACAGCGATCGGGGGGCTGGTTGTTATTGTTCCTTTTGCCGTGCTGATTTTCGCGCTTAACCAAGTATTGCAGACCCTGATCGCCTTGACCGGATCCGCGGCAAATGCCTTGCCTTTTGTAACCCTGGCCGATACTAAGATGGTACTGGTGGTTGCTGTTGTTGGAGTCATTGCCCTGTGTTTTGTCACGGGCCTGCTGTTACGCACCCGCGTGGGTGCGGCCGTCAAGAAATGGCTTGAGCGCAACATCGCTGAGCGCATACCGATGTACGCGATGATTCGCAGCCTCACACAGCGCTTCGCCGGCATAAAGGGCGTCGAGTTTGCGCCAGCCGAAATAGACCTCTATGGGTCTTCCGCCCGGGTGCTGGGATTCGTTGTTGAGACTTTGCCGAACGACCATTGCAGTGTTTTCGTGCCCGTAGCGCCGGCGGTGACAATCGGCCAGATTTACATACTTCCCCAGACTAACGTGCATCCTCTGGACGCGCCCGTGTCGGAAGTAGTTAACAGCATCACCCAATGGGGTGTGGGCGCAAAGCGGCTATATAAAGAGAGTATTTGACGGAAGTCAGCGCGCTTTCAGAATGCGGGTTAGCTGTGTTCGCCGACCAGTACTTTGAATGACACGTCACCCCGCGTGTAGTTCTTTTTGGCACCGGGCATGTCGGGCACAATCAACGCGTCCCGGACTTCGTCGGCCTTCCAGCCACCGTCCTGCGCAATCGAACAGAGGTCTATATTGGTCATAAAACGAGCGAACGACTCGTTGTTGTTATAACTTTCCCATTCGTGCATGAATTGCTCGATTGGTGTGTTTCCCCGCGGAATCTCGAAATGCAGCATCAATCCACCCGGCCGTAACAGGCGCCGGCACTCAGCGAAAATACGGGGCAAGGCCTTGCGGGAAGTTTCATGCAGAGTGATGTGGGAGACCACTGCATCGAAGCTTCCGGAATCAAAATCAGTGGCTTCCGCATCCTGCTGACTGAAGTGTATTGGCACACCCAGCGCTTCCGAGCGAGCGTGCGCGTAGCGTAACACCGGCGCGGCAACATCGATCGCGTGCACCTCGGCATCGGGAAATGCCTGCGCCCACGGTACAGTGCTGCTACCGATGGTGCAGCCGAGGTCGAGGATTCGCTTGGGCACGAAATCCGGCCAGGTGGACCGCATGAACCCGAGCAGCAATTCGCCCAGGTTAAGACCCCAACCGTAGGCTTGAATTCCTGTCTCGAAAATTGCCCCGGCCGCCACGTCATCTTCGGGCGCCTGTTCCGTGTGGTAACCACCGGGTTGAATGTGAATGTCGTGCACGCTGTTGTAACGCGGCACCTGGACATCGGGATTCAGGCGCAGCGAACCTTTTACGGCTCTGCTACCGGACCGGTAGCTGCGGAACTTTTCGATCAATGTTGGTAACTGGCGCTCGGTCGTGTCGATAGCCGAGTCCCACATGAGTTCCTGGCTGCGCCGCTGCAGCGCGCTCCAGAACTGATAATACGGATGCTTCTCCATGACCTTGCGGACCTGGGTGCTATCCTTGGGCGATTCACCGGTCGCTTTACGGATAGCTGGCTCTACGCGCTCTTCGTAGACCGCGTAATTCCCCGGCATGATCTTTCCGGACAGGTGCGCCCGCAGGGTTTTTACAAACTCCAGACGGGCACATTCATCGTGAGTGGTCTGCGGCAGTATGTCGTGATCGGCCTTGAGCATTTTCAACCGCCTTAATCAGCGGAATCCCGCTGCGATGCTTGGTTTGGAATATTATCACATGCCCGCTGATCGGCCGGTGCGGATTACTTCACCCAGGCGCCGATCGGTGTCTTGCCGTCGACACCGCTAGGCTACAACGCACACTGCTCAAAGGGTGATACGCTGAGGGCACGCTCCCCACAGCAGCCCCGGTTCAACCACGCATGAACTTTGATTTTTTTGGCCGCGAAACAGCAACGCAAAGCTCGGCAGATATTGCGCATCTGGTGATTGCCGGATGGGCTGGCCGGGACAAAGCGGCACTGGAGAACCACATCGCGGAGCTCGAGCGGGCCGGTATTCCGCGCCCGGAGATCACACCGGCCTTCTATCAGATCGGCAACAGCCTGCTGACCCAGGCGCTGGAGATTCAGGTGTCGTCGACGTCTTCGTCGGGAGAGGTGGAAGCAATAATTTTGAATGCCACCGACGGGCTATGGGTAGGGCTGGGATCAGATCACACCGACCGCAAGCTCGAAGCGATCAGCGTTCCACTGTCCAAACAGGTTTGCCCCAAACCCATTGCCCGCTGCCTGTGGCCATTTGCAGATGTGGACGGACACTGGGATGAGCTCGAGCTTCGCTCATATCGTTTCGACGGCGGGGAACGAAGTCTTTATCAGGAAGGCAGCCTGGCGGCGAATATGCATCCGACGGAACTGATCCAACTCTATGAGCAACGTGGGAATGCATTTCACACGGGAACCATTATGTTTTGCGGGACGCTGGCAGCGAAAAGCGAGATCAGCTTTTCAGAAAGATTTGAGATGGAGATTTACGACCCGGTCCTCGAACGCCGCATCAGTCATGCGTACGATATCACGGCGTTACCGGGCTAAGTTGCGGAGACACTCTGTGCAGGGGATCGGCCGATTCAAGTCACACCTGGAGTTTCTAGCGCTCGAAATGGATGAGGGCTGGGAGACACCGCCCGGCTACCCGGATGGTATCGAACAGAAAATCATTTCCGGGCGACTCGATGAAGATAAGAAGCGCGGTATCCGCACGCGACTGTTGCGATTTCAACCGGACGCCCGCAGCATCGACCCATTCGTGCATGAATACTGGGAGGAAGTATTGCTGATTTCCGGCGATTTGATTGTTGGCAGTGCCGACGACGAGGCTGGCGAGGAAACGTTCGAGCCTTATACCTATGCCTGCCGACCGCCCGGCGTCCAGCACGGACCGTTCCGATCCGAAGGCGGTTGCTTACTGGTCGAAGTTCACTATTACGAAGACTCGGAGGCGTCGGACTGACAGTCTGCTATCGGCGAGAAGCAGACATTCGCGCCGCGGTGCAGACAGCTACAGGCCGGGCGTTTTCGAAAGCGCCTTCGTGAGGCGGTACAGGAACTCCTGTCCGTCGAAAAACGAACTCGCGAGAATCCGCTCATCCCGGCCGTGCGCACGGTTATCGTCGATGTCTAGAAACACGCCCGATACGCCGTAAACCGGGATACCCGCCTTTCGCAGGTAGAGCCCATCGGTCGCCCCGGTGCTCATCGTGGGAATCACGGGCACGCCAGGCCACATCGCTTCCGTGATGGTCTCGATCGGACCAAGCACCTCGGGAGTAAGCGGGGACGGAGGCGATGGATTCGCATCGCCCACGAGCGTCACCGTCACCTGGCTGTCTGCAATCACAGTTTCGAGCGTATGTTGGACTTCCGCAGGCAGCTCGTTGGGAAGTATGCGGCAGTTCACCAGGGCCTGAGCGCGTTGGGGCAGCGCGTTTTCCGCGTGCCCTGCATCCAGAAGCGTGGCGACGCAGGTGGTCCGCATGCGTGAGTTGTAAACAGGGATCGAAGCAAGCCGCGCGATGCTGGCCGGATCCGGCGGGTCCTGAAGGATACCGCGCATCGCTGCGCCGAGCTCCGGACCCACGACGGCGGAAGAACGTTGGAAGAATGTTCGCGTTACTTCATTCAGCTTTACCGGGAAGTCGTAGTCCCGAAGGCGTGCTAGCGCGTCCGCAAGCCGGTAGATCGCATTGTCCTTCACGGGCAATGAGCTATGCCCACCGGGATTGGTCACCTCAAGCCTGAAATTCTGAAATACCTTCTCACTAGCCTGGACATGATTCGACAGGTGTTGCCCATTCTTGAGTGCCCCGCCCCCACCCTCATTAATGGCAAACGCAGCATCGACCAGATCGCGGTGATTCTTCAAGAGCCAGTCCACGCCATTGTTCTCCCCACCCTCCTCGTCAGCGGTAAGCGTTAGGATAATGTCGCGGTCCGGTAAGAAGCCCTCATTTTTGAGGCGGATCAGATTAGCCACATGGATTGCCGCCTCATCTTTGTCATCGATGGTTCCGCGGCCATAGTAATAGCCATCCCGCTCGATGAACTTGAAGGGATCCAGAGTCCAATCAGCAGGATCCGCCTCCACCACATCAAGGTGTGCAAGCAAGAGCACCGGTTTGCTGGTGGCGTCACGCCCTCGCAGACGCACCACTAGATTCCCCTTGCGCGGCACCTCTTCCAGTACCTGCACATCCCTCTCGGGAAAGCCCGC
>JAPUGB010000041.1 GCA_027293165.1 Gammaproteobacteria bacterium
AGCTCGTCCATTGCGGACTGCAGTTTCTCAGCACTACCGAAACGTTTTTCGAGATATTCATCGAGCGCCATTCCAGACACAGGCATGGCTGGATTGATCTGGAAAGGATACCAGCGGACGAGGCTCGGACCGTGAACAGCAGCCAGAGCATCGTCCAGGCGGCGTTTCCCGAGATAACACCACGGGCAGATCAGATCGGCGATGACGTCCACCTGCAGGGTCGCGGGCGAAGCGGCGTTCTCGCTATCCAATGGTGTTGTCAGTCCGTGGCTAATCATCGTCATCTCTTAATTGGGTTCGCTACCTTAAAAACAAGTTTACCTGGATGATCCTGAACCGATGCTTAAAGTATTGGAGTCAGAAAGCTAAGCAAAGTTTGCTAACAATTCTGGACTTTTTCCGGATTTTCGACACATTTCGCGTCAATATCGCCGAAATTCACCCTATAAAACCAGGCGGCCATTCCTGACAGCACCAATATCATTGCGAGGACGCCGTAAGGCGGACGCAGCAACCCCTTAGGCATTGTAATAACGGTCCAGAGATTGATCGACCGGCGACGTCCTGTCGCCGGCCCTGCGGACGTGCTTAGTGCCGAAGGGAATGCCCCAGGAGCGACCTGTAGGAGCGGCTTCAGCCGCGAATGGCATGACCAGTAAGTATGACTGTCAGAATGAATAGCCGATCGAGGTGACGACTCCGTAATCATCCTTTTCCGCGCCCTCTGGCGGGTCGCTCAGGTAGGTATAGTAGAACGACAGATCGAAAAACAAATCCTCGACTAACTCCCGCCGCAGGGTGAGATTCGAGTTGGAACGAAACGAGCTGAAATCCTTGAGCTGTGGAAAAACATCAGTCGTAAAAGTAATGTCACTCGAGGGCTCGAGTGACCGGTGCAGATACTTCACACTGAAATTCGCTTCTGCGTTGGTCGTGTCCGGTTCGGTACCGATAAGGGATTCCCTGGTCGCGACCAGGCCAACCAGCAATGAAAACTGGTTTTTGTTGCTCTGTACCAGGTACTTACCAAGGCCACCGCCAAACGACAGTCGTCTGTCCACGCCCTGCTCATCGTTTCTCTCGACGCTCGTGAACCAGTCGGTGAACCAGCGGCTGTCGCGAAACCGTTGATAATTGAGTTTGAGACTCTGGTTTTGTGTGGTTTCGGCACCCGGTTGGTCGGTAATCGATGTGATAAGGTCGAGACCCAGGAGATAGGTACGGGCACGATAGCGTACGTTCGCACTCAGATTGCCGATGGTGACCTGACTCGCCTTGTCGGAGTTAAAGCCGAATTTGAGTGAACCCTCGAATCGCTGCCAGATTTTTTCGTCGGTCTCGATCGGCGTGATGCGAACGATTTGTGACAAATCGATCTCCTGGATGTTTTCACCCCGGCCAACGCCGACCCTTCCATCAGCGCCAGTTGCAAAAAGACCCCCAAAGTAGCGGGTGCCAGACGCCACCTCGACCTGCAACGACTGATTACTTTGCAGCGATACGACCTCTTCCCACTCTATGCTGACCGTTCCCATGGAGTCGGTGCTATAGCGCAGTGCACCAAAATCGAGGGACTTGATCTCACCGGTCACAGCATCACCATTGATCAGCACGACGATGTCTGTTTTGGCGGCCTCAGCGTCGCGGGGCATCCACAGCGCGATAAGAAGAGTGGCCAGGCAGGCCCACGCTACTTCGGTTTTCTGCATCCTGAAATTCCTTGAAAAACTGCTGTTTGCTGCACTTCGCAGCAGCGATTTTACGAGTAATATCCGTTCATTACGACCAGTCAGGCGGGCGCTGCAATATTCGATGCAGCGTCCCGGTCTGTTAAACTGAGTCCAAACTACCGGAGAGAACCTTGCTGATTCGAAAGCCTGCCGATATTCGCCCCTCTGAAATCACGAGCCGGGAGAATTACCTCAACCGCCGAAAATTTATACAAAGTACGGCGCTGGCTGGTAGTTCGCTGATCGCCGGTACGGCGGCCGGCACCATCATTCCAGAGGGGAGACGCGCCAAACTGACTGGTGTTGAGAAGAGTGAGTTCAGTACCGACGAGGCACCAAACAGCTACGCCGATATTACGACCTACAACAACTACTACGAATTTGGCACCAACAAGGACGACCCCTTCCGCAACTCGCAGGAATTCGAGCCACGTCCCTGGTCAATCACGGTGTCCGGTCATGCAGACAAGACAGGGACGTTCAATCTTGAAGACATCATCAAGCCGCATGTTCTGGAAGAGCGCATTTATCGGCTACGTTGCGTAGAGGCGTGGTCAATGGTCATTCCCTGGGTAGGCATCCCTTTAGCTGACGTCGTCAAACAATTCGCGCCGCAGTCCGCCGCCAAGTACGTCGCGTTTCGCACCTTGAACGACCGGGCAAGAATGCCGGGGCAACGCTCGCGGGTACTGCGGTGGCCGTATACCGAAGGACTGACGATTGCCGAGGCGGCCAACCCGCTGGCTATTCTGGCAGTTGGCCTTTACGGCGAAGTGTTACCCAACCAGAACGGCGCGCCGATACGCCTGATCGTCCCCTGGAAGTATGGTTTCAAAAGCATCAAGGGCATTGTCAGCATCGATTTCTCAGAGACACGGCCG
>JAPUGB010000042.1 GCA_027293165.1 Gammaproteobacteria bacterium
TGTCCTGCTCCGTCGCCATTCCACGGTCGAGGCGCTCTGCCAGCCGGTCGAGGACTGCCTGCATGTAGGCGAGCGTCGCGGAGCGAGTGAGCAGCGGGAGGTCCCATCTGAGGTCATGATCGATTTTGATGGAATCGTAGAGTTGGTCGGCCCTCTCACCGAGTACGGACTCGTACTTGTAGAGCTGGCGCAGGATGAAATATTCGTAAAAATGGGCGACGTGAGCAATTTCCCAGCGCAACGGGTTGACGGTAGGCAACTTGGGGCCCATCAGTTGCTCATCGTCCAGGTCTCGGACCAGTTCCAGGGTCCGGCTTCGAGCGTCTTGCATGGTCTCGATCAAATGTGCGGTACTAACGAGCGCAGTCACGAGAAATTCCAGTACTGGAGATTTGTGGGTGAAGATTAGCCTATTAACACCGGCGAACAAACAGTCCAAAAGCGGCAACCGGACCACGGCGCTTCGCTGGGCCGGGATGTTGCGAGAGGCGAGCCACCGCGTGTGCATCGATGTCGACTACAGTGGCAAGCCTGCCGATCTGGTAATCGCCATTCACGCATGGCGCAGCGCCGCCTCGATCCTGCGTTATCGGGAACGCTTTCCGGGCGGTCCGTTGGTGGTCTGTCTCGGCGGCACCGACGTCAATACGTTTTTGAATTCGCATCCGGAGAAAACGCTCCGTTCATTGGATCTGGCAGACGCCCTAATCTGCCTGCACGACCTTGTCGGTGAAGCGTTGCCCGCTGCACTCAGAAACAAGCTCCACGTGGTTCACCAATCCGCTTTACCGCTGCCCGGCCCGCGGCGGCCGGCCGGGCGCAACTTCGATATCTGTGTTATCGGCCACCTGCGCGAGGTGAAGGACCCCTTCCGGACAGCACTGGCGGCGCGGCGCCTGCCATCCGAATCGCGACTTCGAGTCGTTCACCTCGGCAAGGCCCAAACGCCTGACTTTGCCAGTCAAGCCGGCGCAGAGATGGACATGAACCCCCGATACCGGTGGCTCGGCGAAGTGCCGTCGTGGCGGGTGCGCCGCGAATTGGCGAAGACTCGCCTGATGGTGATCAGTTCCAATCAGGAAGGTGGCGCCAATGTGGTTTCCGAGGCAATCGTCGCCGGAGTACCGGTGATTGCCAGTGACATCCCTGGAAACGTCGGTCTCCTGGGGCGCGACTATCCCGGCTACTACCCGGTTCGCAATGAGGCGGCTCTGGCGCGTCTGTTGCATCGTGCCGAAACGGAGCCGGCGTTTCTCGACACCCTGGAGCGCTTCGGGCGAAAGCTCAAACCCCTGTTTCGGCGTGACCGCGAGCAGGCCGCGTTGAAACAGATCGTCAATTCGGTCGTGAAACAAAGGTGACCAGCACTGGTAGGTTTCCGAGGCGGAGCATCTCCCTCAAAACTGTTGCACGAGCGAATGGCTGAATCTAAGCTATCAGCAATCAGTTGCAGTCGGGATATCATACTTCGATGAACGCTTCCATTAAACTAACCGAGTATAGTCATGGCGCTGGCTGTGGCTGCAAGATTTCACCGAAAGTCCTGGACGTAATTTTGCAGAGCCGGTCAGAAGTATCAATCGATGCACAACTGCTGGTTGGTAACGAATCGCGCGATGATGCCGCAGTTTATGATATTGGCGATGGCCAGGCAGTGATCAGCACGACCGACTTTTTCACGCCAATTGTTGATGATGCGTTCGACTTTGGACGCATTGCGGCTACCAACGCAATAAGCGATGTATACGCTATGGGAGGCAAACCGCTCCTGGCTATCGCCATTCTTGGTTGGCCGGTCGACAAATTGAATGCCGAACTGGCAAATCAAGTCGTCGAAGGCGGCCGACAATCATGTGAAGAAGCCGGCATTACGCTGGCCGGTGGACACAGCATTGATACGCAGGAACCCATCTTTGGACTCGCAGTCACCGGCCTGGTTGATTGTGACCGCGTCAAACGAAACAACAGCGCGGCAAGCGGAAACGAACTTTTTCTGACCAAGCCTTTAGGCGTCGGTATTTTGACGACCGCGCAAAAGAAAGGAGTCCTTAAGCCTCAACATCAGCATCTCGCACTGGATACCATGTGTGAACTCAACTCCATCGGTCCGGCGTTCGCTGAGATTGTTGGAGTTACGGCAATGACGGACATCACCGGGTTCGGGCTTCTCGGGCATCTCTGCGAGGTGTGCGAAGGCAGTGGCGTTGGGGCACGAATTAATTTTGCTGCAACGCCGGTTCTGGAAGCGGTGGAAGAGTATCGCCAACTCGGATGCATTCCTGGCGGGACCGGGCGCAATTTTGACAGCTACGGGCAGACGCTCGGTCCGATGAGCCAGGCTCAACAAGAAATCCTATGCGATCCACAAACGAGCGGGGGGCTGCTTATCGCCGTTGAACCTGATTCCGTAGATCAGGTGGTTGAGCTTGCGGAACTGCAGGGATCGGAGCTTTGGCGTATTGGCGAGATTGTCGCAAAGAACGGGCAACCACTGATCGAAGTGGCCTCGTGAAAATGAAACCGCGACGAATAGCATTTCGCCGGCGAATCGTTTTGTTGTGAGATCTGTCCTTACCCGTAGTGCGACGCAAGTCGGCGCGCACAGATCACGCGGTGGCTCTGCGCAGCGAGAGCCCTGTCTGAGTCTCTAAAGGAAATAATGGTATGCCGCCTGTGCGCCTTGGTCTGCGCGAGAACGGATCGCAAATTGCTTTGCTGCTTCTCATTGTTGTGTTCATCGGGGCCGTGGTCGGCGTCGAACGATCGGTCCTTCCGCTTCTTGCCGAAGCAGAATTCGGGCTAACCTCCGCTACCGTTACGATTAGCTTTCTGGTCGCATTTGGCTTCGCCAAGGCCGGGGCAAATTTTCTCGCGGGCGAGCTTGCCGGGCGGATTGGATCCAGACGCATACTCCTGGTCGCCTGGGCATTCGGCATTCCAGTGCCGATCCTCCTTATGTGGGCACCATCGTGGGGTTGGATTGGTTTTGCCAATCTTCTCCTCGGTATCAACCAGGGACTTGCGTGGTCGGCTACTCAGATAATGAAAATCGATCTCGTAGGGCCGAAGCGGCGCGGCCTGGTCATGGGTTTGAACGAATGTGTCGGGTACTTAGGGGTGGCGGCGGCGGCCCTTGGGGCAGGATATCTTGCGGACGCGTACGGGCCGCGGCCAGCGCCATATCTGATCGCATTGGGTGCTGCGCTGCTTGGGTTAGCCGTGACCTTATTGGGCGCTCGCGATACCCGGCACCACGTCGAGCTCGAAAGCAAGATCGTGAATACGACCTCGGATAATGCGGCGCCTGAGCTCCCAGCCGAACGGGCAGCACGAATATGGCGCGGAAGCTGGGGCCACAGACCCTTGTTCGCCGCAAACCAGGCCGGATTGCTCAACAACCTCAAAGAAGGGGTGGCCTGGGGACTCCTACCCGTCTTTTTCGCCGCACAGGGACTGAATTTGAGACAGATCGCGTGGCTGGCCGCTTTATACCCGGCGGTTTGGGGAATCGCGCAACTCGCTACGGGCACGATCTCCGACCGGGTCGGACGCCGTCCCCTGATCGTAGGAGGGCTGCTGGTTCAGGCACTGGCGCTGGTCGGCTTCGCGACCCTGAACGGATTCATCCCGTGGGCGGCTTCGGCCGTAGTGTTGGGATTAGGCACCGCCGCCGTTTATCCAACCCTCATTGCGCAGGTAGGTGACCTGGTCGGCCCGAAGACCCGGGCGAATTCCATCGGCCTTTACCGTCTGTGGCGCGACCTTGGCTACGCCGTCGGCGCGCTGTTTGCCGGACTGTTGACCGATCTGCTGAGCTTTCGGGCGACGATTTTGATCATAGCGCTCATGCTCGTCGGCTCTGGCACGATAGCGCGCGTCTTGCTTCCAGCACCGCGTCCGTCGCAGCGATTGGCGCAGCCAGGATCAGAGTCGCCATTGGCTCATGATGGCTCGTCGGACCGGCTGGGCGGTGACTAAAGTTGAAAAGAGACAGGCTTGCCAGTCGAGCCAGCCTCGTTTCGACGCAGACATTGATTATGCATAGGTGGCTGAAAATATAACTCGGGTATCGCAAAAGGTCTGAATCAAACGCTCATTCGGTTTTGGCGCCTCGGCGTATTGCGCATACTCGGGCCGACGGCCAGCCTTCGACGTCCAAAACGCTGGCGCGTTCTGTCGAACTCCCGACCGTCTCAATAGAAACGATGTGCCAACCATTTGGCACTCTTCATAACGAACTAGGTTCGAAGCTAGCCGTTCGCTCTGGGAGCAAAACAGAGCACTAAAACGGTCCCAGCGGCCTCGGCAATAAGCGGGGTGTAGACCATCAAGCAGCCGAAGCAGCCCTAACCGATCTCGGCATCATTTCGGGCTGGCGGGGGAGCCTAGTTGGGATTCGGGCCTGGCGTTTCAGAGCCGCTCGGGGGGAGCTCCGGCATTGCGATGTATTCTCGATCTATCGTGCCGGTCAGGCTTCCTAGAAACGCCACGATCGTTTTCACATCGTTTTCTGAGAGATCCCAGCCGAGCTGATGGTGGCCCATTAACCGCACGGCTTCTTC
>JAPUGB010000043.1 GCA_027293165.1 Gammaproteobacteria bacterium
CGACCACCGGGAAGCTCGAATCCGAGGGAATTGAACATCGAGGTCATTGCTGATTGCAGCCGCTGCAACAGCGTTGAGCGTCCCTTGTAACGCACGCTATAGATATCGGCGGTCTCAGCGGCTTTCATCAGGTAGTCGTCACTGGAGCCCAACTCATCGACCAGGCCGACTTGCTTTGCGCGACTGCCATACCAGTATTCACCGGTTGCGATGCTGTCAACGTCGAGCAAGGGGCGATGCTCGGCGACCACGGCCTTAAAGAGTTCGTGAACATCCTCCAGCTCCTCCTTCATTTTGGCGCGATCTTCGTCGGTATTCTTCCCAAACAATGACAGCGTACGTTTGTATTTACCGGCAGTGATTTGCTCGAAATCTATGCCATGCGATTCAAGGAATCGATTGAAATTCGGCAGCTGCGCCAATACTCCGATGGACCCTATAATTGCGAACGGTGCGGCAATCAGCCGATCGGCGACCGCTGCCATCAGATATCCGCCGCTTGCAGCAACCTTGTCAACGATTACGGTCAACGGAATCTTCCGGTCCTTCAAGCGCAATAGTTGCGACGCCGCCAACCCGTGCTCATGTACCGTTCCACCAGCATTCTCCAGACACACGACAACTTCATCCTGGTCTGAGGCTACAGTTGCAACCGCACTGACTTCTTCCCTGAGCGCGGTAACTCCGGTTGCGCGCATATCGCCCTTGAAATTGATGACAAAAATCCGCTTGCCTGTTTGTTGGTCACCTTTCCTTGATTTTTCTTTTTCTTTGCGTGCCTTTTTGTCACGCCGATGTTTTTGCCGCCACTCGGATTTGTTCATTACCGCTCGCCGCACCGTGTCCGCCATCGCCCGGTACTTGTCATTAAGTTTTTCAACCCTGAGTCCGTCGGGCGAATGCTCTTTGCGCGATGCTGCTGCAATGAAAAGCACCATGACTGCGGCGATTGCGGCAACCACCGTCACTGCCTTGGCGAAGAACAAACCGTAATCAAGGAAAAACTCTGCCATTCATGCACTCCATGAGCGTCCGACAGCGGGTTGATGCGGTTTCTGGCGCTGTCGACTTCGAGTTATGCGCTCAGTCCCACGTTGTTTTTATCGAATGCCCGATCGGCCCTGTAACTGGATCGAACCAGCGGGCCCGCAACGACTTCCAGGAAGCCAAGTGAAAGGCCCAACTTGCGATAGCCGTCAAATTCCCGCGGCGGCACGTAACGGACCACCGGAAGGTGGTTCACGGTAGGCCGCAAATACTGGCCCAGCGTCAGGATATTTACATCATGTTGCCGTAAGTCTTCCATGGCCGCTAAGATTTCTTCGTCTGTTTCTCCGAGTCCGAGCATCAAGCTGGTTTTTGTGATGAGTTCGGGTTTCAGCTTTTTCGCCGCAGACAATACTGACAGGGTCTGCTCGTAGCCAGCCCGCGGATCACGCACCCGCTGAGTCAGGCGGCTTACTGTTTCCAGATTCTGCGCAAAAACGTCTGGTCCCGCCGAGACGACTGTCTGTACATCGCGCTCGCAGCCGTTAAAGTCAGGCGTTAATGCCTCGACCGCCGTGGCCGGCGTTCTTTTCTTCACCGCACGGATACATTCGGCATAGTGACCGGCTCCGCCATCAGGCAGATCATCCCGGTCGACCGATGTCAGTACGATATATTTAAGGCCCATCAGTTCGACCGAGCGGGCTGTATTTTCCGGTTCATCCGGATCGAGCCAGCCCCTGGGATTACCGGTATCAACTGCACAAAAACGGCATGCGCGGGTACATACGCTACCCAAAACCATTATTGTCGCCGTGCCGTTATTCCAGCACTCGCCAAGGTTGGGGCACATCGACTCCTCGCAGACGGTGCTGAGCCGATGTTTTCGGACATTGTTCAATACCGCCGTGTAAGCTTGCCCCGATGGCAGTCGCGCTCTCAGCCAAGTCGGTTTTCCGCCACCGAGCCGCTCGCCCGAAAACAGGTTTCGCTTGACCCCATTCTTAATGGCGCGAATACCTTCCTGGGTGCGATACTTGGTACCGCTTTCAACGTCAGAATTGTTTTTCAAAGTTCTCATCTAAAGACGCACGGGCAGGCAACGGTTCCTCCAAGCGAAGGTCATTCTCGCACGGTCCCCGCAGGCAGCAAAGCGCTGGGCGCCCCTCGTGAGTGTGCGTTGACGATGAGCGTGGCCATTCCGACCGGCCCGATGCCACCAGCCGCAGATCGCGGGCAAAAAAAAGCCCGGCCAAAGGCCGGGCAATACAGGGGGAAGCCAGTGTCCAGCCAAATATTCGGCCGGACGATGTTCGTGTTGGGTACGACGATCAGTGCAGCGGCGACCAGTTCAACAATCTAATCTGATCTGACGCATCGAGATCGAAGCTCTGCGCCAGCAACTTTTCGATTTCAACTGTATCCATAACAGCCTGGCGCGCAGAATGTAACTCCACCACACCGCTGTATTCATCGACAGAGTCCTGATCCAGAGTCTGGAGCAAGAAACGCGTGTAATACTTCGTACCCATGCAGGGAGGGTATTCTTCTTGCACACAAAATTCTGTGAGGAACTGCACAGATTTGGGGGGTTCACAGCAGTATTTACCCAGTACCTGTTGGCTAGGTTCTATACGTTGCGGCGCATCGCCGGTCGCGTGGCCGAGACGCGTTCCTCGCTCAACCGCAGATCGACCCCACGCACCGCACGTAAGGCCTGATTAGCGGGCCGCAGGCGGCGGGATTATCTAGAGAGCGCGAGCGATAGCGTAGCGCCGGAGCATTTGCGCGCTAGTTGTCAGCCTGGTTCGATAAAGTTGCGGCGCGTCACCGGTCGCATTGCCTCGTCTCCGGCGTTCCGATGTCGCCTCGACAACACCCCCGGCACCGCGCCTGGATTATTGGCTGCAGCTGCCGGGTGAATGCGAAGAGCGCCTTAGCGATAGCGTAGCGCCGGAGCATTTGCGCGGTAGCTGTCAGCCTGGCTCGATGAAATGATGTAGCTTATGTCCGGACAGTTGCGCCTTACGAAGCACGGATGTTATAGAGAGAAGCTTCGGAGGCGCGGTACACACAGATGACGAATTTATTGAATGGCGCCCTGGTAACGGTCGCGCTCGCCTTCGCCGCCCTGGCATTGGCTGAGCCGAACGTCGACGAACATCTTGCGGCTGTTGAAGCATCCCAGGCTGCGGCCAGTGCTTTGAATGCGCAACTCCTGGCGCCGATGAACTATCAGAACGGGTCCGACGAACTCGACCGGGCGCGACGCGATATGCAGGCTGGGCAGAGTGCCGAGCAAGTCAGTGACCGGCTGACACATGCTGAAGACTCTTTCGACAAGGCAATTGCTGCGGCGAACGCTGCCCGCGGCATCTTCGATGAAGCACTCACGCAACGTCAGGGGGCCGAAATAGCTAAGGCGCCGGAACTGGCCGGAGCCTTATGGGCGAAAGCGGAGAAAGAACTCGGCAATGCCGCGAGGGCCCTCGAAAAAAACCGCGAGCCGGCCGCGCTTGACGGTGCTGCTCGGAGCACGGCCGTCTACGCCGAGGCCGAACTGGAGGCGATCAAAGCAATCGTCGTCGGCGAAGCGCGACGCTTGCTCTCGAACGCAACGCGCTTGCGCGCTGACAGGTACGCGCCACTGACGATGGATAGAGCCCGCGGTTTGCTGCTGGAAGCCGAACAAAAACTGGCCACCGACCGTTACGCGATCAGCCAGCCGCGCGAGTTAGCACAGCAATCCGTGGACGCAACCCAGCTCGCCGTGTACCTCGCCGATTCGGTGCGTCGGGTGCAGAATAAACAGCTGAGCCTGGAGGAAATGCTTCTCGATTGGCAGGAGCGGCTGCAGCAGATCGCCAGTGCCGCCGAATTGCAGAAGGATGCCGCTTTTTCTCCGGATGCAACGACGGACAAGGTCGTGAACCGCATCGAGGAGCTACGCGCCAGCGAGGCGCTGCTTAGCGAGGACCTTTCGAATGCCCGGCAATACATTGCCAGCCTTGAAGACGAGATACGCGTGCTCGACGATCGCCTTGGCGGAACAACGGCGGCGCGAGATGCAGCAGTAATTCGGCTAGAGGCTCAGGCAAGGGCACGGGAGCAATACAACCAGGTGAGAAACTTGTTCGACGACGATCAGGCGCTTGTAGTCCGTGACTCTGACAAAATCGTCCTGCGACTGGTTGGACTGCAGTTCGCCAGCGGCTCAGCGGAACTTGATAGCAGCAACGAACTCCTGCTGAACAAACTCGAACGCGCGATTGCGGTATTTCCCCGTTGCGATGTCGTCGTGGAGGGGCACACGGATTCGACTGGTAGCGATGCCATGAATATCCGTCTCTCGCAGGCTCGAGCGGACTCCGTGATGAAATTTCTGACTGTAGACAAAAATATTCCGGGCTTCCGTATCAGAGCGGTTGGTTATGGCGATTCCCGGCCGATCGCCAACAATGAAAATAAAGAAGGCAGGGACAGAAACCGCCGTATCGACATGCTGATCATACCGAAGGACACCGAAAATTCGTTTTAGGTCTCTGATTCAAGATCCTGCCACCAATCAGCGATAAAGCTGCCAGTATCTCGGCTGACAAAATACCCGTAGCACTTGTGCACGTTCAGGCCGTCCGAGTCTCGGAAAACGTTTACGAGGCCCATATGACCGGTAATGCTGTCCACCAATCCCAGTTCAAGCATTTCTCGGTAGCGTTCCACAAACTTCCGATCCAGTGCAGCCGGCTCGCCTAAAGCGGAAATGTTGAGCCAGTGACGAATGTTTGCCGGAAAGCGTGCCGGACCAGTGTGTCCTGCTCCCCGAACACGCTTGCGCATAAAGTTGAGCCCCATGGGGCTTCCCATCGTAACAAGCATGTCCACCTCGCCCGGCTCGCGGCTGGACCGGCTGAGCTCCCACAGTGTGTCGTAGGCAATCACCGCCCCGAAACTGTGCCCGATCAGCATAACGCGGTCGTTGTCCTGCCAGGCGCGCAGCAGAAACTCTGCGGTCATTTGCCTTACTTTTGTGCCGATGCCATCGACATCTTTGAAGTAACGCCGGATTTCATCGAGCCGGGTTGCCATAGCCCGATTCGATATGAGTTTCATTAACCCTGGAAATCGGTCACCAATAATGTAAACGAGCCGGTTGAGCTGCATGCCAAACGAACGAGCGTCGCGCAGATCCTCCTCCGTTGGACGGGATTGCTCGAGTACGTGGCGGATGCCCTCACGGTCCAACTGGATATCCCGGTATGCGCCGTAGAAAAGCTTGCTCCAGGGAACCAACTGAAACTGATCGCTGCAAGCCGCCAGGCTCTGTGCCACCGCCGGATTCGCTCTCCTTACGCCCTCGATCAGGCATTCCCAGAGTGCTTGACGATGCTGCTCGGCCGGCGGTTTAGGCCGGATTCCCGGCACAAATATGATGCTATTTCGTTTGCTCATTACCGAGACGGGCCAGGTCGCACCAACGCCATAGTCGCCTGGTCCATTTTACGGTCTCGCCCGGCTTGAGGGTGGCAACCTATGGGGGTAGGTTACGGGCTGTACGCTGGTTTGCAAGATCAAGCATGAAGCTGGGCCACCGGGGTTACCGAAATGAAATATCTGCACACAATGGTTCGCGTAAGCGATCTGGACGAATCTCTACAGTTCTATTGTGAAAAGCTCGGGCTGGTTGAACACCATCGCTATGACAACGAGGCAGGCCGCTACACGCTGGTATTTGTCGGCGCGAAGGCCGATCAATCCAGCGCTATCGAACTGACCCACAACTGGGACCCCGAGAACTACACGGAAGGCCGAAACTTTGGTCATATCGCCTACGAGGTCGAGAATATATACGAGACCTGTCAACGATTGATGGACTACGGGGTCATCATTAATCGCCCGCCCAGAGACGGATACATGGCCTTTGTGCGTTCACCCGACGGCATTTCGATCGAACTCCTGCAGACAGGTAAAGCGCTCGAACCAACCGAGCCATGGGCTTCGATGGAGAATACCGGCCATTGGTGATCTGGCTGAACGGACTAGCCGACGCTGAGGCTGCGGAACCGGCCCGTTTCAACATTGGTCGTGCCGGATTCCGCCATGACCACCCGGTTGCGACCGTTTTCTTTTGCCTGGTAAAGCGCTTCGTCAGCCATCTGGATAGCGCCCGTTACGCTTCTCTCCGCGTCCGAGTGAATAATGGCAACACCGATGCTGATCGATAGATACTTGGAATTTTCAGATCCCTCGTGGACGATCTCCCGCCCCTGAACGTTTTTGAGCAGACTTTCCGGTAGTTCACGGCTATATTCGCGGCTCGGTCCATACAGGAGCAGGGCAAACTCCTCGCCACCGTATCGCGCCACGAGATCCAGGGGCCTATGTCCTGCTTCAGCCAAGACCTTGGCGACATCTTTGAGTGCATCGTCACCGGCCTGGTGACCATACACGTCGTTAAACGATTTGAAGTAATCGATGTCGACGAGCAGGAACGCAACGGTGACACCCTCCCGGCGGGACTGCCGCCAGATCCTGTCTACGTACTCGTCAAAGGAACGGCGATTAAAAAGTCCGGTCAGCCCATCTCTTTGAGCAAGCTGATTCAGCAGCTTGGATTCCAGGAAATTCACGCGGGCTGCATACTCGATTTTATAGCAGCTGTAGCCTCCTAACAGATTGACGGTAAGCAACATAGACATTTCGAATATGATTTCTTCGGTCGGGAGTCCCGCAGACAACGCAGCCGCAACGTAGGCGATCGAAACCGCCCATGCAAGATATGCTGCTGGTCGAAACACAAACCCCATGACCAGCCAAATCATGAAAATCCAGCTGGCCTGGGCGGCAAAGTAGTACGACATGCCGGAGAGGCTGGCCTTGACGTCAACTACAGCGCCCGCGAGACCAATGACCAGGGCGCTCACCCCAAGCAGAAACTGATAGGCGATGCGGGTCGCGCGGTAGGACGCAACCAAGGTCAACAGGAGCATCGGAACCAGGACAGCCAAACCGAGGGCACGCATTGCGGATTCGCCCTCGCCGCCTACCGCCTGGCTGATCACTGTGACCACGACGCAAATCACCAACGCCAGTACGATCGTCAGCCGTGATTTCTCGCCGTTTTCTGACTGGTAGGTCTCTCGGAATTCCTCCTCCAGAAAATCGATAAATCGCAGTCGTTTGAAGCCGCGTCGTAACTGGTCGGAGTACAGAGTATCCGCACTCTGCTGGACTGTTTCACCGTAGTTCATTGCACCCTGGATCCGCCGGCTGAGATTGGCGGTATCGTGTCCGCAGGTTACGTGTTGCAACGGGACCGGACCACAACCCAATTCACACTTTTCTCGGCTGCGTACCGCGACGCAATGCACCGAACCAGGCTGCAGCTACCGCGCAAATGCTCCGGCGCTACGCTGTCGCTAAGGCGCTCTTCGCATTCACCCGGCATCTGCAGCCAGTAACCCACCGCTCGCTCCGGGCGCGGGCGCCCGAAGGGCATCCTTGCTTAACTGCCCTTCGCCGTCCCTGGCTTCGGGCAGATCGGCGCCGGCTTGCTCCGACATCCATGTCTCGCCAGCCGGCGACGACGCTCGGATGCCCTCCGATCCCCCGCAGCGGGACATGCCGGAGGGGCCGTGAGCGTCGTCGGGAGCGAGGCGGGCAAGGACGCCGATTCGAGCGGCGCCAGGGATGGCGTAGCGAGATTAAGCGTGCGGCCCCTCCGGGGTGTCGAGCTGCGGTTGAGCGGGGAACGCGCCTCAGCTACCCGAGCGGCCGACCGGCGACGCGCCGAAACGTATCAGTTCGACCCTGCCAGCGTTGCTCGTGCTTCTTCCCAGGCCAGCATGGCTCGCTTGCGGGACGCTCCCCAGCGATAGCACCCTAGCGCGCCGCTGGCCCGAAGCACCCGATGGCATGGAATCAGCCATGCGA
>JAPUGB010000044.1 GCA_027293165.1 Gammaproteobacteria bacterium
CAATGAGCTGGGTTTCTTCACGCTGAAGAGATTGGCATTGGACTATTGGGACTCCAACGTCATATTAGCTTCCGTTCAGCGATCGGTTTGGTCGTCGCGAATGTCATTGGTGTCGGGATCTTTACCACGACCGGCTTTCAGGCTGCTGATCTTGGCAATCCTCTGCTCATACTGTTTCTCTGGACTTTAGGTGGAACCCTAGCGTACTTCGGTGCGCTGTGTTACGGGGAGCTTGGTGCGGCCATGCCCTACGCCGGTGCCGAGTACGTTTATCTCCGCGAGACCTACGGACTTTCGTTTGGCGTCATGAGCGCGTTTGTCTCGCTGACTGCCGGGTTCCCCGCACCCATCGCTGCAGCATTAAAAAGCCTCATGATTTATCTGTCAGCGGTCGTTCCGCTGCTGGATAGCCCGAAGCTGGTAATGGGTCTTCTGAAAATAAACGACCTGATCGCGATCGGCTTGGTATGGGCATTGGCCGCGATTCAGTTGCGCAGCGGTCAGAAGTCAATTCAGTTCAATAATCTCGTCACCCTGGTGAAGGTCACAGGGATCATCGTCATTATTTTCGCGGCCGCCGCGTTTGGCCGGGGAGAGACCGCGAATTTTTCCTACGTGTCAGTTGCATATCAGGGCATGGGTATGATGGCGACGTTTACGGCGCTCGCCACGTCCCTGATCTTTGTGATGTTTTGCTACTCGGGATGGAACGCTGCGGCTTACGTTGCCAGCGAGATAATCGAGCCACAACGTAATCTTCCCCGCGCCCTTGTGGCCGGCACGGTCATTGTCACCGTGCTGTATCTGGGTCTAAATGCGGTTTACCTCTACGGCGCCAACGTCGACCAACTGGCGGGTAAGGTTGAAGTGGGTCTGGTCGCTGCACGCGCTTTGTTTGGCAGTTGGGGTGTCGCGCTCGTTACTGTTGTTCTGGTCGTATCGTTGCTCGCCTCAGCATCAGCGATGACGATCGCCGGTCCACGAGTGGCCTTCGCGCTTGGCGGCGACGTAACAGCGCTGCGGTGGCTCGCTAAGACCAACTCAGCCGGGACACCGGTCAATGCCATATTGACTCAGGGCACGGTTACCTCGGTGCTGATCGTATCGGGCCGCGTCGATCAGATTCTGCAGTATGCCGGGTTCACGCTGGCCTTGATGTCGGCGCTGGCCGTGTCCTGCGTCATGGTTCTGCGTGTGCGGATGCCCGAGCTTAGCCGGCCGTTTCGGCTGCGGGGCTATCCGCTACCCCCGTTGTTTTATCTTGCGGTTACGCTTTGGACACTGGCCTGGGCCTTTCTCGGTCGGCCGCTCGAATCCTCGCTGGCGCTGTTAACTGTCGCCTCCGGCGGCGCCCTATATTGGCTGTCCCGTGTTCGCGGCGCAAGTTAAGCACTTCAAAGTTGGCGTTGTTTGAAACGTCAGTAATGGCAGGGTTCGATGACAGGGTCTCAAAAGTTGACAGGCGAAACCCCGTTCACTGTCCGCTATTGGCCGAAAGCGGACATTAGACCCAGTCCACACTGTCAACGGTTGACAGACCGAGGTGCCTACTCCGGCACGATCTGCGGTATGCGATTCCTTCCAATAACAACGGAGGAATGCACCCATGTTCAAATTCCAACTGATCGACCTCCAGAACCCCTGGAACAAAGGCAAGCTGATCGGCCAGAAACCGCCCCTAAAGCCACAGGAAATCTGGGCGATTCGCGTCAGGCTTCAAATGGCACACCGAGTCCGCGATCTGGCTCTATTCAATCTGGCGATTGACAGCAAACTCCGTGCTTGCGACCTCATTCGGCTGCGGGTAAGCGATATCGCCCCGGATGGTTACGTGGCTAGTAGAGCCAAAATACTTCAGCGCAAGACCGGCCGCCCGGTGCAGTTTGAAATCACCCCACGGACGCGGGACGCGCTTATGGCGTGGATTAGTCGGTCGGCACTCGAACCAGAACAACCGTTGTTCCCGAGTCGTCAGAACAGACCTCATCCACTGTCTACGCGGCAATACTCGCGGCTGGTCAAATCTTGGGTCGCGATGATCGGGCTCGCTCCAGCGGGTTATGGGACACACTCCATGCGTCGGACTAAAGCCTCGCTGATATA
This sequence comes from Gammaproteobacteria bacterium, assembly GCA_027293165.1. Lineage (GTDB taxonomy): Bacteria > Pseudomonadota > Gammaproteobacteria > Steroidobacterales > JAPUGB01. Next base: position 2,104 of record JAPUGB010000044.1, read on the forward strand.
TCGCCAGACGAAGAATTTGCGAGCTGTCCAGATTCTGCTGGGCCACACGAAGCTAGAAAGCACAGTCAGGTACCTGGGCATTGAGGTCGACGACGCCCTCGAAATTGCGGAACAGATGGAGATTTAGAGGACACGGGCGAAGCGGCCTGAGTGGCCGCTTTCGACCCAAAGCGGACACTCCTCGCTATCACATACGGCCCAACGCCGGGCTTCATTATGTCTAGTTGCTGGCATCTGCAAAACCTCAGTTCCGATGGGGGTATAGCTCAGCGGTAGAGCAGTGGCCTTTTAAGCCATTGGTCCTAGGTTCAATCCGTGCCCCCCCCAACCTAAGAGCCTGCGTTCGTTGTTACGACCCCGATGCTCAACCTGCCAACGCACAGCGACTGGGGCAGCCATCACCCGGTCAGCCGGGACGGTGTTTGTTTCGGTCGATTTGCCGCGTTGCTGTAATACCCGGCAAAGGTTCTACATTCTGCCGAGCAGGGGGGTAATGCGGTGATTGCAAACCCGCAGACGGAGAAGATTGGCCGGAACGGCCTCGTCACCTGGATCACCCGGTCGCAGGCATATATCTGGCTGCGGGACAACTTCGGACTCGAGCTGGCTCCCGGAATCACCTGGCTGAACGTCAATACGAAGTTCTTTTGCGCGTTCATCGCTGTCGCAATGCTCGCCGGCGCCAGCATGCTGCAGAACTACCTGCTGACCGCACATCTGCAAATCCCGCGCGGCGAGCAGGGCACGATATCGGGCGATATATCGATGTGGGTCGAGATCGCCGCGATCCTGCTGTTTGTGCCTTTCGGTGTGCTGGCCGACCGGGTCGGCAGGCGACCAGTCTACATGGTCGGAATCCTGACGATTGGCTTGGGCTACGGCCTGGCCCCATTCGCGACCGACTGGGTCGAACTGCTGGGTGCCCGCATGATCTTCGCCGTCGGCTTGGCAGCGACGGCCGGCACGATCGCTACGCTCAGCAACGACTACCCGGCCGAGAACTCACGCGGCAAATTGATCGGCTATACGAGCATGTTCAACATACTCGGGGTCATCTTCGTGGCCGTCGTGATTGCGCGTATTCCCGTATTCCTGGGGGAACGCGGCTTCGATCCAGTGCAAGGAGGCACGGCGATGTACCTGTTCGCCGCGTCATTGTGCATCCTTGCGGCGGTCGCCGCCCGAGGGGGTCTTGCGCCCGGCACGCCGGTTAAGAAGCGTGATCGCGCCGATACCCTGACTCTGTTCATGAGCGGCCTGCGGCACGGCAAAAACCCCCGAATCGCACTGGCGTATGCGGCGGCGTTCGCCGCGCGTTCGGACCTCGTCATCAAGGGCCTGTTCCTGATGCTCTGGGCCATCCAGGACGGTATAGATCGAGGCATGAGCCCAGCGGCCGCGATGGCCCAGTACGGGATCATCCTGGCAATTATGCAGACCGTCAGCATGTCGGTAGCGCCGCTGTTCGGCTGGTTCATCGATCAGGTCAATCGGGTCACGGCGACCATCGTCGCGCTGACTTTTGCAAGTGTTGGCTATCTGTCGATGGGTCTCGTTACGTCGCCGCTAGACTTCGCGATGCTGCCGTATTTCATCATCATTGCGTTCGGCTCGAGCTTCATGCTGAAAGCATCGCTAACGCTGATCGGTCAGGAAGCGCCTGTTAAAGAACGCGGCAGCGTCATTGCGGCAAGCAGCATGTGGGGCGCCATCGGAATATTAATCTTCACAGCTGGCGGCGGACGGCTGTTTGACGCGTGGGCGCCGTGGGCGCCGTTTGTCATCGCCGGCGCCTATCAGGTCGTGCTGCTGGCGTGTGCAATTTGGATCCGAATCGTAGCACCCGGGCAAAGCGTCATACGGCGAGGGGGCGAGGTGCCGCCAAAGGGCGGGGTGCAGCCCGGATCGCCGCTGGCAACCCAGCCGGGCAAGCAATCAATCTGAGATTTGCGATCCGCCCGGGATCCGAAGCGAGGACCCAGGGGATACATTCCCGTTCTGGGTCAGCGGGGGCTGGCAAACTGCGAATGTCCGCTTCTGGCCGAAAGCGGACATTGGAGAGTCGGAGGCAGCCCCGCCACTGTGCGGGGTTTTGTTTGTCTGGACGTGTCGATAGTTATGCTAGCGCGGGCACGCCGAACAGATACGGGTGCAGGTAAGCCACGGCACCATATACGACTACCCCCACGACGACCACGAGCGCATCTCTCGCTAGCGAGTGGGCCGTGGTGGATTTCACCGCTCCCCGGCGATTCAGCGACCACATCGAAAA
>JAPUGB010000045.1 GCA_027293165.1 Gammaproteobacteria bacterium
AGCCCGGTGTCCTGCCCTTCCCAGAACGGCGAAGAAGTGCTGAGCACGAGCAGGTGCGGCAGAAAATATTTCATTTGACTGAGCAGATCGATGCGCAGGTCATCATCGTCGACGCCCACATGCACATGCATTCCGCAAATCAGCATTCTCCGCGCAGCGGCCTGCCTCTCAGTCGCCAGGTAGTTGTAGCGCTCCTTCGGCGTACGTTTTTGTTCCATCCAGTTTGCATAAGGGTGGGTCGACGCTGCGATAGGCGCTAAACCGTGATTATTGGCAACGTCTATGACGACTCGCCGCAACCGAGCAAGGTCTTTACGCGCATCGCCCACCGTGTTGCACACCGCTGTACCAACCTCAATCTGGGAGCGCAACAATTCACGTGTCACCTGCTCGTGACAGTGCTTTTTGCAATCGGCGATTAACGAGGCCGGAGGGTCGGTTGCCAGATCTCTATTGTCCAGATTTACGAGCAGGTACTCTTCCTCAATACCGACCGTAAAACTTGGATCTTTTGGAGCCATCCTGACTTGTCTCGTTCGAGCTCTAGCACACAGAAATATTCCGGCTATCAGATATCATTGGCCCCGATCACCGGTGAACTATTGCAGGTCCATTATCGTCTACTGCGTCGCTGCAGTCAGCCGCAACCAACGTAACGACAAATTCAGGGGCCGCCTGCGCGGTGTGTGTACAAAGACCATTCCTCGAGTATCGGAGCCAATGCCTGGGCCAAACGCTCCGACCATTCCGCTACGCCGGCCGCCGTTTGCACCAGGTCCTGGCGAACCTCAATGCCGGCATGCGGAAGGCCCTCCGCCTCTGCATGATGATCGATCGTAAAATCGGCCGGATGCCTGCCCGAATAGGGCTGGTTATCGCCTACGACGACATTCTCCAATGCGGCAAGGTTTTGGATCAGAGTTGATGCCAACCGCTGATCTTTGTCCCACATGACGCCAAAGTGCCATGGGCGGCTGGCACCGTTGAGTGCCGGGGTGAAACTGTGGACCGAGATCAGCGCCGGCGCCGGCGCCAGTGATTCCAGCATCCGAATCCGGTCCCTGATCGCGTGGTGGTATGGCCAGTAATATGCGTCGGCACGCTGCCGCCGCTCCGACTGGCTCAGTGCCTGGTTGCCGGGTACCGGAATTCCGTCACTGACCTCCGGAAACGCGCTGGGATCATCGAGATTACGGTTGCAGTCGACGAGGAGTCTCGAATAGCCTGCCAACACCGCCGGTAATTGAAGTTTTGCGCTCAGGGATCGGGCAACCGCCCCCGCGCCTATATCCCAGGCGATATGCTCATGCAGGTACTGGGCGGGCACCCCGAGATCGCCGAGCGATTTGGGGATCCTGCAACTGGCATGGTCACATACGATCAGGACGGGAACCGACGGTTCGACGTCGAGCAACTCGTACGCCTGCGCCTCACGCGCTGTTAACAAAGTCGAATCGCCAGTCTGCATCTGCCTGGGTTGAATGCCATAAGCCTGCGCTGCTACTTCTGAGTCCTGATCTCGTATTTGTCCAGAAGATCGTAGAGGGTAGGACGCGTTATCCCAAGCATCTTTGCGGCTTTGGAGATATTCCCCGACGCGTAGACCAGGGCCCCCTTTATCGCGCCGGTTTCGGACAATCGTCGGACCTCGCGCAGGTTGAGATTCGGGGCTTGGGCATCCACCGCAGAAAGCCCCAGGTCGGCCGCCGATATCTGCTTGCCCTCTGCCATGATCACGGCCCCCTTGATCTTGTTCTCCATTTCCCGAACGTTACCCGGCCACGCGTAATTCTGGATGGCATTCAGGGCGTCAGCACCAAATCCTTTTAGGAGTCGACCCTGCTGCGCCCCGAATTTTTCCAGCAGGGTTCGCGCGAGAATCACGCGACCGCCTTCTCGTTCTCTGAGCGGCGGAATATCGATAGTGATTTCACTGATGCGATAGTAGAGGTCTTGCCGAAAACGTTTCTCCCTTATGGCTACCTCGAGATTTTGATTGGTTGCGCATACCACACGCACATCCACCGAAATTTCTTCTCGCCCGCCAACGCGTTCGATAACCCGCTCCTGCAGAAACCTCAGCAACTTGGCCTGTAAGGCCAACGGCATATCCCCGACTTCGTCGAGAAACAGGGTACCGCCATCTGCCATTTCGACTTTGCCGCGAGTCTGCTTGATTGCCCCGGTGAATGCACCTCGCTCGTGACCAAACAATTCACTCTCGAGCAGACTCTCCGGAATTGCCGCGCAGTTGATCGCCACCAACGGTTTGTCGACGCGCGTGCTGAGGGAGTGCAATGCTCGCGCCAATAATTCCTTACCCGTTCCGCTTTCCCCCGTCAGCAAGGTGGTTGCGTTGGTCGGAGCAACCTTCTCGACCATTCGACAAACCTCCAGCATCTTTTCACTGGAGGCAATGATGCCATCCAGCGGCGATGTACTGTCTTGCCTCAGGAGACGCACGTTTTCCCGCTCGAGTGCATGAATTTGATAGGCCCGATCAACGATGAGTTGCAGCGTTTCGGTGTCGACAGGCTTCTCATAAAAATCGTACGCACCAAGGCCGACTGCCTTGAGCGCATTTTCCTGATCCCCATGACCGGTGACCACGATCACTTTGGTTTCCGGAGCAAGCGCCATGATCTCTTCAAGCGTCGCCAGCCCCTCTCCAACACCTTCGGGATCCGGCGGTAACCCGAGATCCTGCAAGACCACTGGAGGTTCATAGCGCCGGAGCTGCGCAAGGGCCGTCTCGCGGTCTTCCGCGACAACCGCTTCATAATCCTCGAAACACCACCGCAGCTGACTCTGCAGCCCCGGATCGTCTTCAACGATTAGCAGACGTTTGCCCTGTTCCGTCACGGAACCCTCCTTCGATCCAGCCGCTGCTCCGCCTACGTCGAGCCGGCCCTGTTCTTGATCCTGAGACCCGGAATACTACAACCCGGGCCAATCATTTTCCTCCGAGTCGGTCCCCTTCCACGATATTCACAGTATTGACATCGCCTCAAGCTATACGACGACTTCCTGGTATTTAACGGCGGGAAGCTGGATTAGCACATTGGTGCCGGACCCCGGCGTCGACGTGACCTCCATCGCACCGCCCGAAGCCAATATGAATGACCTGGCCTGATAGGCGCCTATTCCCATCCCCTTACTGCCCTTGGTCGAGTCGAACGGCCGAAACAGCCGGCTGCGAATGAAGTCGCTATCCATCCCACAGCCGTCATCCTCGACCGTGATGCACGCCTGGCCATCGGTGAGTTCCGTTCGAACCGTGACGCTACCATCAGAATCCGTCGCTTCTTGAGCGTTCCGAATCAGGTGCTCCAACACGGAGACCAGGCGCTCGCTGTCGATGTGGGCCTCTACAACCTGACTCGGCTCAATGAATTCAGGCTCTGGTTCGCTGCCTTGGCATTTTCCGATTGCCTCCTTCACTGCCTCCACCAAACTAACGGTACGGGATGGCCCGGTTGCATCGCCTGTCTGGAGCTGCTGCATCAATCTATTCATGCGCGCCACCGAATTTTCAATCGTGGCAACAACATCTTCAAAGAAATCGGGATTGTTCTTGTGCTTGGCAGCGTTGCGTACCATCAGCGATTGCTGAGCAATCAGGTTTTTCAGATCATGCATCACAAATGCAGTTAGTCGATTGAATGCTTCGAACTGCTTGGCCTCGGCGAGTTGCTGATCCGCCATATACTGGGCCAGGTGAGCAGCAACCTCCCGGCCAGAGGTTCTCAAAAGGTCAATTTCTTCGAAAGTCAGCCGAAAAGCTGAACTGGATTGGAACAGCACAATGAAGCCGATAACGGATTCATTGCTGATTAGCGGCACCACCAGCAACGCATCGGGAAATACCTCCAGCCAGTCCGGCCGTCGAAGACCAGGATAGAATTCCGGTTTGCGCATCAATTCCGCCGTATCGAGTATCCATTGCCGATCGCGCATGAACTGAATAACCGGATCTTGCGCCGTCACGGCGATTTCTGACCATACCTTGGTATTCCAGGCGGCCATGCAGGTATAGGCACCTTGGTCCACACCACGCATCCACAACACCCCGGACGGGCTGCCAACAATTTGTGCAAGTGATTTGATTGCGCGCTCGGGCAACGGAAGCCCTTGTTCCGGTGACGCCAACGTATCGATCAGGCGCAGCCATTCTTCACGGTAGTCATAGCGAAAGGGCAGAAAGTGTTTGCTAATGAACACCCGTAATCGCGCCCGGAGGCTGTCCGAAAAGAGCACAACCAACAATGGCGCACCGGCCAGCAGCACCAGCGCGACCGCCGCGACTGGAGCAATGCTTTCGGGCAACGTTCGAAACATCGGCGCTACCGCCAGCAACATAAGCAAAAACGCACCCACGGCAACCAGCCTTGGTGCATATACGCGCGCCTGGGGAGATACGAATATCGCCAGTGACCACTGCGGGTTGCTGTGCAGGGTGTGGGCAATCAGGCCGGTAGACAGACACAGCCCAACCGCTCGAACCGGCAACATCCAGGCAGGTATGGCTGCCGTAAGCAGCGCTACAGCGAACAGCAGGCCCTGCATGCCGGTGACAACCACCGCGGCCAGGCAGACCGACCGCAGGGCCGTATGACTCTCGATGGTGGCGTCACCGAAAAACTGCGCAGCCAGAGCCAGCCCAAGCAGCGTCAACAACAAAATTCCGAGATAGTAGAAATCGGCCACTGCAACGACGCCGCCCATTCCTGTCACCGGCAAAGCGGCGGCAACCCCGAGGGCGACGACTATGAGCCAGACCCAACGGATGCCGCGCCTGACCAGTTCCGGCATGGATTGCAGATATGGCCCGCGCAACACGCGCTCCAGCAGACCATACCAGGCTAACAGGAGCAGCACCTCAACGAGAAAGCCGGCGGCGGTCAGACCGCTGTCGGTAGCGGGCGCCACGGCATAATAAATACTCCAAACCACCCCGGCTAAAGCAACTGCCATGATGTGGACGCGCAATATGCGCCCAGCGCCGACCACCAACACGTAGCCGATCAGCAATGCATTGAGGACCGCTGCTGCGAGAAACGGATAGGTCGGCGATAGAAGCACGTAATCCATGCACACAACTGCCGAAGTGAACGGCGCCCACTAAGAGCGTCGGATCGGTCCGGCAACAACAAACAAACCCAAAAGGGTCTAAATTCTACATACAGGACAGGTGCTTAGCACCCTTTTTGCGAAAATTTACCGAGTTCCGCGAGGGTGGCGGCTGCTCCAGCCACCCCAATGGCGCTGGGCTGCTGGGAAATGGCGTCCCCAAGGGGAGTCGAACCCCTGTTGCCAGCGTGAAAGGCTGGAGTCCTAGGCCACTAGACGATGGGGACGCTGCAGAGCAAACATCGTGGTTAGTCTTGGCGTGTGACTGGTGGAGCTAGGCGGGATCGAACCGCCGACCTCTTGCATGCCATGCAAGCGCTCTCCCAGCTGAGCTATAGCCCCACGACCGCGGCGTGACTCTACGTTAGACCCGAATTACTGT
>JAPUGB010000046.1 GCA_027293165.1 Gammaproteobacteria bacterium
CATTTTCCTACGCTCATCCAACGTGACCAAAAGCGGTGCCATCATGACCCCAGACGACGATCACTCACACGATCATTCACAGGGCTCCGAATTGTCGGATATGCAGGTCAGGGTCCGTTCCCTTGAGACGGTTCTCTCGGAGAAGGGCTATATCGATCCGGCGGCGCTGGATGCCATTGTCGAGGCTTATGAAACCCGCATCGGACCGCATAACGGCGCACGGGTGGTCGCCCGGGCGTGGAACAATCCCCAATTCAGGAATGAGCTCCTTGAGGATGCGACCCAGGCGGTCAATGCCATGGGCAATGTCAGCCCCGTTGGCAGCCATCTCATTGCCATCGAGAATACCGGGGCGACGCACAATATGGTCGTGTGCACGCTCTGCTCCTGCTATCCGTGGGAAGTGCTCGGATTGCCCCCCACCTGGTACAAGTCGGCGCCGTATCGCTCCCGCGCGGTGATCGAGCCTAGAAAAGTCCTGTCCGAATTCGGCGTGACCCTGCCCGAGGAGACGGAAATCCGGGTGTGGGATTCGACTGCCGAGACGAGGTTCCTGGTGGTGCCCATGCGGCCTGCCGGGACCGCAGGTTGGAGCGAGGAACAACTCGCCACGCTTGTCACACGTGACAGCATGGTGGGCACGGGTTTGGCAATGAACCCGAAGGACGTTGCGTGACAAACTCCATACACGACATGGGCGGCATGCACGGTTTCGGCAGGGTGGAGCCGGAAGTCGATGAGCCGGTTTTCCATGAACCATGGGAAAGCCGTGTTTATGCTATGAATCGGGCCATGGGGCCGCTACGCCTGTGGACAATCGACATGGGGCGCGCCTCGCAGGAGACGCTGCCGCCGGCTCTTTATGTTAGCGCGACCTATTACCAGCGCTGGCTGCTTGGTCTCGAGCGTCGTGTTCTGGAACACAATCTCGCCGGGGCGGACGAGCTCGAAGCGGGACGGTCGCTGAGGGCCAACGATAAACCAAATCGTATTTTCACACCCAAAGACGCAAATCACCTAACGCGCGGCAATTTCGAACGGGACGCGTCGGCTCCGCCCCGGTTTAAGGCCGGTGACCATGTCAGGACGCTGAACATCAACCCTGTGACGCATACCCGACTGCCACGCTACGCGCGGGACAAGATGGGACAGGTCGAGGCCGTTCGCGGTTGTCACGTCTACCCTGACTCGGTCACCACCGGCGCTGGCGAAGATCCGCAATGGCTTTACACAGTGGTGTTTCCCGGCCAGGTGCTGTGGGGTAAAGACAGCGACCCGTCGGTGAAAGTCTCAATAGAGGCGTTCGAGCCATATCTGGTACCGGCATGAGCGAGACCAACACGGACGTCGCGCGCCAGGCCCTGGAAGCCGTTCCAAGCATCCCGCGCGACGCCGAGGGGCCGGTCTTCAGGGAACCCTGGGAGGCGCAGTCCTTCGCCATGACTCTGAGACTTTATGACCAGGGCCTGTTTACCTGGAAAGAATGGACGGCGACACTTGTGGCGGAGATCAAGCGCGCCCAGGAAGCAGGCGATCCCGACACGGGGGAAACCTATTATCTGCATTGGCTTGCCGCTCTGGAACGCATCGTTGCTGAAAAGGGCGTCACAGACGATCCCACGCTTGGTCGGTATCGCGATGCATGGCGCCGAGCCGCGGACCGAACGCCGCATGGTCAGCCAATCCTTCTTGATCCCAATGATATCGAGGCCTGAGCAACTATATAGTCCGATAACGCCCGCTATGGCTGAGAAGCGAAGTCCCGCACTCTCTGATTAATGTCCGCTCTTACCCCAGCTAGGGAAAAATTTTCAAACTGAGTCAGTGCCCGGGATCAAATAGATTTCCGCTGTAAACTGGTTCATAGTAAATTCGATCTCTGCATGTAATTCTCAACATGGGTTGGTGGATAAAATTCGATCTTGAACGGTTGCTGTCGGCAATGACCGTAAGATTTTGCTCAACAGCAACAGACTGAAATAAAAGAAAGGGAGTTCCCATGCGAAATACACTCAAACTGATGGCGCTGGCGGCGCTGGCCGGCGTGCTGGCAGCGTGTGGAACCGCCGACATCGAGGGCATGCAGGTCAAGGGCCCGGCCTTCAACAAGGGGCTCTATGACGGCTACCTGTCGCTCGCGAAGTCGGAATACGACGAGGATGACTGGTCGGACGGGGCAAAGTTCGGCGATCGGGCCGTGGCGTCGGCCGAGGGTTCACCGCCGGGACCGGAAGCGATCGCCGCGCGCAAGCTGCCCAAGCGGACGGTGGGTGATCTGACCAGCGCCCGCGGCAAACTCGTGTCGGCGCTGAACCGGGGCGCGGCGGGCAAGGACCCTGTCAATGCCGCGCTGGCCCAGGTGATGTTCGACTGCTGGATGCAGGAACAGGAAGAGGACCTGCAGCCGGATCACATCGCCAATTGCCGGACGCAGTTCGAAACGGCCATGGCGCGTGTCGATGCGGCACTGGGCAAACCGGCGCAGGCCACGAAGTTCGTGGTGTATTTCGACTTCAACAGTGTCAAGCTGAGCAGGAACGCCAGAACCGTTATCGATATGGTCAAGGGCGAAACCCGGAAGGGCGCCAAGGTTTCCGTTGCCGGGTTTACCGACCGCGCCGGCTCGTCGGACTATAATAATGTGCTGGCGATAAAGCGCTCCAAGGCGGTGAGCAGCGCGCTGGTCAAGGCCGGCATAAAGAGCGCAATCGAAACCGCGGCATACGGTGAAAAGCAAAATGCCGTCATGACCAAGGACGGCGTTCGCGAACTTCTGAACCGCCGGGTGGAAATCTCGGTCACACGCTGAGGTCGGATCGGCGAAAAACGGCTGACCAGCGCGGCCGTCCGGCGGGCGGCCGCGCAGTTTGCGTTTGCCGCTATGGATTGCCGCCCTGTGAACTGGGGGAATTATTGCGATGAAAAAATTTCTGATCGCCATCGGCGCC
>JAPUGB010000047.1 GCA_027293165.1 Gammaproteobacteria bacterium
ATCATTTGCACGCCGTGCATCCCGAAACGCAAACGGTCATGAATGACATGAATGTGCAATGCGATCTGTATCCCAACGGCTTCAGTCGCATGGTCGTTCCATTAGCGGTAAAGAGCGAGCGGGTCGACGACCAGGAGGAGATCGACGCCGGACTCGAGTACATGATGCAGAGCGCCGGCATGCAGCCGGCAGAGTTTCCCGGATCCGCCCGAGAAGTTCGCGAAGCGATCCAGCCGGCCAAACGCAGGCGTGCCGAACGCTGCGGCCTGGACTACTCGGACATGGTCAATGGGCAGCTGACGGACAGTTGGGCGACGGGCATATTCCCGAATGTGCAGATCGGGCTACATGCCGAAGGTGCTTTTCTGATGCGGTTCATGCCACATCCGACCGATCCGGAACGCTTCTTCTACAACACGATGACGCTCTGGCGTCCCGCCGATGACCCCAGCTATACCGTCCCGGGTTGGATGGGTTTGCCAGAGGGCACGGACGTCAGCGGCGAGACGCGACCGGACATTGAACGCACCGGCGTCGGTGAGCCACCCAACCTTGGTCTGGTCCTCGATCAGGATTCCAGATTGCTGCCCTCCATCCAAGCTGGAATCCGGTCCCGTGGGTTCGAGGGTCCTCTATGGTCGGAACAGGAACAGCGACTGCGGCACTTCCACACCGAGCTGGACCGTTATCTGTGCGGCGAGAAGTGATCGTCCGCTCGATTGTGATTGGACTGCCTGAGTGATTAGACTGGTTCGCATCGATTAACAAGAAAACAAAAGGGGATGAGGCATGGGCAGAGTCGACGGAAAAGTGGCATTGATTACGGGTGCGGCTTCGGGTTTGGGTTGTGCTGATGCTGAAATTCTCGCCCGGGAAGGCGCCACGGTGGTGCTGACCGACGTCAATGTGGACGCGGGCGAAGCGGCAGCCGAGTCGATTCGGGGAGAGGGCGGAAACGCCACGTTCATTGCATTGGATGTGGCTGACGAAGAGCAATGGCAACAGGTTATTGCGCATATTCGAAGCGAGCACGGTCGCCTGGATGTTCTGGTCAACAATGCCGGATTAGTGATCATGGGAAACCCTGAGGAGTGTTCACTGGAGGCATTCCGCAAACAAAACGCCGTCATGAGTGAAGGCGTTTTTCTCGGCTGCAAACACGCGTTACCCCTGATGCATGAATCCGGGGGCGGGTCTATCATCAACATGTCGTCCATCGCATCGCACCTGGGCTATCCAATCTATTTTGCCTATAGTGCGGCAAAGGGTGCTGTACGAGCCATGAGCAAGGCGATCGCGATTCACTGCCAGATGAACGGCTACAAAATCCGTGTCAACTCGCTGCACCCCGGCGCCATCGATACGCCAATGCTCGACCAGACGACCTCGGAGCTCGGTCTCGACAATAAGGAAGATCTCAGCCCGGTAGTAGGACTGGGGCAGCCGGAAGACGTCGCTAATGTCGTTCTGTTCCTGGCGTCCGATGAATCGCGATTCGTCAACGGTACGGAAATCCTGATCGATAACGCACTGAGCATTCAGTAAGCGCCGGCCGCCTGACGGAATAATAATTATTACTAAAGGGAACAGAGTACTGAGCGCGAGGTGAAAATATTTTTACGTTACGGGTTGATTGCACTTTGTGTCCTGATAGCGGGCTGCGACAGGGAGGCTGCGGCGCCCGCCACCGAAGTCGCGGCGACAGCGCCCACCGTCGAGGCGATAGATCCGGGCGAGGCCATTTACCAGGAAAATTGCGGCAGCTGCCACGATGGCGGCGGCTACAAAGCACCGCATAAGATGTTTCTGGGCATGATGGCGCCGGACGCGATTCTGGCGTCGATGGACGGTGGCGTTATGGCCGAGCAGGCGAACACCTTGTCGGGGCCGCAGCAAAGAGCCGTCGCCGAGTACATTGCCGGGCGCAGTCTGGATGCCGAGATCGTGGAGCGGCCGCCGCCGGTTTGTGACAACAAGTCACTGGATCTCTCACAGCCGCCGCTGCAGAAAGGCTGGGGCGTTGACTACAAGAATAGCCGTTTTCAGCCAGCCGCCACCGGGGGCCTCAGTGCCCCCGATGTGGCGGACCTCGAACTCAAGTGGGCTTTTGCCTACCCGAATGCGATCCAGGCACGTTCTCAACCCACCGTGGCGGGCGATACGGTTTTCGTTGGCAGCCAGAACGGCACGGTTTACGCACTGGATGCAAAAACCGGTTGCGTTCGCTGGACTTACCGTGCCTCGGCCGAGGTGCGTACATCGGTTTCAATTTCTTCCTGGGCGGAAGGCGAAGAGAATGTCCACCCCACGGCGTATTTCGGTGACATCCTCGCGCGTGTTTATGCGATCGACGCGCAAACGGGTGAATTGCAGTGGAGGACCAAAGTTGATGATCACCCGAACGCCACGATCACCGGCGCCCCGGTTGTGGTTGAAAACCGGCTTTATGTGCCGGTCTCTTCCCTGGAAGTTGTAAACGCAGTCGATCCGGCGTACGAATGCTGCACCTTCCGTGGCTCCCTCGTCGCCATCGATACTGCAGATGGCAGCATCGTCTGGAAAACCTACTCAATCGACGATCCTGCCAGCGAGGCGGGTGTTACCAGTGCCGGGACAAAAATTCTGGCACCGTCGGGGGCGCCGATCTGGAACAGCCCCACCGTGGATCTGCAGCGGCGACGTTTGTATGCAGGTACCGGCGAAAACTATTCCTCACCGGCGGGTGGCACCAGTGATGCCATCATCGCTTTTGACATGGATAGCGGCGAAATTATCTGGGTGAACCAGGCAACGGAGGGTGATGCCTGGAACGTAGCTTGTCTTTCCCAATATGCACCGGACCCGGCCAACTGTCCGGAAGAAGACGGGCCGGATTTTGATTTCGCCGCTTCGTCAATCCTTGTAGAGCTTCCCGACGGGCGGGATCTGCTGGTGGCCGGGCAGAAATCCGGCGACGCAATGGCC
>JAPUGB010000048.1 GCA_027293165.1 Gammaproteobacteria bacterium
ACTCAAGGCCTTCGATCACAAGCTGATCGACACCTCAGCGCGTGAAATCGTCGAAACGGCCAAGCGAACGGGCGCCCAGGTCCGTGGCCCGGTGCCGCTGCCGACCAAGATGGAGCGCTTCACGGTGCTGATTTCGCCCCATGTCAACAAGGACGCCCGGGACCAATATGAGATCAGGACCCACAAGCGGCTGATGGACATCCTGCAGCCCACGGACAAGACCGTGGATGCCCTGATGAAGCTGGAGTTGCCGGCTGGTGTCGACGTCCAGATTAAATTGAACTAGGGGCGGATTCTGCTATAATTTCCGGCTACTCGCGGCCCGATGCAGGTCACCTTGCTTCGGGCTTCATGGTGCCAGAGGGGACCGCAAAAGAAGTCCGCCGGGCAGAAGAGGATTCACCGGGTCAGGCTTCGATTCTGAGTTTCTAATACCCATTTTGCTCAGAGCCGAAGGTTGACCCTTTTTGTACTGAAGAATTACCCATCGACCAGACAGTTTTGACAGGGGTACGACGCGGACATGGCCATCGGTCTCGTAGGGCGCAAATGCGGCATGACCCGCATATTTACCGAAGATGGTGGTTCCATTCCCGTGACCGTCATCGAAGCCCTGCCAAATCGGGTCGCCCGACTCAGGACCGGGGATCGGGACGGGTACTCTGCGCTGCAGGTCACGACCGGCAAGAGCAAGCCGTCGCGGCTATCTAAACCGTTTGCCGGCCAGTTTGCCGGCGGCGAATTGGGCGAAGGCCTGTGGGAGTTCCGCGTCGATGCCGAGGCTGCCGCTGAGTTCGCGGCGGGCACCGAGCTGACCGTTGCGCGCTTCGAGGCCGGCCAGTTCGTTGACGTGGTCGGGACCAGCATCGGCAAAGGGTTTGCCGGGGTCATCAAGCGGCACCATTTTAAAATGCAGGATGCGACCCACGGGAATTCGCTGGCGCATAGAGCTCCCGGGTCCATCGGTCAGAACCAGACGCCTGGCCGGGTGTTCAAGGGCAAAAAGATGTCGGGGCATCTGGGCAACGTCAGGCGGACGGCCCAGAACCTTGAAGTCGTTCGGGTTGATGCAGAGCGCAACCTGATTCTCGTCAAGGGCTCCGTGCCAGGGCACAAGGGTGGGCGTCTCATCGTCAGCCCGGCGGTCAAGGCCGGCGGCAATCAGGCGCAGGACGCGCCATGAAGTTGAGTATCCACAGCGCCGGCGGGGGTGGCAGCCTGGAGGTCGCGGACGCGGCTTTCGGTGCCGGTTTTAATGAACCGCTGGTGCATCAGGTGGTGACGGCGTTTCTAGCCAAAGCCCGGCGTGGGACGAAGGCGCAAAAGAATCGTTCATCCGCTCGCGGCGGTGGTGCCAAACCGTGGGCTCAGAAAGGCACGGGCCGGGCGAGGGCCGGGACGATCCGAAGCCCGATCTGGGTCGGCGGCGGCAGAACGTTTGCCGCCAAGCCGCGCGATTACTCGCAAAAGGTTAACCGGAAGATGTACCGTGCTGCGATGCGTTCGGTGTTGTCTGAACTGGTACGACAGGATCGACTGGTCATCGTGAAGAAACTGAAACTTGAGACGCCGAAAACCAAAGAACTGCTCGGCGTCTTTAACGATCTGGGCCTCGAACAAAACGTGCTGATAGTTCTGGACAGCTATAAGACAAAGGTTTGTTTGGCCGCCAGGAATCTGCCATGGGTCGATGTGCTGGATCTGCGAGAGATCAACCCGGTAAGCCTGGTTCGGTATGACAAAGTGCTGGCAACGACGGATGCCATCAAGGGCCTGGAGGAGCGTTTCGCATGAGTAACGCGTTGCACCAGGAACGGCTGATGACGGTGGTGTTAGGCCCGCACCTGTCCGAAAAGACAACGCACCTGGCGGACAAGCACAATCAGGTCGTGTTTCGGGTGCGCCGTGACTCGAACAAAGCCGACATTCGGCGAGCCGTGGAACTGCTGTTTAACGTTAGGGTCGAGCAGGTGCGGGTGGTAAATTGCCGCGGCAAAATTAAGCGTTCCGGCAACGAGTGGGGCCGACGCCAGGACTGGAAGAAGGCGTACGTCACTCTTGCCGAAGGCGACGACATTGATTTCATGGGCCCAGAGTAATCTGGACCGGGATCGACAGACATGCCATTACAAAAAATTAGACCGATATCCCCCGGCCGTCGAGGTACGGTCAAGGTGAAAACGCCGGTTTTGCACAAAGGCGACCCGCATTCGCCATTATTGACAAAGTTATCCAAGAGTGGCGGGCGCAACAACCAGGGCCGAATCACGACGCGCCATCGTGGTGGTGGACACAAAAGACGCTATCGGCAAGTCGATTTCAAGCGAAACAAGGATGGGGTTAGCGGTCGCGTTGAACATATCGAATATGATCCGAATCGCAGCGCGCATCTTGCACTGATTTTGTACGCAGACGGCGAGCGTCGCTACATTGTCGCACCCAAAGGCATCCGTCCGGGAGACACCGTGCTGTCGGGAAAAGATGCGCCTATACAGACAGGCAACGCCCTGCCACTTAGAAACATTCCGGTTGGGACTTTGGTGCACTGCGTTGAATTGAAATCAGGAAAAGGCGCGCAGCTGGTGCGCGCGGCCGGCGGAACCGCCCAGCTCGCCGCCCGGGAAGGTGCCTACGCGACATTGCGTATGCGTTCCGGTGAAATGCGAAAAATTCATGTGGATTGCCGCGCAACGGTCGGCGAAGTAGGTCATGGGGAACACAATTTGCGCAAGCTGGGTAAAGCCGGCGCCAATCGTTGGCGAGGGGTACGACCCACCGTACGCGGCGTGGCAATGAATCCGATAGATCACCCGCACGGTGGTGGTGAAGGACGCACTTCCGGCGGTCGGCATCCGGTATCACCCTGGGGTGTGCCAACCAAAGGTTACAAGACCCGAAATAACAAGCGTACCGATGGGATGATCGCGCGAAAGCGCCGTCGCAAGAAATAGGCGATCTGGGATTAACAGGTAAAGAGGTTCAACGTGCCGCGATCCGTAAAAAAAGGTCCGTTTGTAGACGCACACTTGGCTAAGAAAGTCAGGGAGGCGGTGGGCGCCAAGAGCCGGCGGCCAATCAGAACGTGGTCGCGGCGCTCGATGATTGTGCCAGACATGATTGGATTGACGATCGCCGTGCATAACGGTCGGGACCACGTGCCGGTGTTGATTTCGGAAAATATGGTTGGACACAAGCTGGGTGAATTTGCAGCGACGAGAACCTTCAGAGGTCACTCGGGCGATCGCAAAACCAAGACTTGAAGGATCAGCGATGCGGGTTTCGGCAACATTGAGATACGCGAAAATTTCTGCACAGAAAATTCGGTTGGTAGCGGATGCTGTGCGGGGTCAGTCCGTCGACCACGCGTTGCAAGTGCTGACATTTATGCCGAAGAAGGGCGCGCAGATGCTCAAGAAGGTTTTGCTGTCCGCTATTGCTAATGCGGAACACAATCACGGTGCGGACATTGATGAACTGAAAGTAGCGAACATTCAGATCAACGAAGGTCCGGGATTGCGCCGCTACAGGGCCCGGGCAAAAGGGCGCGGGACCAGGATCATCAAGCGCAACAGCCACATCACGGTGCAGGTTGCAGACGAGTAGGAACTGGGCATGGGTCAGAAAGTACATCCTATCGGCATTCGCCTTGGCATCACCAAAGATTGGGATTCCAAATGGTATGCGAACAGTCGGGAATTCCCGGCATTGGTGCATAGCGACTTCAAGATCCGGCAATTTCTGAAAGAGAAATTAAAGGACGCTTCGGTCAGCCGCATCCAGATCGAGCGCCCGGCCAAGAGGGCCCATATCACGATTCACACGGCACGGCCGGGCATTGTCATCGGTAAGAAGGGCGAGGATATTGAGAGATTGCGGGTGCAGGTTGGCAGGATGCTCGACATGGATCTGAAGGACGTGCGCATCAATATTGCGGAAATACGCAAACCCGAACTGGATGCCCAACTGGTTGCCGAGGGCATTGCTCAGCAACTCGAGCGCCGGGTGATGTTTCGTCGAGCGATGAAACGGGCGGTCACCAACACGATGCGACTGGGCGCTGAGGGCGTCAAGGTAAAAGTTGCGGGACGTTTGAACGGCGCTGAAATCGCCCGGTCCGAATGGTACAGAGAAGGCCGGGTGCCTTTGCATACCCTGAGGGCGGATATTGACTATGGCCTCGCCGAAGCAATGACGACCTACGGTGTTATCGGCGTCAAAGTCTGGATTTTCAGGGGTGAGGTATTCGACAGTCCGCAGGACGGCGCAGCGGAAGTCTCCGAGCAGGCAGCACGCTAAGGAATCGAAATCATGCTGCAGCCAAAGCGGACAAAATTCAGGAAACAGCATAAAGGCCGCAATCGTGGTTTGTCTCACCGAGGCAGCACGGTGGCGTTTGGTGAGTTTGGCTTAAAGGCGCTGGGGCGGGGCCGCATCACAGCCCGCCAGATTGAATCGGCCCGGCGAGCCATGACGCGTCATATCAAGCGCGGTGGCAAAATCTGGATTCGCATATTTCCAGACAAGCCGATTACCAAGAAGCCGCTGGAAGTAAGACAGGGCAAGGGCAAAGGCAACGTTGAATACTGGGTAGCGCAGGTTCAGCCTGGACGAGTTCTGTATGAAATGGAGGGGGTGACCGAGGATGTTGCGCGGGAAGCCTTTACGCTCGCCGCTGCCAAGTTGCCGATACAAACGACTTTCGTTTCTCGCTAGGTGCTTTGATGAAAGCTGCAGAACTTAGGACGAAATCAAAAGACGAGTTGCTCAGCGAGCTACTTGAATTGCGAAAAGAGCAGTTCAACCTGCGCATGCAGCAGTCGGTCGGGCAGTTGGCTCGTGCCGATCAATACAGAAACGTCAGGCGCGATATTGCACGGGTCAAGACCGTGCTGCGGGCGCTCGAGATTGAAGCGCAGAAGAAAGAGGCCACCTTATGACAGGCGAAAACGAGAAGTCCGGGCTAACGAGTCGGCGTACGGTGACCGGGCGCGTGACCAGCGATAAGATGGACAAGACCATCGCGGTGACCATTGAGCGCTTGATCAAGCATCCCGTTTACGGGAAATATATTAAGCGCAGGACCAAGGTTCTCGCTCACGATGAAGAAAACTCGTGCAGTGTGGGCGATTTTGTTGCGATAGCGGAGTGTCGCCCGGTGTCCAAGCACAAGTCCTGGAAGCTGGTGGAAATAGTCGAACACGCTAACGCGTGAATGGAGGGTTGGCTGCTTTGGCCAGCCGGGTTAATCATGATTCAGATGCAGACAATGCTCAGCGCAGCGGATAACAGCGGGGCACGAAGCCTCATGTGCATAAAGGTCCTGGGAGGATCAAAGCGCCGATATGCGGGTGTGGGCGACATCATCAAGGTCACCGTCAAGGATGCGATTCCACGCGGGCGGGTTAAAAAAGGCGAGATTTATCAAGCAGTTGTGGTCCGGACGAAAAAGGGGGTCCGCCGCAGCGATGGATCGATAATCCGATTTGATGGAAACGCAGCAGTGCTACTGACAAATCGACTGGAACCGATTGGGACGCGAATTTTTGGGCCGGTCACCCGCGAACTCAGAACCGGGAAGTTCATGAAGATTATCTCCCTGGCACCGGAGGTACTGTAGGGCACGGCTGGCTGCTGCGGGTACACGTATCTAACGATGAACAGAATCAAGAAAGGCGACGAGATTATTGTTATTACCGGCAAGGACAAGGGTCGCCGGGGCACGGTGCTGAGTGTGCTCGAAAACGGCAAAATGCTGGTCGAAAACGTCAATGTGGTGAAGAAACACCAGAAACCGAATCCGAACATGGGCATTCAGGGTGGCATCGTCGAAAAGGAAATGCCATTGCACCCTTCTAACGTCATGTTGTTCAACCCTATCACCAACAAGGGTGACCGGGTTGGCATCAAGACACTGGAAGATGGGCGCCGCGTGCGGTTTTTTAAATCGAACAACGAGGTTGTAGACATCTAGGCGCCAAGAGCGCAGGTGTTCAGTCATGGCCAGATTGCAGGATTATTACCGGTCCAAAGTGGTTCCTCAGCTAAAGGAGGACCTCGGCCTGGACAACGTGATGCAGGTTCCACGTGTCAGCAAAATAACGCTGAATATGGGCGTGGGCGCCGCGCTGGACGATCGCAAGCTCGTAGACAAGGCGATAGAGGACATGACTCTAATCGCCGGTCAAAAGGCCGTCATGACCCGCGCGCGGAAATCGGTTGCCACATTTAAGGTCCGCGAGGGTTGGCCGATCGGTTGCAAGGTCACGCTGCGGCGGGATCGGATGTACGAGTTTCTGGATCGGCTTATTAGTGTGGCGATTCCCCGAATTCGTGACTTTCGCGGTCTGAGCCCGAAGTCGTTCGACGAGAGTGGCAATTTCAGTATGGGGATACAGGAGCAGATTGTATTTCCCGAAGTTGATTACGATCACGTTGATTCGATTCGCGGGATGGACATCACAATCACGACCACGGCGCGAAACATTGAGCAGGGTCTCGCGTTGCTGGAAGCGTTCAAGTTTCCATTCAAGAAGCAGTAAGACCGGGAAGTCGATCAATGGCAAAGAAATCAATGGTGGCGCGAGAGCGGAAGCGCCTTAAAACAGTCCAGCGGTATGCGGCTAAACGGGCCGCGCTGAAAAAAATTATTGCTAATCAGAGCAGCAGTGATGAGGAGCGTCGCGAATCCATGGAGCGTTTACAAACGCTTCCGCGTAACGCGAGCCCGGTCAGGTTGCGTAACCGTTGTGCCATTACTGGTCGACCAAACGGTTTTTATCGGAAATTTGGACTGGGTCGGAACAAGCTACGTGAGGAAACAATGAGCGGCAATATTCCCGGTCTGAGAAAGGCCAGTTGGTAGGTCGAGTCAACACGCTGAGTTAAGGAATACGAAGATGAGCATGACAGACCCGGTAGCAGATATGTTGACCAGGATTCGTAACGGCCAGAGGGTTGCTCTGGAAACCGTCAGCATGCCGTCCTCGAGATTGAAGGAATCGATCGCGAAGGTACTGGAAGCCGAGGGTTTTATAGGTGGATTTGACGTGGCAGAGTTACCGGGCAACAAGCGCGAATTGACGGTCGATCTAAAGTATTTTGAGGACAGGCCGGTCATCGAGAAGCTTGAGAAAGTAAGCCGACCGGGCTTAAGAATTTACAAGGGAAACAGCGATTTACCCAAGGTCATGGGCGGCTTGGGCGTCGCAATCATTTCGACATCGGAAGGTGTCATGAGCGATCGCAGTGCCCGTGCTAAAGGTTTTGGTGGGGAGGTTCTCTGTATCGTTGCATAGGCTCCGTGCCTGCGCGCCACATCGAGAGAATCGTTGAATGTCCAGAGTTGCAAAAAGACCGGTTTCAGTGCCCAAAGGCGTGGAGATTAACCAGTCGGGAGGTGCCCTGACGGTTAAGGGCCCCAAGGGCGAGCTGAATATGCAGTTGAATCCCGAAGTGGCGGTCACGATCGACACCGAAGCGGCCAGCGTAGCGCCGAATAGTGGATCGCGGTTCGCGTACGCGATGGCCGGAACGACCATGGCACTGCTGAATAACATGGTGCAGGGCGTAACCGAGGGATTCGAACGCAAACTGGAGCTGGTTGGCGTTGGTTACCGGGCCAAGGCACAGGGCGCCAAGCTGAACCTGACGCTTGGGTTCTCTCACCCGGTCAATTATCAGGTCCCTGAAGGCGTGACGGTGGAGACCCCGAGTCAGACGGAGGTCGTTGTAAAGGGGATCGATAAGCAGCGTGTCGGGCAGGTAGCGGCGGAGATTCGCAGTTACAGACCGCCTGAACCATACAAGGGCAAGGGTGTGCGTTACTCAGATGAGCACGTCATCCTGAAGGAAGCGAAGAAAAAGTAGCGCGGCAGGTTAACGAACAGCAGATCGATGCGAAAGAAAGAAAGCAGAATACGTCGCGCACGGCGCGGCAGGGCAAAAATCCGGGAACTCGGCGTGTCGCGGTTGGTTGTATTTCGCACGCCCCGGCACATCTATGCTCAAATCATCGCGCCGGACGGCGGCACCGTCATGGCGGCAGCCTCTACGACGCAGCAGAAATTGCGAAAAGCGGTGAAGTACACGGGCAATATTGACGCAGCCGCTGCGGTTGGCAAGGAAATCGCAGACAAAGCGAAGGCGGTCGGTATCAGCCGCGTGGCATTTGACCGATCGGGGTTTCGGTATCACGGTCGGATCAAAGCGCTGGCGGATGCCGCGCGTGAACAGGGTCTGGATTTCTAGAGAAGGTTTTAAGGTATGGCTCAGGTTTCACAAGTATCCGGCAGCGACGAACTGATAGAGAAGCTGGTGACCGTCAATCGTGTCGCGAAAGTCGTCAAAGGCGGCCGTCAATTCGGCTTCACTGCTTTAACGGTGGTCGGTGACGGGAATGGCCGGGTCGGTATTGGCTACGGCAAAGCCAGGGAGGTTCCTCTAGCGATTCAAAAGGGGATGCAGGCGGCTCGCAACAACCTCCAGCGCGTGACGCTCAAGGATGACACGCTGCACTACCAGATGATCGGGCGCCACGGTGCGACGAAAGTATTTATGCAGCCCGCCTCCGAAGGTACTGGAGTCATCGCCGGTGGCGCAATGCGCGCGGTGTTCGAGTGTGCGGGGGTGCGCAATGTTCTGGCTAAGAGCTACGGCTCCCGTAATCCGATCAATTTAGTTCGTGCGACGATAAATGCGCTCAGCAACGCGAAATCTCCCGAGCAGATCGCTGCCAAGCGGGGCAAGACGGTCGCGGAAATCATGGGTTGAAGTCATGGCAGAGGCTGGCAAGTTGAAAGTCACGCTGATCAAAAGCCGTCACGGGCGCTTGAAGGCTCACCGTGCCTGCGTTGCAGGCCTGGGCCTGCGACGCATCAACCAGTCGGTTGTCGTTGCAGACACACCGGAGAATCGCGGCATGATCAACAAGGCGTCGTATCTCCTGCGTGTCGAGGCAGCATAGATGAGACTGAATTCTTTGAGGCCGGCATCGGGGAGCGGAAAGGCCGCCAAGCGCGTCGGGCGCGGCATCGCCGCGGGACGCGGTAAGACCTGTGGTCGTGGTCAGAAAGGTCAGCACTCTCGGTCGGGTGGATATCACAAGGTCGGTTTCGAGGGCGGCCAGATGCCGTTGCAGCGCAGATTACCCAAAGTCGGGTTTGCCTCCAGGAAATCCCGATTTTCCGCAGAGCTGAGATTGCATGAATTGAACGGCATGACGGACGAAACGATCGACCTGAAAAGCCTGAAAAAAGCCAGGCTGGTATCGAGAATCGTCGCACGGGTCAAGGTGATTTCATCGGGGAGTCTGGATCGGGCGGTCCGGATCAAGGGATTGCGAGTTACCAAGGGTGCTCGAAAGGCGATCGAGGCCGCGGGCGGATCGGTCGAGGACTGAAAGGACCCGGGTTTCCACAGGAATAGGTTCAGGCGTGGCAAAGGACAGCATGATTAATCCGGCAGCGGCTCTAGGCGAAGCGACGCGCTTTTCCGAGCTGCGCCAGCGCCTCGCTTTTCTGGCCGGCGCGCTGATCGTCTACCGCATTGGCACGTTCGTTCCGGTTCCCGGTATCGACCCGGTGGCGTTGGAGCAGTTGTTCGACCAGCAGTCCGGCACGATTCTGAGCATGTTCAACATGTTCTCGGGCGGTGCACTCCAGCGGCTGAGTATTCTTGCGCTCGGCATCATGCCGTACATCTCCGCATCGATCATCATGCAGATGGCCGGCGTCGTGGTACCGACCCTGGCCCAGCTGAAAAAGGAGGGCGAAGCGGGACGCCGCAGGATTACTCAATATACCCGGTACGGGACCGTGGTTCTCGCCACTTTACAGGCGATTGGTGCGTCCGTGGCGTTGCAGAACCAGGGCGTCGTCATTGCCCCCGGCCCAAATTTTATTTTCACGTCTGCGGTCACGCTTGTCACTGGCACGGTATTTCTAATGTGGCTTGGCGAGCAGATCACAGAGCGCGGCATTGGTAACGGCATATCGATGATTATATTGTCGAGCATTATCGCTGGCCTGCCATCTGCTATCGGTGGCACGCTGGAGCTGGTGAATACAGGTCAAATGGCCCCGGCACTTGCACTCATTCTCGTCCTGCTGGTGCTAGGTGTTACCTATTTCGTTGTCTATGTCGAGCGCGGCCAGCGACGCATAACTGTCAACTATGCCAAACGGCAGCAAGGCCGCAAGATGTATGCGGGCCAAACCAGCCATTTGCCATTCAAACTCAATATGTCCGGCGTGATTCCCCCGATTTTCGCGTCCAGCCTGATCCTGTTTCCGGCTACGATTGCAAGCTGGTTCGGTACCAGCCAAGGGTTCGGTTGGCTGCAGACTCTGGCGGCGAGACTGTCACCCGGCCAACCCATATACATATTAATGTACGCGTCGTTCATCATCTTTTTCTGCTTTTTCTATACGGCGCTGGTGTTCAATTCTCGCGAAACGGCTGACAATTTGAAGAAGTCAGGCGCGTTTATCCCGGGCATACGACCCGGCCAGCAAACGGCAGAATACATCGATAAGGTACTGACCAGGCTTACTTTTTGGGGTGCCATGTACATCACTGGCGTGTGCCTGCTTCCGGAATTCATGATTCTCAACTGGCAGGTACCCTTCTATTTTGGTGGGACGTCGCTGCTGATTATCGTCGTGGTTACGATGGATTTCATGGCGCAGCTGCAGGCCCATATGATGACGCACCAGTATGAAGGATTGTTGAAAAAAGCAAACTTGCGTGGCTATGGACGTGCCGGACAGGTTCGTTAGATCCGTGAAGGCTGTTGGTTGTCACACATTGGATTTGGAGAGACACAATGAAAGTCAGAGCATCTGTTAAGCGAATCTGCAGAAATTGCAAAATTGTTCGCCGCAAGGGAGTGGTGCGGGTGATTTGCACAGATCCGCGGCATAAACAACGTCAAGGCTAATCGGAACGGCACGGCGAGATCGGAGAATATATAGATGGCGCGTATCGCTGGAATCAATATCCCCGTCAACAAGCACGTTGCGGTGGCGTTGACGTCGATTTTCGGCATCGGGCGCAGTCGGGCCGATGCGGCCTGTGAAGCGGCTGGAATTGCCGGGGATGTCAAGGTGAAAGATTTGAGTGAGCCGGAGATCGACCTTCTACGTAACGAGGTTGGCAAACTCACCGTCGAGGGTGACCTTCGGCGCGAAACTTCACTCAATATCAAAAGACTATTGGACCTCGGCTGTTACCGGGGTATTCGCCACCGACGTGGAGTGCCGGTGCGAGGGCAGAGGAGTCGTACCAATGCGAGGACTCGGAAAGGGCCGCGGCGACCAATCAGGAAATAGTTAGGTATGGCACAGCAAAAAACACGCAAGAAGGTCAAAAAGCAGGTCGTGGACGGAATAGCCCACATTCATGCTTCATTTAATAACACCATTGTGACGATTACGGATCGGCAAGGTAACTCGTTGGCGTGGGCCACGGCCGGTGGCTGCGGTTTTCGCGGGTCGCGAAAGAGCACGCCGTTCGCCGCCCAGGTTGCCGCCGAGCGTGCTGGCAAGGCCGCCCAGGAATTCGGCCTGAAAAATCTCGATGTTAGGGTCAGAGGGCCCGGCCCGGGTCGGGAATCCGCGGTGCGTTCGCTGAATAACGTCGGATACAAAATCAATAGCATCGAGGATGTGACGCCGATTCCACACAATGGCGTGCGTGCCCCGAAAAAGCGTCGCGTCTGAGGTAATACTGAATGGCAAGATATCTGGGACCGACCTGTAAGCTCGCGCGGCGAGAGGGTACCGATTTATTCCTAAAGAGTGGCATAAAATCGATGGACTCAAAGTGCAAGTTTGAGACCTTGCCAGGAGCGACGGCGGGTCGTCGCCGCGCAAGGATCTCTGACTATGGCCTGCAGCTGCGCGAAAAGCAGAAGTTGCGCCGGATGTACGGTGTTCTGGAGCGGCAGTTTCGGAACTATTACAAGAAGGCCGCCCGGATGAAAGGGTCTACCGGCGAAAACCTGCTTCAATTACTCGAAGGTCGGCTGGATAACACCGTATACCGTATGGGCTTCGCATCGACGCGAGCAGAAGCTCGCCAGCTTGTGAATCACAAGGCCATTGAGGTGAATGGCCGGGTCGTCAGCATCCCTTCCTATCAGGCTGCGGCAGGCGACACGATCGTGGTCCGAGAGAAGGCTCGGCAACAATCGCGCATTCAAAGCGCTATGGAAATTGCCACGCAAGTCGGCCGCCCCGATTGGGTCGACGTGGATGACAAGAAGATGACGGGTGTTCTCAAGGCTTTACCCGAGCGTGACGACATCCTACCGGATATTAATGAAAACCTAGTTGTGGAGCTCTACTCCAAGTAAGCACGAGGCAATCCCCAAAATGCAGGAAACAATCAGTGACTTTCTGAAGCCGCGCACGGTGCGGGTTCAATCCGAAGCTGGCAATAATGCCAGGGTAATTATCGAGCCGTTCGAGCGTGGTTTCGGCCATACGCTCGGCAACGCATTGCGTCGTGTATTGCTATCCAGCATGCCCGGCAGCGCGATTGTGGAGGCCGACATAGACAGCGTATTGCACGAGTACACCACCATCGAAGGTGTACAGGAAGACGTCGTTGAGGTTCTATTGAATCTCAAGTCGGTTGCACTCCGCATGCATGCCAGGGATCGTGCCGAGCTGACCCTGAACAAAAAGGGTCCGGGCATCGTCACGGCCGCCGACATCAGTGTTGACCACGACATCGAGGTCGTGAACCCTGACTTGGTCATTGCGCATCTGACCAGTGCTGGTGAGTTGAATATGGTGCTGACGGTCGAGCGCGGACGCGGGTTTCGCCCCGCGGCTCAGCGCTTCAATCTGGAGGAGACGACCGGGCGCATTGGCTCGCTGCAGCTGGATGCCTCATTCAGCCCTGTCAGACGTGTGAGCTATACGATCGAGGCCGCCCGCGTGGAGCAGCGAACAAACCTGGACAAGCTGATCATCGACATTGAGACCAATGGGACCATCGATCCCGAGGAAGCAATCCGGCGCGCTGGAAGTATCCTCAAGGATCAGTTGGATGTGTTCGTTGATTTGCAGGGTCAGGACGAAGCGGCTGCCGCAGCGGCTGAGTTTCACGTCGATCCGATCCTGATGCGTCCGGTCGACGAACTCGAACTGACGGTGCGCTCGGCGAATTGCCTGAAGGCTGAGAACATCAACTACATTGGTGATTTGATTCAGCGGACCGAGGTTGAATTGTTGCGCACGCCAAATCTTGGCAAGAAGTCGCTGACAGAGATTAAGGAAGTGCTGGAAAGTCACGGTCTGGCGCTGGGAATGCGGGTGGACAATTGGCCTCCGGCCAGCCTCGCACAAGACGATGAAGAAGCGGCCTGAGGCCGCCTGCCGGTAGACAAACATGCGACACCAGAAATCAGGACGGACGCTGGGGCGAACGAGCAGCCACCGAAAGGCCATGTACCGCAACATGGCCGCTTCGCTGATTCGTCATGAAACCATCAGGACCACGCTGCCTAAAGCCAAGGAATTGCGGCGCGTCGTTGAGCCGCTGATTACGCTAGCCAAGCAAGACGATGTTGCGCGTCGCAGGCTGGCATTTGACCGGCTGCGGGACAAGGAATCGGTCGGCAAACTGTTCACCGAGCTGGGGCCGCGTTTCAAGGAACGGCCCGGCGGCTATCTCCGGATTCTGAAAATGGGCAACCGGCCGGGCGATGCCGCACCCATGGCGCTGGTCCAGTTGCTCGATCAGCCGGAACCAGAAGAAGCCGCCTCCTAACCTGACCCCAGACGAAATGTCCACCGCGGCTCTCATGCCGCGTTCAGTGCGTTCGTTTCATTTGGCCGTTTCGCAGCCGGAGCGCGGCAGCCACCCCGCTTGCCCGGAACTGTCCTGAGCGCATCTTGTGTCCGGCGGCGATGCACTTGCGGCGCTGTTACCATGCGAATACGAAACGGGGGGCAGTCATGGTGCACAATATCCATCACATCAATTTCATAGTCCGCGATTTGGAAGCGGCCGTGCCCGTCTACGAGCGGATTCTTGGACAGCCGGTAACCCGCCGCGATCATCTGTCCGACAGGGGCGTCGACATCGCACGGTTCGAGCTTGGTGATACCTGGCTGATTTTGGTTCAGCCGGTGAAACAGGGCACCGAGCCCGCGCGCTTTCTTGACGAACAGGGCGAGGGGTTTTTTCTGCTGTCTTTCGATGTGGAGTCGGTCGCCGACGCCGCGCAGACGTCCGGAGTACCACGCCAAGGGCCCTCACGCGATGGCCTTGATGACTGGCATATTCAGGATCTCGACCCGGCGGCAACTTTTGGGGCGCAGATTCAGTATTGCGAGCACCGCAAATGAGCACCGACGTCGTTCTGACCGGAATTACGACGACCGGTACCCCGCACCTGGGCAACTATGTCGGCGCGATTCGGCCTACCGTCGCGGCGAGTCACGATACCGGTATGCAATCGTTTTATTTCCTCGCTGACTACCACGCGCTGGTGAAGAACCAGGACCCGGAACGTTTGCGCCAATCGAGCCTCGAGGTAGCCGCGAGCTGGCTGGCACTCGGTCTGGATACCGAACAGGCCGTGTTTTACCGGCAATCTGACATTCCGGAAATTCCTGAATTGACCTGGATACTGAGCAGCATAACGGCCAAGGGCCTTATGAACAGGGCTCACGCCTACAAGGCGGCCGTCACAGAGAACGAGGAGGCCGGCGGCCATGATCCGGACAAAGGCATAACGATGGGATTGTTTGGATACCCGGTTCTGATGACAGCGGACATCCTGATGTTCCGCGCGACCAAAGTCCCGGTCGGCAGAGACCAGAAACAGCATGTCGAAATGGCGCGCGATATCGCGCAACGCTTCAATCACATTTATGGTGACACGTTTGCGCTTCCGGAAGCTGTTATCGACGACAACACTGCGCTGCTATCCGGACTGGATGGCCGCAAGATGAGCAAGAGCTACAACAACACGATTCCTTTGTTTGCGCCGTCGAAAAAGCTGCGCAAATTAATCATGAAAATCAAAACCAACTCGCTCGAGCCGGGCGAACCGAAAGATACTGAAGCGTCGACCGTGTTCGATATTTACCGCGCAATCGCGACTTCCGAAGAAACCGCGGTGATGCAGCGGAAATTTGCCGAAGGCGTTGGCTGGGGCGATACGAAGCAGGAGTTGTTCGAGTATCTGGACGCTCACCTGAGTGGCCCTCGGGACGAATACGATCGACTGATGGCGAATCCGGGCCAGGTCGAATCGATATTGCAGTCCGGTGCGCAGCGTGCGCGGGAGATCGCCGGGCCCTTCATGCGGAAGGTGCGAACAGCGGTTGGCATCAGAGCCCTGGGCTGACTGGCGCAGGGCAGGAGACGGGGGTATGAGCAGCAGGCCGGTTATTGGACTCATCGCGCTCACGGTGACCTTCCTGGGTCAGCCGCTGGCGCGGACGTTGAACCGGGTTCTGCTGGCATGGCTGGGCGACTGGGCGATCGTCGGATTCGCCGTCGTCGGCGTGGCCGGAGTCCTGCTGGTCGCAACGCACCTGACAGCGGAGGAAAACCGGGCCAGCATCGCCGGCTTTATAGGCGGTTTGCTGATTTGGCGCGGTTTTTTTGACGGACCGCTGCGGTTTTTCGCCGACTGGTTCAGCGTTCCACCGGTGGACTTCGGTGGTTTCCCATTGGGAGGGCGATATGCGCTCCTGATGTCGTCGCTGTCGATCATGCTGGCGATGCTGCTGTTGTACGGTCTGATGAACCGCGAGACCAAGTGTTTGTTCATGCGCTTTTGTCTGCGGCTCATACACTGGTCCCCGGGCGACCCGACACCGGGTCTGCGCCGCAGCTACGCGCGGATCGCGGCGATGGAGACCGTATTCGTTCAGTGGGGGATATTCCTGCTGTTCCTGTTTCTCGGTGGTTGGCTTGGAACGCCGTTCTACGCGGCCATGTGCCTGTGGTCCGCGTACCTGATCTGGCAGTTGCTGCGTCGCCGGCGGGTGGGCGAGGCCTTTCGCTATGCCATTCCGGTGTCGGTCGTCGTCTGGTCTTTAGCTGAGGTCGCCGCGTTCTTCGGCATGTTCCCGGAATACTGGCAAGCACCGGCCGATCATCCGCTCGTGATGCTGCTGATGCTGGTGCTGTTTGTCGGCGGGATCGCAATGCTGCTGCGTGGCAATCGGGCCGCGGCCGACTGATTCAGCCGGTTTTCTTCTTGCGCGTGCGTTTCCTGGTGGGTCCGGCTTGCCGTTCCAGCAGAGGCGCCAGGTACCGACCCGTGTAGGAGCCAGCGACGCTCGCCACATCGTCCGGCGTGCCTTCGGCAATGACTTCGCCGCCGCCGTCGCCGCCCTCCGGTCCGAGGTCGATGATCCAGTCAGCCGTTTTGATGACATCGAGATTGTGTTCGATGACGACAACGGTGTTGCCCTGATCGCGCAGTCGATGCAGAACCGTCAACAACTGGGCAATGTCGTGGAAGTGCAAGCCTGTGGTCGGCTCATCGAGAATGTAAAGCGTACTACCGGTCGCGCGCTTCGACAATTCCTTGGCCAGCTTGACACGTTGTGCCTCGCCTCCGGACAGCGTGGTCGCGCTTTGGCCGAGCTTGATGTACGACAAACCAACATCCATCAGAGTTTGCAGTTTGCGGGCGACGACCGGTACGTTGGTGAACAGGGCAAGCGCCGTCTCGACGGTCATGTCCAGCACTTCGTGAATGTTCTCGCCCTTGTAGCGGATTTCCAGGGTTTCCCGGTTGTATCGTTTGCCCCTGCACACGTCGCAGGACACGTAGATGTCCGGCAGAAAGTGCATTTCCACGCAAATCATACCGTCACCCTGGCAGGCCTCACAGCGACCGCCCTTGACGTTGAAGCTGAACCGTCCGGGCCGGTAACCGCGTGACCGGGCTTCGTGGGTGCCGGCAAACAGTTCCCGTATCGGCGTAAACAAGCCTGTGTAGGTTGCCGGATTCGACCGCGGAGTCCGCCCAATCGGGCTTTGGCTGATATCGATGACGCGGTCGATCCAGCCCAGTCCATCGACGCGTACGCACGGCGCCGGAGTATGGCTGCTGCTATTGATCTGCTCCGCGGCTACGCGGTACAGCGTATCGTTGATCAGCGTGGATTTTCCGGATCCGGAAACCCCGGTGATGCAGGTCATGACGCCGGTTGGAATTCGCACATCGATGGATTTCAGGTTGTTGCCCCGTGCCCCGACAATGTCGATGCCGCGCTCAGGGTCGGCGTCTACCCGCCGATCGGGCAACGGAATCCGCCGGTGGCCCGACAGATATTGACCCGTCAAAGAGGCCGCATTGGCCTTGATGTCATCGGGGGTTCCCTGCGCCACCACCCGACCGCCATGAATGCCGGCGCCGGGGCCCAGGTCGAGAACATGATCACTGGAGACAATGGCTTCTTCATCGTGTTCGACCACGATCACCGTATTGCCGAGGTCGCGCAGCCGCATCAACGTGTTCAACAGCCGCTTATTGTCGCGCTGGTGTAACCCGATCGACGGTTCATCAAGAATGTACATGACGCCGACGAGACCCGATCCTATCTGGCTGGCCAGCCGAATGCGCTGCCCTTCGCCGCCCGACAAGGTATCAGCACTGCGATCCAGCGTCAGGTACTCGAGACCGACGTCGGCCAGGAATCGCAATCGCTCTGCAATCTCCCTGACTATCCTTTCGGCAATCTTGCCCCTTGATCCGGGGAGTTCGAGCCCGGAAAAGAATTCCAGGGCGTCCGCTACGGACATGCCCGTCACCTCCGGCAGCGCGCGCTGGCTTACAAACACGTTGCGAGCCCCGGTATTCAGCCGGGTGCCGTTACATTCCGGGCACGCTTGCACACTCAAATACTTGGCCAGTTCTTCGCGAACCCTGCCGGACTCGGTCTCGCGGTAACGGCGCTCGAGGTTCGGGATAATCCCTTCAAAACGGTGTGTGCGCCGGAAGCTGGTGCCCCGCGATGTCTTGTAAACGAACTTAATTTTTTCCTTACCGCTACCGAAAAGCACAATCTTGCGAATGTCCTCACTCAGTGATTCGTAGGGTGCCTCGATATCGAATTTGTAATGTTTCGCCAGGCTGCGAATGACCTGCGAGTAGTAGGAATTGCGCCGGTCCCAGCCGCGCACCGCGCCGCCGGCCAGGCTTAGATGAGGTTGCCGGACCGCCCGGTCGGGATCGAAAAACTGCCGCTCACCCAGCCCGTCACAGGTTGGGCAAGCGCCGACCGGGTTGTTAAACGAAAACAGCCGCGGCTCGAGTTCTGCAATGCTGTAACCGCAGACCGGGCAGGCAAACTTATCCGAAAACACCAGTTCCGCCTGCTCCGGATCATTCATGTAGGCAACCCGTGCGACGCCATCGGCGAGTTTCAAGGTCGTTTCGAACGATTCGCTCAGACGCAATCGCAGATCCTCGTGCACTTTGAACCGATCGACCACCACTTCGATGCTGTGCTTTTTTCGCAGATCGAGCTTAGGCGGATCGTCCAGTTCATAGATTTCGCCGTCGATGCGGGCCCGCACGAACCCCTGCGTTCTGAGGTCGGCCAGTAGCTGGACGTGCTCGCCCTTGCGTTCATGGACCACCGGGGCCAGCAACATCAGGCGGGTTTGCTCGGGCAAGCTCAGAACCTGGTCGACCATCTGGCCAACTGTCTGCGCCGTGAGGTTATTGCCGTGGTCCGGGCAGCATGGCCGGCCCGCCCGGGCGTACAGCAAGCGCAGATAATCGTAAATCTCAGTGACGGTGCCAACCGTGGACCGGGGGTTATGTGAAGTGGATTTCTGTTCGATGGAGATTGCCGGTGACAGGCCTTCTATATGATCGACCTCGGGTTTTTCCATTATCGAAAGGAATTGCCGCGCATAAGCAGACAGCGATTCAACATAACGTCGCTGACCCTCGGCATAGATCGTGTCGAAGGCCAGCGATGACTTTCCGGATCCCGACAGGCCCGTGATGACGATCAGCTGGTCGCGCGGCAAATCGACGTCGATGTTCTGCAGGTTATGGGTTTTGGCGCCCCGGATGCTGATATACCGCATTGTTTAGGCCTGACTGGAAACAAACTCTCTAATATACGGTTTTTCGCCGGGTAAACCCAAACCGTTCCGCTGCTGGACGTCAGCGCCGTTGGCACGCGGGGTGTCCCGACCGGCGGCCGTGCTTCGAATGCCAGAGTTCGATCTGCACGAACGCGCGGGAATTCGGCGTGTCTTTTGTGGCGAGTGGGCATACAATATGCAGCCCCTGCTCCGGCTAAGGGCAGGAAACTCAACAATTAAACAGCCTCTCGGAGGGGATCGCCATGGCGCGCGGTGTCAATAAAGCGATATTAATCGGCAACTTGGGTGCCGATCCCGATACCCGCTACATGCCCAGCGGTTCGGCGGTAACCAACTGCCGGATTGCGACCACTGAGGCTTGGAAAGACCGGGAGACGGGCGATCAGCAGGAACGCACGGAATGGCACAACATCGTGTTTTTCGGCCGACTTGCGGAGATTGCCGGCGAATACCTGCGCAAGGGGTCGCAGGTCTACATCGAAGGTAGGCTGCGCACGCGCAAGTGGCAGGATCGCGAAGGAAATGACCGCTGGACCACCGAGATAAATGCCGACCAGATGCAGATGCTGGGTGGTCGACCGGGGGCCGGTGCACCAGCCGCGACCCCATCTTCCCGCTCTGAAGCTCCGGCGCCTGCGCCGGCAGCACCGGCGCCTGCGCCGGCAGCAGCCCCGGCAGAAGAATTCGAAGACGACATACCGTTCTAGAATCCCAATCAGCCGGGCACCCCGGCCGAATGACCGCGCGGCGCACCTTGTCCGGTGCGCCGATTTTTTATCGACAAATGGATAATGTTTTAAGCAGGGAGTTGATTGGTGGGAGCATTTAAAGAGCCGCACGGTGGCGAGCTGAAGCAGCTTTACGTCAGCGAAGCGGCAGCGGAAGAGATGAAATTATCCGCCCGGGACTTCAATTCCTGGGATCTCACGGATCGTCAGGCCTGCGATATTGAATTGATTCTGAACGGTGCGTTCTCGCCACTCGAGGGGTTTCTGACCCGTGAAGAATACGATGGTGTCCTCAAAGACATGCGACTGCCGAGCGGCATACTGTGGCCGATTCCCATCACGCTGGATGTCAGCGAAGAATTTGCAGGCGCGCTCGAACAGGGTGAATCCA
Source organism: Gammaproteobacteria bacterium (assembly GCA_027293165.1). GTDB lineage: Bacteria > Pseudomonadota > Gammaproteobacteria > Steroidobacterales > JAPUGB01. The sequence continues at coordinate 20,221 of JAPUGB010000048.1, forward strand.
TCGCGCTCCGGGACCGCGAAGGCGTTTTAATTGCGACGCTGGAGGTCGCGGATATATGGACTCCCGATAAAGCCGCGGAAGCGCGGCAGGCTTTCGGCACCGAAGACCCGACGCATCCCGCGGTCCATTACCTGATAGAGCACGCAGGGCCGGTCTACATCGGCGGGCGCCTGACCGGGGTGGAACCGCCCACGTACTATGACTTCAAACTGCTGCGCGATTCGCCTGCCGAATTGCGCGGCCGGTTTCGCAAACTCGGCTGGCGCAAGGTGGTCGCCTTTCAGACGCGCAATCCGATGCATCGCGCACATCAGGAACTGACCTTTCGTGCTGCGCGGGACAACGAAGCGAACCTTCTGATTCAGCCGGTCGTCGGAATGACCAAACCCGGAGATATCGATCACTACACGCGGGTGCGCTGCTACGAGCATATTCTGGAGCAATATCCCGAACAAACGACCACGTTGAGCCTTTTGAATCTGGCGATGCGAATGGCAGGCCCACGCGAAGCCGTTTGGCACGCAATTATTCGCAAGAACTACGGTTGCACCCACTTCATTGTTGGTCGTGATCACGCTGGACCAGGCATGGATTCGAACGGCGAGCCGTTTTACGGCCCGTACGACGCCCAGGAGCTGTTCAGAACCCACGAGCAGGAACTGGACATCAGCATGGTGCCGTTTCGGCACATGGTGTACGTCGAGGACAAGGCTCAGTACGTGCCGATCGATGAAACCACGCCTGATCAAAAGGTCCTGGACATTTCCGGTACCGAATTTCGTCGACGGTTGCAGGAAGGCCTCGACATACCGGAATGGTTTTCCTATTCAAAAGTCGTTGAGGAACTGCGCAAGTCCTATCCCCCGCGTCACCGGCAAGGGTTCACGGTTTTTTTCACTGGCCTTTCTGGCTCGGGCAAGTCGACCATCGCCAACGCGCTGTTAATCAAACTGCTTGAAAACGGTGGTCGAAGTGTGACGCTGCTCGACGGGGATATTGTCCGAAAGAACCTGTCCAGCGAGTTGGGATTTTCACGAGAACACCGGAATCTGAACATCCTTCGCATTGGCTATGTCGCCAGCGAGATCACCAAGAGTGGTGGCATCGCTATTTGCGCCCCGATTGCGCCTTATGCGGCAACCCGGCAACGGGTGCGGGAAATTGTCGAAGCTCGCGGCGGATTTCTGGAAATCCACGTGGCGACACCGCTGGAAGTCTGTGAGGAACGCGACCGCAAAGGTCTGTATGCCAAAGCGCGTGCTGGAATCATCAAGGAGTTTACCGGAATCAGCGATCCATACGAAGAGCCCGAAAGTCCGGAGCTCAGAATCGACACCGTCGGCCTTCATCCTGAGCTTGCTGCCCACCGTATTTTCGTCAAGCTGGAAAGTCTTGGCTTCATACGCTAGGCTGATTTGGTCTGATATGAAGACGGCAGTACGGTGGGGGCGACAGGTTACCTGGTTATGCCAGGCAAGTTATATATAAAAACCTTTGGGTGTCAGATGAACCAGTACGACACCAGCAAGATGGTGGACGTACTGCGCCAGAGTCACGGCTTGGAGCCGACTGACGATCCCGAGCAAGCAAGTGTTCTTTTATTGAATACCTGTTCGGTGAGGGAAAAGGCACAGGAAAAGGTATTTTCGCTGCTGGGACGTTGGCGTCAGTGGAAACTCACGAACCCGGACCTCGTAATTGGTGTTGGTGGATGTGTTGCCAGCCAGGAGGGGGAGGCGATTGTAGCGCGTGCGCCGTTTGTTGATCTCGTCTTTGGCCCCCAGACGCTGCATCGATTGCCGGACATGCTCGACGAATTTCGTCAGCGCGGTAAGCCGGTCGTAGACGTTAGTTTTCCTGAGATCGAAAAGTTCGACAAATTGCCCGAACCCAGGGCAGTCGGCCCAACCGCTTTTGTTTCGATAATGGAAGGTTGCAGCAAGTATTGCAGCTTTTGTGTCGTTCCATATACGCGCGGCGAAGAGATCAGCCGGCCGTTGGACGATGTTGTCGCCGAGATTCTTCAACTGGCGGACCAAGGCGTCAAAGAAGTGACCTTACTCGGACAAAACGTCAACGGCTACCGTGGGCGCAGGCACGACGGCCAAACAGCAGATCTGGCCACTTTGGTTCACTATGTCAACGCGATCGACGAGATTGAAAGAATTCGATTTACTACGTCCCATCCGCTGGAGTTCAGTGATCGTCTGATACAGGCCTACGACCAGGTGCCAAAGCTTGCCAACTACCTGCATTTGCCGGTACAGAGCGGTTCGGACCGTGTTCTCGCGTTAATGAAACGCGGTTACACAGCATTGGAGTACAAGCAGAAAATTCGTCGTCTGCGGGTGGTCAGGCCCGATATCAGCTTGTCCACAGACATCATCGTCGGGTTTCCTGGCGAAACGGAAGACGACTTTAGCGCCACGATGAAGCTGGTCGCCGACGTGGGTTTCGATCAGTCATACAGCTTCATCTATAGCCCGCGACCCGGTACTCCGGCAGCCACGTTCCCCGACGACACATCCATTGAACGCAAACACCAGCGCCTGGCAGCGCTTCAGGATCGATTGTCCTTGCAGGCCATGGCAATCAGCGAGAGCATGATTGGTTCGCTGCAGCGGGTGCTAATTGAACGCCCATCCAAGAAAGATACACAGCAACTAGCTGGCCGGACTGAAAACAACCGGTGGGTGAATTTTGACGGCAGCCACGAACTGCTAGGCCGGTTTGTCGACGTCCGGATCACCGAAGCACTACCCAATTCCCTGCGCGCTCGTTTAATTCCCAAGGCTGCTTGATTGAACTGTTCCGATAGGAGTACCGACACCACTTGAACGCTGTCACAGAAACCCAGGAATTACTGTTGGAGCCGGCGGATAACCGGATACTGGCAAACCTCTGCGGGCAATTCGACGAACACCTTCGTCAAATCGAACGGCGGCTGGGAGTGCATATCAGCAATCGCGGCAACCACTTCAAAATCATCGGGCCTGAACAGTCATCCCGGGCCGGCGCCAGGGTTTTGCGTGAGCTTTACGTTATGGCGGGCGACGAGCAACTGGACCCGCAGCGGGTCCATGTCTGCCTGCAGGAATCATCGGTGGCCGACGAAACAGGCGACGATGCGGCGGCGCAGGACAGTCAGATGATTAAGACACGGCGCCTGCAGATCCGTCCCAGGGGCCCCAATCAACGCGACTATCTGAGCAGTATGCGGGAGCGGGACCTCTGTTTCGGGATTGGCCCGGCCGGCACCGGCAAAACCTATCTGGCGGTCGCCAGCGCCGTCGAGGCGCTGGAGCAGGAACACGTTCGGCGCATAGTGCTCGTGCGGCCTGCCGTGGAGGCGGGCGAGCGTCTGGGATTCCTGCCGGGCGACATGTCGCAGAAAGTGCACCCTTATCTGCGACCGATATACGACGCGTTGTACGAGATGCTCGGTTTTGACCGGGTGGCCAAGCTGATAGAGCGGAATGTGATCGAGATTGCGCCACTGGCGTTCATGCGTGGACGCTCTCTGAACGAGAGTTTCGTGATTCTTGACGAGGCCCAGAACACCTCTGTCGAGCAGATGAAAATGTTCCTGACCCGGATGGGGTTTGGATCCCGGGCCGTCGTGACCGGGGATATTACACAGGTGGACCTACCTCGGAATCAGACTTCAGGCCTGCGTCACGTCATCCGCGTGCTTGATCGTATCCCGGGGGTTGCATTTACGTTTTTTTCGTCCCGGGACGTGATTCGCCATCCGCTGGTCCAGCGCATCGTGGAAGCCTACGAGGGGCTCGATGCAACGAACGCTTGGACTAAGCCCGGGGATGCTGGCGAACAGTCACTGCAGGATGATGCCGGCGAGACTGATTGAGTCCGTCCGCTTCTGTGCGTCTCAAATGACCAACAAGCTAAAAGTGGAATTGCAGCTGGCTCCCGACGCCACCGACGAGGCGCCGGGGGCGCAGTGCGTGGCGCGGTGGGTCAATACCGCCTGCGAATTCAGTGGCTCCGGGGAATTACTGAATGACTGTTGTGTCACTGTCCGCATGGTCGACGAGGCTGAGAGCCAGCACTTGAACTTCGCCTTTCGGCAACAAGCCTGCCCGACCAACGTGCTTGCGTTTCCGGGCGCCGCCAATCAGGAATTTCTCCCGAAGGAGGCCGGCGAAGAATTTGGCGATATCGTTATTTGCCTGCCACTGGTTCAGCGTGAGGCGGCCGAGCAGCACAAAGCTCGTGATGCCCACCTGGCCCATCTTGTGGTGCATGGCACATTGCATTTGCTCGGGTTTTGCCACGACGACGCAGAAAGCGCGCGTAGCATGGAGGAACTGGAAGTAAAGATACTCGGGGAACTTGGAATACCCGATCCTTACGCGGCGGGCGTGGTCGTCTCCGAACAGCGTTGTTGAATCACGACAGCGGAGTTCTCTTATGCAAGACGAATCGACCGAAGCTCCCAGGCCAAGCTGGTACAGCCGCATTCGCAAAATGCTCAAAGGTGGGGCTGCCAGCAGAGATGAGCTGCAGGAGTTGCTTGAGCATGTCCGCTGGCGGGAGGCGCTGAACAAAAACGAGTTGACGATGCTGCAGGGGGTGCTCCAGGTATCGCAAATGCAAGTGCGGGAGGTCATGGTCCCGAGATCACACATGGTGGTCCTTGAGCACGATGCACCGATGGATGAACTGCTGCAGACGATCATCGACCGCGGGCACTCGCGTTTTCCGGTTATCGGCGAGGATCGGGATGAGGTGTTGGGTATTTTGCTGGCTAAAGACGTGCTCCGCTTTTTCGTCGAATCTCCTGGTAAACAGTTCGATTTAGAGCAAGCGTTGCGCCCGGCGACTTTCATTCCGGAAAGCAAACGGCTGGACGCATTGCTCCAGGAATTTCGTATTAGCCGCAATCACATCGCCATCGTTGTGGATGAGTACGGCGGGACCGCCGGACTGTTGACGATCGAAGACGTACTGGAACAGATTGTTGGCGACATAGACGATGAGCACGATCCGGAAGAGGTCGAACCGATTCAGGAGCTGGATGGCAATCGCCACCAGGTGATGGCACTGACACGGATAGAGGATTTCAATGAATATTTCGAAGTTCAGATGGATGATCAGGCCTTTGACACGGTTGGCGGTTTGGTGATGCACGAATTCGGCCGTTTGCCGCGTCGGGGGGAGAGCATCGCAATCGGCCGGATACGATTCAGGATCATTCAGGCGGACCGACGGCGCATCCACAGTTTCGAAGTCATTCGCGAATCGGAGCCGGTTCACTCGGAGTGAACCGGGCCGGCGGACATTGAATATCTTCACCGCGCCGCGCGTCGGCGGACGATGGGCCGCAGCTGGTTTGGGGCTGCTGCTGCCAATCGCGTTTGCGCCGTTCAACTGGTTTTGGCTGGCGCCACTGTCGCTGGGCGGTCTTTTCCTGCTGTGGGTGGGCCAGGACGCTCGCGAGGCGGCGCTGCGCAGCTTCTGCTTTGGGTTCAGTGCGTTTGCCTTCGGCACCTACTGGCTATTCATCAGCCTCAAATTGCTGGGTGGCGCGCCGCTGCCGGTCGTGCTGGTGATGATGGCGGGCCTGGTGCTGAGCATGGCACTGTATCTCGCCGGCTGCGCCTGGCTCAGCAATCGAATAGCGCCGACCGAAGGAGCAGTCCGCTGGCTTCTGGTCGTACCGGCTGCCTGGACGCTGGTGGAGTGGCTGCGAAGTTGGCTGTTCTCAGGATTCCCGTGGCTCAGCATCGGATATAGCCAGATTGATACCCCGCTCGCCGCCTGGGCGCCGGTGGCCGGCATATACGCGGTGTCGTGGATCACGGTAGTGCTGGCCGGCCTGATTCCGTGGGCCATCTATGGCAGCCGGGTTACCCGGGCCGCGGCGGCCGCGATCCTGGCCGTTGTCCTGATCCTGTCCGCGCTACTGCGAACGGTTGCGTGGACCGCACCGGGTTCTGAAGAATTGAAGGTCGCAATGATTCAGGGGGCGATTCCGCAGGTGCTGAAGTGGTTGCCCTCGCAACGTCTGCCTACGTTAAGGACCTATGCCGGAATGAGCCTGGATCTCGAAGCTCAGGATCTGATCATTTGGCCGGAGGCGGCCATACCGGCTGTACCCGAACAGGTGCGGCCGTTTCTCGACGCCATGACGGAGCAGATGGTGGAGCTCGATACGCAACTGTTGACGGGAATCCTGTCCTATGACGTCGAGCACGATCAATATCGCAATACGCTGTTGGCGCTGGGGGATCCACCGGGCGACTACTATAAGCGTCATCTCGTTCCTTTCGGCGAGTATTTTCCGGTTCCGGGATTCGTCAGGGAATGGATGCGACTGGTGAACCTGCCGTACGAAACCACGACGGCTGGACCGGCCGATCAGCGTCCGTTGATGGTAAAAAACGTCGCCATTGCGCCCAGTATTTGCTACGAGGTGGCTTTCGGTGCTGAACAGCTGGTGTTCCTGCCAGGCGCCGGACTACTCGTTAACGTCAGTAACGACGCATGGTTTGGTGACTCCATCGCCCCTCACCAGCATCTGCAAATGGCACGCATGCGTGCTCTCGAAGCCGGGCGCCACATGCTGCGCGCCACCAATACCGGCATCACGGCTTTGATTGCTCCCGACGGAAACGTTCAGGCGACGATCCCGCAGTTCGAGCCCGGCGTCTTGACCGGCGTCGTGCGACCGCACACCGGGACAACACCCTACGTTCGCACCGGCAACTGGCCGATCGCGGCGGCCACCCTGCTGATCCTGGTGCTGGTTGCCGGAATCGGCCGACGTCGTCGGCGCTGAGGCTCTTTCATCCGCGCCAATGCGGTGCGGTACCACCTTGGTGTATCCTGCCCGTCTGTTTTCCTAGCCCCGGTTATTTTTCTGTTGACGGACCAGCTCTACAAGCCACACGAAATAGAAGCACAGGTCCAGCAGTATTGGGAGCACAACGACAGCTTCAAAGCAGTCGAAGCTCCCGATCAGGAAAAGTTCTATTGCCTGTGCATGTTTCCGTATCCGAGCGGGCGGCTGCACATGGGCCACGTCCGCAATTACACGATCGGGGATGTCATCTCCCGTTACCAGAGAATGCTCGGCAAGAACGTGCTTCAGCCAATGGGTTGGGATGCGTTTGGCCTGCCGGCGGAAGGGGCCGCGATAAAGCACGGCCTGCCGCCGGCGGAATGGACGCGAGAGAACATCGTATATATGCGGGCGCAGCTGAAGCGTCTGGGCTTCGGGTACGACTGGAGCCGCGAACTAACGACCTGCGATTCCCAATACTATCGATGGGAGCAGTGGTTGTTCGGCCGCATGCTGGACAAGGGCCTGGCTTATAAGGCCGAGGCGGTCGTTAACTGGGACCCGGTGGACCAGACTGTGCTCGCCAACGAACAGGTCATCGACGGGCGGGGATGGCGATCGGGAGCGCTGGTCGAACGCCGTAAAGTTCCGCAATGGTTCCTGCGCATCACCGACTACGCCGAGGAGCTGCTGACCGAACTGGACGAGCTGGACTGGCCGGAGCCGGTCAAGATCATGCAGCGCAACTGGATTGGTCGCTCCGAAGGCGTCGAAGTCGCCTTCCCGGTCGAAGACACCGATCAGGTGCTGCGCGTGTACACGACCCGGCCTGACACCCTGCTCGGCGTCAGTTACATGGCGGTTGCACCAGAGCATTCGCTGGCGATCGAAGCCGCGGCCGGCAACCCGAAGGTGCAGGCATTCCTTGCCGAGTGTCAACGCAGTGCCGTATCTGAAGCTGCTGTCGCGACCATCGAAAAGCAGGGCATGCCGTTGGGCATTAACGCGGCGCACCCGGTGACGGGGGAACAAATTCCCGTTTGGGTCGCCAATTTTGTACTGATCAGTTACGGCACCGGTGCTGTTATGGCTGTGCCAGCGCATGATCAGCGGGACTATGAATTCGCCAAGGCTTACGACTTGCCGATCAAGCAGGTGATCGCACCAGCCGCCCCGGAACAGGAATGCAACCTGGACGAATGTGCCTTCGTGGAACAAGGTGTACTGGTGTCGTCCGGCAAATATGACGGGTTGACGTCGGCGGAAGCCTTCGACGCGATGGCCGCCGACTTAGAGGCGCAGGGGCGCGGCAAGCGGCGGGTGAACTATCGATTGCGAGACTGGCTGGTTTCACGGCAGCGCTACTGGGGTGCGCCGATTCCAGTGATCAATTCTCCTACCGGCGAACGGATGTCGGTTCCGGATGCAGACTTGCCCGTGGTACTTCCCGAGGACGTCAGCTTCGACGGTGCGGGCTCGCCGATCAAGAAGATGCCGGAATTTTTCGAGATCACTGATCCGGACACTGGGGAAAAGTGGACTCGCGAAACCGACACCTTCGATACGTTCATGGAATCCTCATGGTATTACGCCAGGTTCTGCTCTTCGGATAATCACAGTGCCATGCTCGATCAGCGAGCCGATTACTGGCTTCCGGTGGATCTGTACATCGGGGGGATAGAGCATGCGATCCTGCACCTGCTGTATGCGCGGTTCTATCACAAGGTCATGCGTGACGTAGGGTTGGTCAGTAGTGATGAACCGTTCACGCGACTTCTGACGCAGGGAATGGTGCTAAAAGACGGGGCAAAGATGTCCAAGTCCAAGGGCAACACCGTCGACCCTGAAGATTTGATTGCCAAATATGGTGCCGACACGGTGCGTTTATTCGTGATGTTTGCAGCGCCACCGGAGCACGTGCTCGAATGGTCGGACGAAGGTGTGCAGGGCGCATATCGCTTTCTGCGGAGGCTTTGGCGCCGGGTGTACGACCACATTGCTGACTCGGTTGGAGAGCCACCGGATCTGGATGTTGCCCGCTTGGATGCACGGCAAAAAGACCTGCGGCGTCTCGTACATGACACGATTGCCAAAGTCAGCGACGACATCGGGCGGCGCTATACCTTCAATACGGCAATTGCGGCAGTCATGGAGTTGCTGAACGCCGTGGCCAAGTACGAGCTAAGGGACGCGCAGGACCGGTTCTTAATCCACGAAGCGATCGAGAGTTCGGTACTGATTCTGTCGCCCATCGTGCCGCACATCTGTCACGTGCTCTGGCAGGAGCTCGGCAATAAGACCGCTATTGCTGATGAGTCTTGGCCGACTGCCGATGCGCAGGCCCGGATAGCGGAGTCTGTTGAAATCGTCGTCCAGGTCAACGGCAAGCTGCGGGCCCGGTTGACCGTTGCTGCTGGCGCCAGTGAACAGGCATTGCAGGATGCGGCGCTGCAGGACGTCAAAGTCAAACGATTTGTCGATGGCCGAGAAATCCGAAAAGTGATTGTTGTCCCTGGGAAGCTGGTAAATGTCGTGGTCTGAATTTCGCGCAGTAGTGAGCGCGTTGTGCCTGGTGGTAACGACCGGCTGCGGTTTTCAACTGCAGACAACGGGTGAATATCCGCCGGCGATGGCGGTGACCTATCTGGAAGCGGCCGATCAATACACCGTGTTCTACAGAAAGCTCAGTGCGGCGCTCTCAAATGGCGGCGTCCGCGTCACCAGGGCCCCCGGAGAAGCAACCACCGTGGTGCGAATACTGCACGATGAGACGGGTCAGCGCATTCTTTCGGTCTCGCCCCGCAATGTCCCGGAGGAGTATGACGTCTTCTACATTGTCCGGTATTCGGTCAGCATAGAAGGCAAAGAGGTGCTTCCAGAACAGAGCCTGGTCCAGACCAAAGATTATGCTTATGACGAAACAGAAGTATTGGGTAAGGCATCCGAAGAGCAGATCCTGCGCGAGGCGATTGCCGACGATTTTGTGCGCAGTGTCACCAGACAGCTGACGAGGCTCGATGATGAGAGCCAGGATTGACGATGCGGATTCACAGCAGCGCAGCACCGGCAATCCGGGATGCTGAAGGTCCTGCTGCGCTATTTCGCCTACGCGACTCTCATAGCTGGTGCTGCAGCTGGTTTGCTGTGGGTGGCACTGCGCTGGCCAGGAGGGCTGCTGCTCAATTTTGTTGTCGGCGAAGAAGACACGCTTGGAACCAGTGAATTCTCACCGGTAGAGCAGTTACAGCATCTACTACTACTGCTGTCCGCGGGCATCTTTGCATGGGTAGCCATCCGCGATCGATTGCGCCGGCCAATGTGCGTCGGGTTTATTGCATTGTTCCTGATCGGGTTTATCCGGGAACTGGATTTTTTTCTCGACCGGTATGCAACCGATAATCTTTGGCAGGTCCTCTGCACAATTGTTCTGGCGCTGGCTACGGTTTACATCTACCGGCATCGCAAGCGCTACTTGATCGGTTGGAGGCGGACTTGGCCCTCCGTCGGTCTGGCCATAATTTTCGGCGGAATGCTTTTGCTGGTCCCGTATTCGTTGATCGTTGGTAATGAATCACTGTGGCAGGCCATTATGGGCGACGCTTACGCGCGCGTGGCCAAGATGGCAGCGGAGGAATTTATTGAGCTGGGTGGTTACCTGCTGATCTTCATCGGAAGTATTGAGTTCCTATTTACTTGGGTGCGCCTGCCCGAGACGCGAAGCCTGGACACTCGTCCGCGACGCCGGAAACGCAAGCGGCGCTGACAGAACACTCAGAGCTTGGTCGGATTCGGCGCATCTTTGTAGATTTTTTCCGGATCGAAAACTTTCTCGACATCGGTGAACTCAAGCTGCACCGGCGTGGCACCGGAGGGGTCGGCAGTGCGTTGGGGAATACGCCGATAAAAACATGAACGGTAGCCGACATGGCAACTTGCGCCGCCGGCGACTTCAACGCGCAGCCAAACGCAGTCTTGATCATCGTCGATCAGCAGTTCTCGCACCGTTTGGATCAGGCCGCTGGTGGCACCTTTGTGCCATATAGCCTGACGGCTGCGGCTAAAGTAATAGGCCTCGCCGGTTGCGATGGTACGGGTCAGTGCCTCGGCATTCATGTAGGCATGCATTAACAACTCGCCCGATTCAAAATCCGTTGTCACCGCCGGAATCAGGCCATCGTCGTCGAATCGGGGCGCCAGATCGGTGCCTTCTTCGACCTGTTCGACGCTTACGCGTTTGCCGAACATCTCCGTGGGATTCACAATTGATTCTCCGCTGATGCAGCTGCCGGAAGAACTTCGCGGGTCGTGGTGGCGCTGCTTGGCTTAGCCCTAAAATTGCTATTATAACGGGCTACTTGACTGGAATGGTTGATGAGCCTATCTCTGTACAACACGCTGACGCGGCGAAAGGAGGAATTCCTTCCCGCGGATCCTAAGCGCGTGTCCGTCTACGTCTGCGGACCAACGGTCTACAGTCGCCCGCATATAGGCAACGCCCGACCGGCAGTGATTTTCGATGTGCTGGTCCGGTTTTTGCGCACGCGTTTCTCTGTCGTATATGTCCGGAACATTACCGATATAGACGATAAGATCAATGCAGCAGCAGAGAAAGCGGGTGTGCCGATCGCCGAGATCGCCGCTGAAAATGTCAGTGCCTATCACGACGATATGCATGCGCTGGGTGTGCTGCCCCCGGATATCGAACCCTACGCCACCCAACACGTGTCGGCGATGCTCGCGATGATCGCCGCATTGATCGAAAGCGGCCATGCGTACGCAGAGGAAGGTCACGTATTGTTCCGAGTGGGTTCTTACCCGGAATATGGACAGCTGTCTCACCGCGACCGCCGCCAACTTCTTGATGGCGCGCGCGTGGAGGTTGCCCCTTACAAGGAAGACCCTGGTGATTTCGTTCTCTGGAAGCCATCGACGCGGGAACTCCCCGGTTGGGATAGTCCTTGGGGCAGGGGACGACCGGGCTGGCACATAGAATGCTCGGTTATGGCCGAGCAACACCTGGGACGCATGATCGACATCCACGGTGGCGGAAACGATTTGATTTTTCCTCACCACGAAAATGAAATTGCACAAAGTGCCTGTGCTCACAATGGTGAAATTTTTGCCCGTTACTGGATGCACAACGGCTTCGTAAACGTGCACAGTGAGAAAATGTCGAAGTCACTGGGTAATATTGTGCTCGTCCACGAACTGCTGGAGCAGGGCTCCGGGGAGGCCATCCGTCTGGCGCTGCTCGGCGCGCATTACCGACAGCCGTTGGACTGGTCTGACGCAGTATTACGCGATTCGCAGCGTAAACTTGACCGACTGTATACCAGCCTTCGCAACGTCAGCGGCCGGGATGACGGGGCAAAGACCACGCCGAGTGAGGAGTTTATCGAGGCTCTGGAAGACGATCTGAATACGCCCAAGGCATTGGCGGTGCTGTTTGATTTGGCCCGAAAGATCAATCGCGCCGGCGATTCGAAGCCCGCCGTGTCGCTGGCCCGACAGTTGCGCGCCAGTGCCGAAATGGTCGGATTGCTCGGCGCTGACCCGGCTGAGTGGTTCACGGCCGGGGACGAAGGCGCGCTGGGCGCCGACGATATCGAAGCGCTGCTCGTGCAGCGGGCAGCGGCGCGCGACAATGGAGATTATTCAGGGGCCGACAGGATCCGCGCTGAATTGAAGGACTTAGGCATCGCAATCGAGGACGGCCCCAAGGGCACGAGTTGGCGGCGGATCGACCAGGTGGAAGGCGACGATTAGTCCGGCGAGTGATGAGTACGATCGAGCAGACCCAGCTGGAGCTGGTTGACGAATTCCAGTTATTTGATAATTGGATGGATCGTTACCAGTACATCATTGATCTGGGCAAGAAGCTGCCGCCCTTTCCGCCAGAATGGCAAACGAAAGACTACCGCTTGCATGGTTGTCAGTCCCAGGTCTGGTTGAAGGCGGAGCGGAGTGCAGACCGACTCGATTTTCACGCCATCAGTGACTCAGCCATCGTGTCCGGTCTGATTGCAATTCTGATGCGCGTTTACAGCGGCAGGTCGCCGGCGGAGATCGTTGCTACCCCGCCCGACTTCATCAACGCCATTGGTTTACATGAGCATCTAAGCCCGACGCGCAGCAACGGCTTGCATGCGATGATCGATGCAATTAAGGGGCATGCTGCAGAATGCACCGGTTGATTCGGGCCTACCAGCGCTATCTATCGCCGTTTTTCCCGCCGAGATGCCGGTTTTTGCCCACCTGTTCCGAATACGCGCGCCAAGCCGTGGTTCGTTTTGGTCCGCTCCGTGGCAGTTGGTTGGCTATACGCCGCATTCTGCGATGCCATCCGCTGGGGCCATCTGGATTCGATCCCGTCCCGGAACGATTCAGCTGGTGGCGTAGCGATTACGGCAGCGAGGCCGGTGCCAAGAATTGATACCGACAACCGCAACTGCGGCGATGTATCAGATCGTTCGGCAGCGCTGCGCAATGATCGCATTGATCAAATGACCACTGGCTAGAATTAAGCCACCAGCGGTCGTTGCAAGCCGTTCGCCAGTCGTCGAGAGCCACTCGTGACCTGACATTGCGACCAGCGCCAGGATTGCGATGCCCAGCGTACCCAGCACAGCAACTTGCCGGCTGCGGTGCGTGCAATAGCCGAGCAACAATGCGATCAGGCTGACCGGGATGATCACGATCAATAACGATCGATGAAACACCAGTTCATCCATCGACCAAGAGCCCACCAGTGGATACGCGACGACAATTAAAGGCAGCGCCAGGCAATGCACGGCACATACGCCGGATAGTGCCACGGCGAGGCTATCCAGTAGTCTTCTGATCTGCGTAGGCATTGGTGTTGGTCTCTAGCCGCTTAACGATTCTTTCTTTTCACACCGGCTGCAGAGCCCGCTGATCTCGATATGCGAGCCCTCGATGTGAAAACCCAAGGTATCGGCCTGCCGGGCAAACAAACCGGTCGTTGCCGTGTCATGAATTTCAGCCACCGACTCGCATTTGTGGCAAATAAAGAACTGGCCGTTGTGCACTTCGCTGGGGTCGCCGCAACCTATATAGGCATTCAACGAGTCCAGCCGGTGCACCAGTGAGGCCGAACTCAAAAATTCCAGCGCCCGGTACACGGTCGGCGGCATCGCCTTGTGGCCGTCTCGGGTGAGTTGTCCGAGGATTGCGTACGCGCCTATCGGGGCATGGCTGCGCCAGATCAGCTCCAGCACGCGTCGCCGGATCGGCGTCAAACGCAACCGCCGCAAATCGCAAATGGCCGCCGCGCGTTCCAGCGCCGTCTCGATACAGCGGCTGTGATCATGCGTGCTGGGCAGGAATCTGCTGATTACGGAAGCAGTCTGACTGGTCATCGTTGGGTGCCGGTGGCTAGGATCTGGCGGCCATTTTGTTATATTATAACCTAACATTTAGCCGATCCGCAGCCAAGCCGACTTAATCATATGGACAGCAAGCTTCTGGAGATTATTTGTTGCCCGGTGACCCATCAGCCGCTCGAATACCTGGATCAGGCCCGACTCGAACAGCTGAATCAGGCCATCCGCGACGGCAAAGCCCTAAACAGCGCCGATCAGGTCGTGAGCGGAGAGTTTCCCGAAGCCCTGGTGGCCCGCGATGCCCGGCTGGTGTACCCGATCCGTAACGGCATTCCGATCCTGCTCGAAGAGGAATCCATTGACTGGACCCGGTTGCCTGGCTGAGCAACCCGTCCGTGGCCAGCCCCAATCGGTGGATGGATTCGTCTGCGGGCGTGTATGATGGACGAAAAGGTCGCAGCCTTCCCACAGCGTGAAACTGACACCCGAGCAGCTACCCAAACACCTTTCCGAGCGCCTATCGCCCCTGTATTTCATATCCGGCGACGAACCTTTGCAGGCTACCGAAGCAGTCGACCAGATTCGCTCTGCCGCCCGACAATCCGGATTCGAGGAACGCGAGGTCTACGTGGCGACGTTGGGGTTTGATTGGCGCGCTCTGACCGGGTCGATCCAGAACCTTTCGTTGTTTGCGAGGCGGCGGCTGATCGAAATCCGCCTGCCTACCGGCAAGCCCGGTCGGGAAGGCTCGGCGGTTCTGGCTGAGTTGGCCGACAGCCCGCCGCCAGACACCCTGCTGCTGGTCATAGCACCGCACCTGGATGCCGCCAAAGCCAGCAGTCGCTGGGCCAAAGCGCTGGCGACAGCCGGTGTGTGGATCGCGGTGCGACCGCTGCCGACCCACAAAATACCGGCCTGGCTCGGACGGCGCCTCGAGCTTGCTGGACTGCAATACGATGAAGCGGCGCTGGAACTGCTAGCGGGCAGGGTCGAGGGGAATCTGTTGGCCGCCCGTCAGGAAATCGACAAGCTGGTGTTATTGGCCGACGGTGGCCGGGTCACGGTCGACACGGTCAAGGAATCAGTTGCCGACAGCGCCCGCTTCGATGTGTTTCAACTGGCCGACGCCGCGATGGGTCTGGAGGCCGGCCGGGCGATTAGGATCTTGCAGGGACTGCAACGCGAAGGGGTGGCAGAGGCTCTGACGCTGTGGGCTCTGGTCCGCGAGATCCAGACGCTGGTCGCGGTACAGTGCCACGTGGACCAGGGCCGTTCGGTCTCCGCGGCGCTAGCCAAAGTTCGTGTCTGGAAATCTCGTCAGGGCATGGTCGGCGAGTGCCTGCGGCGGCATACGGCTGGCAGTATCGAGGGGCTGGTCACGAAGGCCTGTCAGGTGGATCGCGTTGTCAAAGGCGCGCGCTTCGGCCAACCGTGGAATGCCCTGATCGAATTGACGCTCGCGATTGCCAGACCGCCGGCCGCGCGCGCGGCAGTTGCCGGTTCGTGAACTAACCCGGTTGTGCGATCCATCGGCATATTCGGCGGTGCGTTTGATCCAATCCATTTTGGTCACCTGCGCACGGCATTCGAATTGATGACGATACTGGACCTTGCGGCGGTGCATTTTGTGCCCAGCGGTATTCCGCCGCACAAGCATCGGCCGCACGCCGGCGGGGACATACGGCTGCAGATGATCAATGCCGCGATTGACGGACAAGCCGGATTTGTCGCTGACGAGCGGGAATTGAATCGCTCCGGGCCGTCCTATTCAGTCGACACACTGGAAAGTCTGCGACACGAGCACCCCGACGATGCACTGTGTTTGCTGATTGGCATGGATGCATTTCTGGGCCTGCCCGAATGGCACCGTTGGCAGGAAATTCCGGCGCTGGCACATGTCGTGGTAGCGCATCGGCCGGGCTGGTCACCGCCCCGGGCGGGGCTGGTCGGGGATTTTCTCGCTAGTCGGGGAGCGGGCCGAGCCGCGGATCTCAAGGAAGCTCGCTGTGGCCGCATTTATATTCAGGAAGTGACCCAACTGGAAATTTCGTCCAGCGGCGTGCGCGACTTGGTCGGTCAGGGCGGTGACCCGCGTTTCCTGCTGCCGCATGCCGTGGCGGCAATTATCGAGCAATCGGGGTGTTATGGGCAGCTGCAACAATCACTCGGGACGAAGGAGCGTTACCATGCCTGAGCCGCAGTTACTTGACCTGGCAGCCGCGGCACTCGATGAACTGCAGGCTCACGACGTGCGGGTGCTCGATGTACGCGGCCTAACATCGATAACCGACCACATGGTTGTTGCAACCGGAACATCGGACCGTCACGTTCGCTCCATTGCAGACAGGCTCATTGAGTACGCGAAAAAAGCGGGCCAACCACCACTCGGCGTTGAGGGTGAAGAAGGTGGGGAATGGGTTCTGGTCGACCTGCGGGACGTGGTCGTGCATATCATGCAACGGCGCGCGCGCGAATTTTATAAGCTCGAGGATCTCTGGGGCACTGAACCCTCTGCAACAGTCAGGCGAGCGGATTAAGTTCGCAGCGACCCCGGAGGCTCAAACCGGAATTCGGCTGTTGCTATGCGAATCACGATCCTTGCTATAGGCACCCGCCTTCCAGAGTGGGTCTACGAAGGGTTTCGCGTTTACCAGCAACGCATGCCGCGAGACATCCGTCTCGATCTTGAGGAAATACCACTGGTTTCGCGCACCTCCAAGGGCCGTCCCGGACCTGCGGTCCAGAAAGAAGGCGAACGTCTGTTGCGTCGAATGAAACAGCAACAACTGATGGTGGCGCTGGATCAAGCTGGCGATCCATGGACTTCGGCGGAACTTGCAGCAAGGCTGCAGGAGTGGTTGCAGCGCCATCCGCGCATTGCGCTGGTGATCGGTGGGCCCGACGGCTTGTCAGCGGCATGCAAGCAGCGCGCCGATCTCTGCTGGTCACTGTCGCCACTGACCTTGCCTCACGGACTGGTCAGGGTCGTCGTGGCCGAGCAGTTGTACCGCGCCTGGACGATGCTCCAGGGCCACCCCTATCCTCGAGCATGATGCCGACGCGGCCCGGTCAGCGCGGCTTTCTCTACCTCGCGTCGCAATCGCCGCGGCGTCGGGATTTGCTGGCGAGCCTGGGTCTTGAGGTGCGAATACTGTGCGCGGACATCGACGAGCAGCGCACGGCCGGCGAGGTGGCCGATGCTTACGCGCGGCGGCTCGCGATCGCAAAGGCGCGGCAGGCGGACCCACCGCGTTCCGGCCCAACGGCCCCGATACTGGGTGCGGATACCGTGGTAGTGGTCGGAGATCGCGTTATGGGGAAGCCGGCGAACCGCGATGATGCCGTGGACATGCTCGGTGCCTTGTCGGGGCGCTCGCATTGGGTCCATACAGGGGTTGCCGTCGTGTCCGCCGCAGCTGAGGCCGTGACGGTCAGCAGCACCGAGGTCTGGTTTCGCGAGATTAGCCCCGCCGAGCGGCACCAGTACTGGGCCACCGGTGAACCGGCTGATAAAGCGGGAGGCTATGCTATACAAGGTTTCGGGGCATTGTTCGTGGTGGAAATACGCGGCAGCTTCACCGGCGTCATGGGCCTGCCGCTGTTTGAGACGGCACGCCTGTTGCAGGAATTCGGCTACAAGTTTCTAGGTACCTGACCAAACCAATGACCGAGGAAATTCTGATTAATGTGAGACCGCGTGAGGTGCGCGCCGCCGTCGTCGATGACGGGGTCTTGCGGGACCTGCTGATTGAACGCGCTTCACGACGCGGACTCGTCGGTAACATCTTTAAGGGGCAAGTTTCCCGGGTGTTACCCGGGATGCAGGCTGCTTTCGTAGACATTGGTCTGGAACGCACGGCCTTTCTGCATGCGTCAGACATCGCGCTGCCGCAGAATCCGGCCACGGACACGCAGGATCGGCCGCAACCGAACGTTCGCGAGTTGGTCAGCGAAGGCGCGGAAATCCTGGTGCAGATCCTCAAGGAACCCATCGGCAACAAAGGCGCTCGCCTGACCACATTTATAACCATTCCGTCGCGCTACCTGGTGCTGATGCCTGTGGGGACTGGCTTGGGGATTTCGGCCAGGATCGAGGACGCGGCCGAGCGTGTCCGACTCAAGGAAGTTATGGAAAGCCTCCTACCGGCAGAGTCAGATCACGGCTACATCATCCGCACTGCCGCCGAAGGCGCGGGGCTGGACGCGCTGAGGACCGACAAGCTGTATGTGGATCGTCTTTGGGAAACCGTCAATCGAGATGCCGCGGAATCCCCGTGTGGCCGCGTCGTCCACGAGGACCTGCCTTTGCCCGTTCGTGTCATACGTGACCTGAGCAACCGCGACATAGAGCGTGTCCTCGTAGACTCCGAAGAATGGCTGCAGAAACTGAAAGATTTTGCGGAAAGCTTTGCGCCGGACCTGGTGTCGATCCTGGAGCTTTATACCGGCCGCGGCCCACTGCTCGATCTGTATGGCGTCGAAGATGAGATCGAAAGGGCATTGGCCCGGAAGGTGGAATTGAAGTCCGGGGGATACATCGTCATCGATCAGACCGAGGCGATGACGACAGTGGATGTCAATACCGGCGGTTACGTTGGGCGCGGGAATCTGGAGGAAACGATATTCCGGACCAATCTTGAAGCAGCCGTCGCAATCGCTCGCCAGCTGCGGCTGCGCAACCTGGGCGGACTGGTCATCATTGATTTCATCGATATGGAAGTGGGAGCACACCGCGAGCGGGTATTGTCGGCATTGGAAACGGCGCTTGCCAGTGACCATGCGAAAACCCAGATCGCGCAGGTTTCCCCTCTCGGCCTGGTCGAAATGACCCGCAAAAGGACCCAGGAGAGCCTGGAACACATCATGTGCCAACCGTGTCCAACATGTCATGCTAGGGGCTATATCAAGACGCCGGAGAGCATTTGCTATGAAATTTTCAGAGAAATTCTTCGGCAGCACCGTCAATGCGAATTTGGCGAATTGATGGTACTCGCTCACGAGGACGTGATTGAAATGTTGCTGGACGAGGAATCATCGACGCTGGCAGAACTTGAAGAGTTGGTCGGTAAACCCATCAGTCTGCAGAGCCAGGCGCTAAACGCCCAGGATCAGTTCGACGTAGTGCCGATGTAGGCGATCGAGGCGCTTTGCAGAGTAATGGGCCGATTGTTCGAAAAGCTGCTGAAATGGATCCTGCCGGTTGTGGCAGTGGTGGTCATCACGCTGGCATTGCTGGTTGGTGTAGCGCGTCTGATGCTGCCCCAGGTTCCCCTGTACCGCGCCGAAATTCGCAACTGGGTCCAGGACACGACGGGATTCGAACTGGATTTCCGCCACATTAGCGCCGGACTGTCATTTTCCGGCCCGGAGTTGCGTTTATCCGAGGTGACGATCAGTTGGCCGCGGAGCGGGCTGACGGTACTCCGCGCTGATCAGATTGATGTCAGCCTCAACCTGTGGGTATTCATGGTCGACGGCCTGTTGATCCCGGGCCGTATAGCCGTCAGCGGTTCGCGCGTGGAGCTTGAGCGCGGTCTGGATGGCAGTTTTTACCTACAGGGCCAGCCGTGGAGCAGCTTCAGCTCTCTCGGGGGCGCGGATGCGCTTGATCTCGCCGAGCTGCCCACGATAGATGTGCTGGTTAAAGATATCGAGTTCAGTTACCAGGACCTGCTGGGCGGGGCGGCGCCGGCAAATTGTTGGGTTAACCGGATTCAGGTAGTTCTGGAGGACGGTAGAGTCCGTTTGGATGGACGCGTGCAGCCGGATCCCGATTTCGGCAGGCAGATCGAGATTTCGACGACCTGGCCACTGGAGCTGCTAACAGACGCTGCTGAGACGACCGATCTGCCCGAATGGAAATTCTACGTTGCGGCCGAAGCGGTGGACCTGGATCACTGGTTTACATTGTGGAATGACCCCGATTTTCCGCTTAGCGCCGCCGAAGGCGACGTCTCCGTCTGGGTGAACTTTCATGGGTGGCAGCCAAGCAATATCACGGCCGAACTCGACCTGTCTGCCCTAAGCCTGAGGCAACCCAATGGTCTGACGGAATCGATCGATCGCTTTGAGGGCCTTGTGGAGTGGCAGCGGACGGATGCAGGCTGGTTGCTTGCCGCCAACGATTTTCGCCTCGTCCGTGGAGCCAGTGCCTGGCCGCTCAGTTCGTTTAGCGTCGCCTATGCAGATCGTGAGCCTGGGTCCGCAAAACAGATTTCCGTGCAGCTGAGTTTTCTGCGCCTGTCGGATCTGATGCCATTCGCCCGGGCTACCTTCGCTGAAGAAATCCTGGATGAATTGCTGCCCGGTGAATTCCAGGGCGATATTGAAGACGCAACACTCCAACTCGAGTTGCCGGTCGGTCAGCCTCCAGAGTTCGATCTCCGTGCGACGTTTACGGACCTCGGGTACACGGGAATGGAACCGGACCAGGTACTGGCTGGAATCAGCGGCAGTGTCGTCGCCGATCAGAATGGTGGCCAGCTGCAGCTCGATTCTTTCGACGTCCGATTTGGCTTATTCAACGTATTTCGTGCGCCGGTCGAGTTTGCACGCATCAGCGGACTGCTGGTGTGGCGGTCTGGCGTGGGCGGCCACACGATTCTGGGCAACAGCTTGGAGCTCGCGACGCCGGCGGCTTCCGTCAAGGCGACCTTCGAGCTGACCGTGCCGAGGGATTCAGGTTCACCCATCGTCGATCTGACGGCAACCGCCACTGTTTCGGACGCACCCGCTGTGCTGGGCTTTTTGCCCCGGCGCCTCTCCCCCAAAGTGCTCGCCTGGCTGGACCGCGCTGTCATTGCCGGCGAGATACCGCGAGCGAATATCGTACTGCGGGGCCCGTTGCTCGAGTTTCCCTTCGATCACGGCGAAGGTGTGTTCCGGGTGATGATGCCGGTGCGCAACGGTATTCTCGAATACGCACCAGATTGGCCGCGACTGGTTGACGCTTCGGGCACGGTTGTCTTCGACGGCTTGTCTGTCGAAGGCCGGGACCTTTCGGGCAAACTGCTCGAGATGCGTTACCAGGGAGGGCATGCGCAAATATCCGATCTTCGGCAGGGCATCATCGAGGTATCGATTCAGGGCCAGACAGCAATGGATGAAGCGCTGGATTTCATACGCGCTTCGCCGATCGGCCGTGCATTGCAGCCACGCATCGAAGATGTCACTGCCAGCGGCACGATGCAAAGTGATGTGCAGTTGGTGCTACCAACCAAGAGTCTGGCTGACTATGAAGTCAACGGCAGATTCGAATTCCAACAGGGCATACTGGGCCTGATCGGCATCGAGGACAAACTAACCGACCTCGACGGCGTAGCTCACTTGAGTAACCTGAATATAAGCGCCGAAAATCTCCGTGGCCGATTGCTCGACGAGCCCGTTCTAATCCAGGTCAGACCGATGGATGGTGATGCGGGTGAGTACAGTCACATCGCTTGGCTCAATGGCACGACACCGGCTCAGAAAGCGTTCACCTCTCTGGGTCTGCCGATGTCGAATTACTTCAGTGGCGACCTTAAGTGGCGGGCAGCCGCATTTTTTCCGATTCGCCGCGAGGAAAACCCCATTCCATTCCGGCTGATGATTCGAACGGATCTCGAACAGCTCGTCAGCAATTTGCCTACGCCGCTGACCAAAAATGCGGGCGAACCCGAAATTGCGCGGCTTCTGATTGATTTTCCGCAGCCCGGCAACATAGAAATATTTGGCCGTTTGCAACGCGATATCACCTGGGCTATCGGCCTGCTTCGCCTGGAAGAGGGTTGGAAGATTGAGCGGGGTGCGGTGCATGCGGGCAAGGCTGCATCCTCACTTCCCTCAGAACCCGGGCTGGAGCTTACCGGCCATTTGGACAGTGCGCGACCGGCCGACTGGTTCAATCTGCGCGGGGACGATGAACGGCGCCGTAGTCGGTGGCGAGACATCTACCGGGAAATGATCTTCCATATCGATGAATTCTTAGTGTTCGGGCAGCGATTCGAAAATGTCGAACTGCAGGCGCTGCGCGGGACCGAGGGCTGGGAGATCGAACTCGACAGTGAATTGGCCGCCGGTGAACTGACGGTGCCGTTTGAGTTCGACCAGGGAATTCCGATAAAACTGGATATGGATCGACTGCTGCTTATGGAGTCGGATCCAGGTGATTCCGGCACCACCGATCCGCGAACCCTCCCGCCGATTCAGGCAAAAATTGCCGAGTTTGCGATCGGTGATGTGCGATTCGGCACGCTTGAAGCGTCCGTGGTTTCGGTCCCGCAGGGGCTGCAAACAGAAAAACTGGAATTGACCGGTAGCAGTTTTTCGATAACAGGGGCCGGCGAGTGGCTGGTTATTGAAGATACCCCGCGCAGCCGACTGCAACTGACGCTGGCCAGCACGGATGTGCTTGATACATTGGTAACCATGGGTTACGAACCGTTGATGGAAGGCGAGGTCGGCGAGGTTTACGCAGATCTTTCCTGGGAAGGCTCTCCCGGCGAGGGCTTTCTGTACCGTTCGACCGGTGAGGTTCGTATAAGAGTTAAAAACGGCCAGCTGTTTGAGGTGGAACCGGGCGGCGGCCGGCTGTTGGGATTGATGAGCGTTACGGCCCTGCCGCGGCGCCTGCAACTGGACTTCAGCGACGTGTTCGATGAAGGCCTGGGCTTTAAGCGGGTTAAAGGCGATTTCCGACTGGACAGCGGCAACGCGTACACCTGCAACCTCGGCCTTGAAGGCCCGGTCGCAGACGTTGGCGTGGTTGGCCGGGCCGGCGTCCGCGACCAGGACTACGATCAGCTCGCGGTGGTGCGGCCGCATGTGTCGAATGCATTGGCGGTTCCGGCATTCATCGTGAATCCTGGTCTGGGCGCTGCGATGTTACTGATAAACAGGATTTTCCGGGAGCCGCTGAGCAGTATTGGTGAGACTTACTATCGCATTTACGGGCCATGGGCAAACCCCGTGATCGAGGAGGTGCAGCGCGTCGACATGGATCTGACTGCCTTCCAGGACTGTGAAAAATCGTTACCGGAAATTGCGCCCGATCCCAGCGAGCTGACAGTCGAATTGCCGGAAGGATCAGTCGGCGTTGTGCCGCTCGAGTGACAAGGCCTAGGATTGCTAGTCGGGAGACCAGGTGAGCGCGCTGGCGGCCGTACAAATGAATTCTGGCGGTGACTTGGCCGCCAATCTTGACCGAGCCAGCACGCTGTTACAGAGCGCTGCGTCGGCAGGCGCAGGCTTGGCAGTTTTGCCCGAGAACTTCGCCTGCATGCCGGAGAAATTGGCAGGTCGCAGGGCGGCGGCAGAGGCCGATGGCAGCGGGCCAGTGCAGGAATTTATTTCATCGGAGGCAAAGCGACTGCGGTTGTGGATTGTCGGCGGGACGATTCCGGTCCGTAGCGCAGATCCGGATAGACCATTTTCCTCGAGTTACGTGTTTGATCATGATGGCAACTGCGTCGGCCGATACGACAAAGCCCATTTGTTTGATGTCAAAATACCGGACAGCGACGAGGCGTACCAGGAATCGATGTTCACCCAGGCGGGAACCGCAGCGCTGGTGGTCGAATCTCCGTGGGGCAGGTTGGGGGTTGCGGTGTGCTACGATCTTCGCTTCCCGGAACTGTTTCGCCAAATGTCATCGACCGGCCTGGACGTTGTTGCAGTGCCATCCGCATTTACTGTCCCGACTGGTCAGGCCCATTGGGAAACGTTGCTGCGCGCGCGCGCCGTGGAAAACCTGTGTTACGTGGTCGCCGCGGCCCAAACAGGCTGTCATCCCGGCGAGCGTGAGACTTACGGGCATTCGATGATTATCGGGCCCTGGGGCCAGATTTTTAGCGATGCCGGG
The DNA here is from genome assembly GCA_027293165.1 of Gammaproteobacteria bacterium. Lineage (GTDB taxonomy): Bacteria > Pseudomonadota > Gammaproteobacteria > Steroidobacterales > JAPUGB01. The sequence goes on from JAPUGB010000048.1 coordinate 44,207, forward strand.
ATCGGTGATGGCGTCATTACCGCGGGCTTCGACCGTGCTGAAGTTGACGAACTGCGGCACCGTTTTCCGGCACTGGCACACCGGTCTGATTTGGAGCGTTGATAAGATGGTGCAATCCGAAAATCCCATTGACATCGCCAAGTCCCGTTTGTTGGTGCCGACTGGTCTCGACGATCGGCATCTTGATCAGGCGCTGAACACGCTGATGCAGGGTGGAGTGGACACGGCGGATCTTTATTTTCAGGTTGTCCGTCGCGAATCCTGGTCCTTGGAAGACGGCATCGTCAAAGAGGGCAGCCACAGCATCGACCAGGGAGTGGGCGTGCGCGCGATGTCCGGCGAAAAGACCGGATTTGCCTATTCCGATGAGATCGTGTTGCCAGCATTGATGCAGGCGTCGAAGGCGGCCAGCGCCATAGCGCGGCGGGGCCATCAGGGTCAGGTTCAGGCCTGGCGGGCGCAAACCGGACACAGCTTGTATCCACCGCTGGATCCGCTGGCCTCCATAACGGATGCGGAGAAGGTTCAGTTGTTGCAGCAGGTCGATCAATCGACCCGCGCAGCGGATCCCAGGGTTATGCAGGTTATGGCCAGCCTGACCGGCGTTCACGAAGTCGTGTTGGTCTATAGCAGCGACGGCGTACTCGCCGCCGATGTCCGGCCGCTGGTGCGAATGAACGTCTCCGTGATTGTCGAGGACAACGGACAACGCGAGCAGGGTTACAGCGGCGGCGGCGGACGCTGTGGATACGACTACTTTCTGGAAGGGGACCGTCCCGCGGAGTATGGGCGCGAAGCCGTGCACCAGGCGCTGATTAACCTGGAAGCTCAGCCGGCGCCGGCGGGTGAGATGGTGGTCGTGCTCGGTCCGGGCTGGCCGGGGGTGTTGTTGCACGAAGCGATTGGGCACGGGCTTGAAGGCGACTTCAATCGTAAGGGGACTTCGGCATTTGCGAATCGCCTCGGAGAAAAGGTTGCGACTCAATATTGCACGGTGGTCGACGATGGCACCATGGATGGACGTCGTGGTTCCCTGAATATCGACGATGAAGGAACGCCGACGCGAATGACAACCTTGATAGAGAATGGGCGATTATGCGGCTACATGCAGGACAAGATGAATGCGCGCCTGATGGGTATGGAACCGACTGGGAATGGACGTCGCCAGTCGTTTGCACATGCACCGATGCCCCGGATGACGAACACCTATATGTTGCCTGGCCCTCATGATCCGGGTGAAATTATCGCATCAGTCGATAAGGGTATCTACGCTAAGAACTTTGCCGGCGGACAGGTCGACATCACCTCAGGCAAATTTGTTTTTTCAACCAGCGAGACCTACATGATCGAAGGGGGCAAACTCGGCGCGGCAATCAAGGACGCTACGCTTATCGGGGATGGGCCATCAGTACTGCAAAAGGTCTCCATGGTCGGCAACGACTTGGAACTCGACAGTGGCATCGGTGTCTGCGGCAAGGATGGCCAGTCGGTTCCGGTTGGGGTTGGCCAGCCGACGCTGCGCGTGGACGGCCTGACCGTAGGCGGCGTAGGGAGTACGTAAAGCGACCATTCGTTTGTGATACGGTGTAACCCGTCAGGCAAAGCTCCCGGTCGGGTCTAAGAAAAACATATTGCGGAGACAATCAGCGCCAACGAATGCGAATGTGGCTATCCAAACCGCTATACGAAATCGTTCCGTATCTCTATCTGGTTGCGGGCCTGGCCGCTCTCGTTGCGTCGCTGTATCTCGACCACTGGATTTGGCCGACAATCTGTCTTTTAGTGGGCTTCGCGTTCATTATCGGCGGACTGGTGATCTGGCTGCGCCGCCGTGACTTCCGGCGCAATCTGAAGTCTCCGGATGCCGAGGATTTCGATTTCTAGCTCGAAGTAGCAAGCTTTGGTGAATTCGCGGCGCGTCGGAGGTCGCATTGCCTCGGCTCCGGCGTGCCGTTGTCGCCTCGACAATACCCCCGGCACCGCGCCTGGGTCGCCTGTTCACGGCAGATGTTGGTGTACGCCTGCGCGCCGGGAACGAGCGATGGGTTATGGGCTGCAGGTGCCGGGTAAATGCGAAGAGCGTATTAGCGACAGCGTAGCGCCGGAGCATTTGCGCGGCAGCTGTCAGCCTGGTTCACAATACTGACAGGTCCCCTTTCGGCGTCGCGGTAGTAGAATGCAGGTCGAGTGCTGCCGCACGGCAGGAGCCCGGGCACGAGCACCACCAACGACGAGGGGATTGATAATGAAAATAGCAATGAGGTTCTTGGGAGCTCTGTCAGCCTGCGTGCTGCTGCTCGCGCCATTGGCCGATAGCTTCGCGGTCGGCCCCGGCCCTGATTCCGGAACGCAACTAGCACAGCGTGACCGCGGCCCCGGTCCCGCTCCAGGCCCTGACCCCGGTCCAGATCCAGGCCCTGACCCCGGTCCCGATCCTGGACCCGACCCCGGTCCCGATCCTGGACCTGATCCTGGCCCCGGCCGCCGCTAACGTAGGAAACGTCTCCTTTGGGCCGTTAGCCGTTACTCGGTGCCGTGGTCCCTATGGTTCGTTAAGGTCGCTGTGGCATCGGCGGTGGCGTGTAGCCACCCCACTTGCCACTCAACCTAGTCTTACTTGATACAAAGATGTGGGCAGTTTTTAGCCCGCTTAAAAGAACCTCGGTTCGACCCCTAACGTGGCCCTGGCGTTGCCCTGCGGCGTCGACGGCGACGGTGCCGACGATGCACGCCAGCAACCGATCCGGGGCTCAGCGGGCGGCCGATGGTGTCAATGAACAATGCACTTTCTCCGCCGCTTGCCGGCCGTTCGCCGCCGATGACCTTGACCGACGAGAACAGCAGATCATTACCAGCCAACTCGGGCTTGGCCGACAGTTCGAGCACGACTTCACCGACTTCGTCCTCGCCGAAAATAATCAGGGTCGCGTTGGGCGGGTCATCGGCAAAGCTGTCCGGGCCGGTACCGACCATATCAATGAACTCGGAATAGTTCAGATAGCCTGCGATATCGTCCGGCCGGTCCGAAAAAAACAAGGTCAGTGGTTCCACATTGACGAGCGTCATCGCGTCACCTTCGAAACGGACGCTTTCGGCTAGTTGCACGAACAGAAGCTCGACGAGCCCGTCGTCCGCCGACGGCTCCGGTACGGCATCATCCACCACGCCCTGATCGTCGGGTCTGTCACAACTGGCTAACAACGAGCCCACTATGGTTGATAACCCGATGGTCGTTAATGCATGTCGACGATTCATATGTCATCCCTTGCAAAACTAATGTTCAAAAGAGCGTTAATCCACCGCGAGCATTGCGAAACCACGTCAGAGATCGCACAGGGTGCGAACTTTGGTGACCGCTCGATTGACCTCATCATCGGTGTCCGCGTCCGTGAGCTCCTGTTTGGCCGCGTCACAGCCTTGAGCGCCTTGCACGTGATGGGCTGGCGGGTTGTCGGTGCTGGCGCTGCTTTCGCAATGCACGCTGCCAGTGCGACGAATATTTGCATTCTGGCCCTGTTCCACCTGCACACAGTCGCCTTCGCGGATGTCGGTCTGTTCGGTGGTAATCTGCACGGTGCCGCCGGTCACCAGGCTGACCGAGTACAACTGCAGCGTGCCGCTGGTTGCCGCCCCCTGCACGGCTGCACCTGCCGCTGCCCCCGCTACCACTCGAAGTCCTCTGTGCCTGCGTGGCCCTATCAACGCGCCAAGCATCCCGCCCGCCA
>JAPUGB010000049.1 GCA_027293165.1 Gammaproteobacteria bacterium
CACCTGTGCGACACCGCCCAGCTGCTGGTGCCCGAACGCGTCGGTGGTGCCGGCATCGGCCAGGAACCGGCCATCGCGGTAGCGTGTGCCCTCACTGACGACAACGACGCAGTACTCATGATTTGCAACGCTGTGCTTAACCCGGCGCAGGAAGGCCGCTTGATTGAACGGAACCTCGGGAAACAGGATGATGTGGGGCGGCTCGGCCGGCCCGTTACCGGCCAGGCCCGCCGCAGCGGCAATCCAGCCGGCATGTCGGCCCATGACTTCGAGCACGAATACTTTGGTGGATGTCCGGGCCATCGAAGCCACATCGAGTGCCGCTTCGCGTGTCGATACGGCGACGTATTTGGCTACCGATCCGAAGCCGGGACAGTTGTCGGTGATGGGCAAATCATTGTCGACGGTTTTCGGGACATGGATCGCCTGGACCGGGAAGCCCATTGTTTTGGATAACTGGGAAACTTTGTAACAGGTATCCGCTGAGTCGCCACCGCCGTTATAAAAGAAGTAACCGATGTTGTGAGCCTTGAACACCTCGATCAGACGCTCATACTCAGAGCGGTTTTCGTCCAGTCCCTTGAGCTTGTAGCGCGCCGAGCCGAAGGCGCCGCCAGGCGTGTGCCGTAGCGCCGCGATTGCGCGCACACTTTCGCGGCTGGTATCGATCATGTCTTCGGTCAGCGCGCCGATGATGCCATTGCGGCCCGCATACACTTTGCCGATGCGGTCACGGTGTTTGCGCGCCGTTTGAATAACCCCGCAGGCGGATGCATTGATGACAGCCGTAACACCTCCTGACTGAGCGTAAAAGGCGTTTTTCTTCGCCGTCATCGTTGTTGGTCTCTCCGCATGTGCTGGCGAATATTGCACCAAAGCATGTGGGCCTGCCAGCACAGACCGCGGTTTGACCCGCCCGGTCGCAGGCGGTAGCTTACGGCGCCAAGGCCTCCCCGGCAGGAGCTGGATGGTCCGGCGCATTGAGGCCTCAGGGAACACAGTAGGGGAGTCATGCGAGTAGTCTTACTGGGCGCGCCCGGCTCGGGCAAGGGAACGCAGGCGCAGCGATTGATGGCTGACCACGGGTTGCCACAGATATCGACCGGTGATCTGCTGCGGGAAGCCGTCGCCAGCGGCGGTGAACTGGGCCAGCGCGCCAAGGACGCGATGGATGCCGGTGAGCTGGTGTCGGATGAGTTGGTGCTGGGCATCATTCGCGAGCGGGTGACGCGCGCGGACTGCGGCGACGGGTTTATTCTCGACGGTTTTCCGCGCAACCTGGCACAGGCCGAAGGCCTGGAACCGGTGCTGGCCGCGATCAATCAGTCACTTGATGCCGCGGTGCTGTTGGCGGTCGAGTTCGACGTGCTGATGCGGCGGCTGACCGGGCGCCGCACCTGTTCTGTCACCGGCAAGCTGCTGAATATTTATTTCTCTGCGCAAAGCGAGATCGATGCCTGCATCGATGCCGGTGGGGAACTGGTTCAGCGTGCCGACGACAACGAGCAGACCATCGGCAACCGCCTCAAGGTCTACCGGGAGCAGACCGAACCACTGATCGAGTACTACCGTAGCGCCGGCTTGCTGCAGGTTGTCGATGGTGAAGGCGAAGTGGACGCAATCTACCAGCGATTGCTGGATTGTCTTGGTCTGAACCCGGCCTGAGTCATTGGGGCGTTGCCGGCACGGCGGTCAGCAGTTCATTGCCAAACACCTCCAGCCGCCAGCCGCTGAGCACTCGCCCGTCGCACTTGCCGCGCGCAATGGCGCTGATTTCCCGACGGCTGGCCAGGATTTCGGCAGGTATATTCAGGCGTTCGCTGTGGGCACGCACGATACCGACAAGTTTGGTGACCAGCGCGGGCTCTTTGCTGGGCGGGCGTTGTTTTTGCTCGATATGAACCTTGCCGCTGGCCAGTTCGCGATCGGCCGAGGCGACTTGCTCCAATAAGATCTCGCCACGCTTGCGCACGACGCCGGCCGGCAAATCGTCGCAGCCCGCCAGTTCGTCACGGTTGGCCGGGGCGGTCTTGGCGATCGCCATCAAAGCCCGGTCGCTCAGTATCCATTGCCGTGGCCGGTTCAGGCGTACGGCCTGCCGCTCACGCCAGGCGGCCAGCCGGCGCGCCCGGTATTGTTCGCCCGCAGGCAAGTACTGAATACGCCGTATTCTCTGCCACGCCACGGCAGGGTCCTGTACATACTGCGATGGTTCAATCAGCGCGGCGCTGTCCTCGCAGGCCCATTCATAGCGGCCCGATTCCAGCAGCTGATCACGCAGGCGTTGATGCATGGTGGACAAATGCTCGACGTCTTCGGCCGCATAATGCAACTGCGCTTCCGACAGCGGCCTTTTGGACCAATCGGTGCGCGTCTGGCTTTTGCTGATTTCGACGTCGAGCAGGGTTTTGGCAAGCGTCGCGTAACCGATCTGTGCCGCATGACCGAGTAAGCCGGCTTCGATCTGGGTGTCGATCAGGAAGCGGGGGATGCCTTCGGCAGTGAGCAACAGGACCTCGAGATCCTGTTTGGCAGCATGCACAATCATCAGACGGCCTGGGTCAAACAGCACCTCCCACAAAGGATTCAAGTCGAGTCCGGCGAGCGGATCGACACAAACCGTAAACTCCCCGGCCGACAGCTGAATCAATCCCAGTTTTGGATAATAGGTATTCGTGCGGACAAACTCGGTATCCAAAGCAAGTTCGTTGTGTTGGGCCAGATCCTTACATGCCTGTTCCAATGTCGGCTGTTGTTGGACCAGTACCGGAGTTGTGCGCGAGGCTGGCATATACCGGGAGTGTAGAGGATCATGACGCAGCTGCGCCACGATCGATATCCGTGATGCTTCAAGTTGTTCAGGCTTTTTGGGAGATATTGTTTCGGCGGCTCGGGCCGGAAGATCTTCCCGATTCCCGCTTTCTGCTGATCGTTACGGCGGTTCTGTATATCCTGACCCAGTTTCTGTTGGCTTACGTCGTTTACGGTGCGGTGTCGCAGTTGTTTCCATTGGTGGCGTTGGGAACCGCGTTGCTCGTCGCCGGTACCTGGACGCTTCTGCTGGCCACCGGCAAAACGGTCCGTTTCAGTCAGACCCTGACGTCGCTGCTGGGCAGCGGCGCCTTGCTGACAGTGATTGCGGTGCCCGTTTGCCTCTGGAGCCTCAACTCGCAAGGCGTCGGACAAGCCGGTCCTTCGTTGGTGTTGCTCGGGATTATGGTCTGGCTGATCATGGTCTATGGGCACATTTTCTCCCGTTCGCTATCCCGGCCTTTCGGCGTCGGCTTATTGATTGCCGTTGCATACTTCCTGCTTAGTCAAGTGTTACTCAGCGAAACCATCCAGCAAGTGATGTAGATGCACATTCATATACTTGGAATCTGCGGAACCTTTATGGGAGGGCTGGCTGCGGTTGCCAAAGCCGCGGGCCACAAGGTAACTGGAGCCGAC
>JAPUGB010000005.1 GCA_027293165.1 Gammaproteobacteria bacterium
CAGGCCCGATTGCTGGTTGTTCAGCAGGGCGTCGAGACGCCGGCACTGCAAGTGGCAGAGCGTCAGGGGATTCAGGTAGCGTACCTTGGTTCTAATCCCGACGAACCGGCCGGCGAGTTCGAACTCAACGGTGGTTCCGCAGCGGCCAGCGATGGTGGTTCCGTTCACCGCGACGATATAGCGTTGGTGTTACATACCTCGGGGACGACGTCCCGGCCCAAAATTGTGCCGCTGTCTCATCAGAATGTTTGCGATTCAGCTGAAAATATTTCTAACAGCCTTGCACTGAGTCCCGTCGACTGCTGCCTGAATATCATGCCGTTGTTTCACATTCACGGTCTGGTTGCAGTCGTGCTGAGTTCGCTGAACGCTGGCGCGAGTATCGCCTGCACGCCTGGTTTCGATGCCTTGCGATTTTATGCGTGGATGAAGGAAGTCGATCCGACCTGGTATTCTGGCGTCCCGGCGATGCACCAGGCAATTCTGTCGCGTGCTGCACGTAATCAGGATATTGTCGCTTCCGCCCGCCTGCGATTGATCAGATCATCGTCAGCGTCTCTGCCACCGCAGCTGATGGCCGATTTGGAAAAGACTTTCTCGGTACCGGTGATCGAAGCTTACGGAATGACGGAAGCCGCACACCAGATGGCCAGCAATCCTCTACCTCCGGGGGAGCGTAAACCGGGCAGTGTCGGCATGGCGGCCGGGCCGGAAGTCGCAATCATGGACGAAAATGCGGATCTATTGCCCGCTGGCAGCATCGGTGAGGTTGTCGTTCGCGGGGACAACGTAACAAAGGGTTATCACAACAATACCGAGGCTAACTCCGCGGCGTTTTCCGACGGCTGGTTTCGCACTGGCGACCAGGGCGTCATCGACGAAGACGGGTATTTGCGGCTGACTGGTCGGCTGAAGGAGATCATCAACCGCGGTGGTGAGAAAATTTCGCCGCGCGAGGTAGACGAGGTATTGCTGGATCATCCTGCCGTTGCGCAGGTCGTCACTTTTGCCATACCCCACGAAAAACTCGGCGAAGACGTCGCTGCGGCGATTGTTTTGAAAGAGAAGAGCAAGGCTACTGAGCGGGAAATTCGAAAATTTGCTGCGGAGCACCTGGCCGATGTGAAAGTGCCGCGCAAAGTCATTTTTCTGGACGAGATTCCGCAAGGTGCAAGCGGCAAATTACAACGAATCGGTCTGGCCAGAAAGCTGGGACTCGGTTGAGCGGGTTGAAATGAAAATCTGCATCAACGGTGCCGGGGCGATTGGTGGTTATCTGGGTGTAATGCTCGCGGATAGCGGATGCGATATAAGCTTGGTGGCGCGCGGCCCTCATCTTGAGGCGATGCGCAGCAACGGCCTCAAGCTGGAGGCCGGCGATAAAACGCGGGTTGTTGATATCAGCTGCACCGATAACCCGGCCGCGCTCGGTCCCCAGGATTTTGTCATCTTGACGCTGAAAGCCCACTCGGTGGCGCCGGTTGTCGATCAGATTGTGCCATTAATGGGCCCGGACACTGCCGTCGTGACGGCCCAGAACGGCCTGCTTTGGTGGTATTTCTATGGCTTAGCTGGCCCGTGGGAGAACCATCAGCTGCAGTCCGCGGACCCCGGTGGGCTTATCTGGAACACCTTAGGCCCTGAGCGAGTCATCGGTAGTGTCGTGTACCCATCGTGTGAAATCGTCGCGCCCGGCGTCGTGCGACACCTGAACGGCAATCGATTCATGCTGGGCGAGCCGACGGGCGTCAAGTCGGATCGCGTCGCCGTACTTGGAGAAATCATTACTTCCGTTGGCCTGAAGGCCCCGATCCGTAAAAAAATCCGCGACGATATCTGGTTTAAGCTGTTGGGCAATACCAGCTTTAATCCAATCAGCGTGTTGACGCACGCGACCTTGGAGCAGATGGGTCGAGATGAAGGAGTTCGCGACGTTATTCGACAGACGATGGTTGAGGCGCGCGACGTGGCATTGAAACTCGGCGTCAATTTCTCGATGGATATCGAAAAACGTATCGACGCCGGAGTTAATGTCGGCGCACACAAAACCTCGATGCTGCAGGACTTCGAACAGGGTCGGCCGTTGGAGCTCGATGCGCTGGTTGCATCGGTATCGGAGATGGGCCGCTTGGTTGATGTACCTACGCCAACTATCGATGCGATGCTGGCGCTGGTGCAACTAAGGGTAAGCGTCGATTCCTAGTTTCAATACGGCAGTGTAATCGACTCGCAGCGGGCCAGACCGATCCGGGTAGTAACACGCCGTTCGACCCTTATCCGGAGTAAATGGCTTGGGCTGCTGCCACTGCCTGCCCCGAGTCGATCGCTGCACCCTGTTGGCGCAGAGTCCCATCGAGTGCGGCCAGACATAGCAGCACATTTTTTTCGTTCGATGCGAACCCCATCAGCCCGACACGCCAAACCTTGCCGGCCAGTGGGCCCAGGCCCGCGCCAATTTCAAGCTGATATTCGGCCAGTAGCTGTTGCCGGAGTGCGGCATCATCAATACCGGCAGGAAGATAGACGCTGTTCAATTGCGGCAGGCGGTAGTTCGGGTCGACGGCAAACTTCAACCCGAGCGCTTCGAAGCCGGCCGCCAAAGCAAGATGATTTCGGCGGTGCCGTTTCCAGGCATTATCCAGGCCTTCTTCCTCAAGAATGATCAGCGATTCGTGCAGGCCATACAGCGCATTGACCGGCGCCGTGTGGTGATAGGCGCGTTGCGTTTGCTCACCCCAGTAACCCATGACCAACTCCATGTCCAGAAACCAGCTTTGCACCGGTTGTTTGCGGGAGCTGATGACATCCCGCGCACGATTGCTGAACGTCACGGGCGAAAGACCCGGCGCACAGGAAAGACATTTCTGAGTGCCGGAATAGACTGCGTCGGCACCCCAGCCATCCACGTCAACTTCTATTCCTCCCAGCGATGTAACGGTATCGACAATCGACAGGCAATCGTGATCCTGCGCCAGGCTGCAAAGGGCTGCGGCGTCCGATCTCGCTCCGGTGGAGGTTTCCGCGTGCACAAACGCCAGCAGCTTTGCTTCCGGATGGTCTTTTAGCGCCTCTTCAACTTTGTGCGGGTCAACCGGGTTGCCCCATTCGTCGTTGACCATGACCGGCGTTGCCCCGCAACGCTCGACGTTTTCTTTCATGCGCCCGCCAAATACGCCGTTTTGCGCAACAATCACTGTATCGCCACGCTCGACAAGATTGACGAAACAAGCTTCCATGCCGGCCGAGCCCGGCGCCGATACTGGCATGGTCAGTTCGTTTTCGGATTGGAACGCGAATTGGAGCAGGCGTTTCACCTCATCCATCAGCTCGATAAATGCCGGATCCAGATGGCCGATCGTTGGCCGCGACATCGCCTCGAGGACGCGTGGGCTCACGTCAGAAGGGCCTGGCCCCATCAGCGTGCGGACTGGTGGTTCAAACGAATGGGTCATCAGCAGCCTGTCCTCTCAAGATCTTGTGTGAATCACGTTAACCCATCGGGGTGAGGGCTAACAGGCGCTGCAGGCTGCAGCGCTGCCCGGGAGCTGGCTACAGACCCGACCCGCACGTCTGCCCACCGAGGCCGCGACGGGAGACCGTAGCAAGACAGCAACGGCTTAGGCCGGAACCGCAATTTCGTCTGCTAGGTCCTGTTGTGCCCTGTGTCGAAAGTTACAATTGCTCACCTGAGCTATCGCGCAAATCCGGAGACGAGGACCCATGGCCTGGTGGCATAAAGCCCAAGGAGTGTATTTGTCTGGCTTGTCCAGTACCTATAGTGGTATTGCTGGGTTGCTCGACAAAATTGGCCTGACGTCGCTGTTGGCCTGCTTCATATCGGCCATCTGCGTTTGGCTGTACCAGGCGTTTATGTGGCTGCGCACCGGCGATTGGCAACCAATGAGCCTGCTTAGCCAATTTGGTGCGTTCAGTTTCTGGGGCTGGACGGGTTTGGAACGGATTTTGAACTTTGCTGCTGACTTAAACCTGGGCTTTATCCTGCTCTTGTGCGGCTGGCTGCTATTGAAATTATTCAAGATCCTGGCATCGATGTTCGGCATGTCGGCGCTTGAAGTCGGCGAACACGTCAAGCAAGTGAAACGGAAGGAACTTGGCTTGGATGACTGATCGCAAAAATTGCAGGTAAACGTGCTTGTTTTCTCCGAAGCCTGTGAGCGTAATAAAGACCCGATCCTGTCTAGTCTTCGGGAGCATTTTGCTGCCATTGGCTACGTACTGGAGATTGGCAGTGGGACAGGCCAGCATGCCGTTTATTTTGGTGAGCACCTGCCCTATCTCGTTTGGCAGGCCAGTGACTTGCCGGAATACCTCGCTGGGATCAGCCAGAGACTAAACCAGGTCGGCCCGGCGAACGTATTAACACCCATTGCGCTGAACGTAGAGGATGATCCGTGGCCGGTAAATTCAACGGAGGCGATTTTCAGCGCCAACTCACTGCATATCATGTCGTGGGAGCAGGTCGAGCATTTCTTTCGCGGCGTTGGCACAGTCCTTAATCCCGGTGGCCCGTTGTGTATATATGGCCCATTCCGCTACGGAAATCTTTACACGAGTGACAGTAACGCGGTGTTCGACCAGCACCTGAAGGCTCGCGATCCGTTAAGTGGTATCAGGGATTTCGAAGCCGTGGACCGGTTGGCAACCGCCCAGGGCCTGCAGTTGGTGGCGGACCATGTCATGCCTGCGAATAACCAGATGTTGGTTTGGCGCGGGCCCTGATTCTGTTGGCCGGGCCTGTGCCGGATGGGCCCATATGCATGGGGGCTGACCTGTAAGGACCAGACGACGGATGGCCGACACCGTAACGTTAACCGATCTGCAGTCATGACCAGTGGGGAGCGAGACCATGATGAATGTCAGCACCATGGAGAACCGCATCAAGCGGCTGGAGTCATTTTTCGGCACGAACAACGCAACGGTCAGGGCGTTACGTGCCCAGGTTTGGGCGAAAAAGCTGACAGCGAGCCGCGTCGATAAGAGACCGCCAAATTCTCTGAAAACGGCCAGCGGGCGGATTTGTTAGTAAGCCAGCTTCAGCTGTATACGCACGGTATGGCGTTTTGGAAAACCCCCATCGAATCACCCGTATCGCGTGGGCAAAAGTCGGTCGTCGCTAAAACGCTTTGATCTAACCGAGCGTGCCGTGTGGCAGCAGGTCCCGCCCGCTGCACCTTGGGCTTTTTAAGCTCATTCAGGCGCTCCTCAGCGCCGGCTAACCGCGTGTTGGTGTCCTGCAGGACCCGGTTTCGGGTACCCTTGCCTGCGCCGGTAGTGCCTTAAGAACCATAATGCATAGCCCAAGGAGCTTCCGCGATGAGCCAGGCGGCATCACTCGATTCGACGATCAACCTGTTGGGACCGTTCGATTCCCTGCGCACCTATATGGCTGCATTGGAAGCCTATGGGGGCGTCTTGCGAATCCCGGAAATCGATCAGGATGCATACGAGGCGACAGCGCTGATGTATCGGTTGATTGACAAGTACGGCTGGACCGGCGCTCCGGCGGTGATATTCGATCGAATAAAGATTGACGGGGAATGGATGAATGGACCGGTAATTGCGAACCAGTACGGGCGCTGGAACACCGAGGCTATTGCGCTTGGTATCGCGACGATCACCGATGATCAACCAGCGATGTACCGGGCTGCGGTGGAAAAGGTCATCGCAATGGCGAACAAGGACGGTCAATGGAAGACCATTGAGCCCGTTGAAATCAACCGTGACCGCGCTCCGTGCAAAGAAGTCATCCTGACTGGTGACGAAATCGATCTGCTTGAGTTTCCCTGGCTGCAGTCGAATCCGGCCGACGCTGGCCGTTACATCAACACCGGTAACGTGATCACCTACGATCCCCAATACGGGCGAAATTCGGGAACCTATCGGTGCCAGTTGAAAGGCCCAAGGAAGATCGGAGTCAACCCGGAAATCAATCAGCATGGCTGGACGTTTCTGATGGATATGAAGGAGCGTGGCGAGCCGTTCGCCCGGGTCGCGATAGTCATTGGTGCAGATCCTGTTACCTATGCGATGGGCAGTTCAAAGACGGCCAGACTTGGCCAGGATGAATTGGCAATCGCCGGCGGGTTTATGGGACGGCCGCTGGAAGTCGTCAAATGTGAAACCAGCGAATTGCTGGTGCCCGCCAACGTAGAGATGGTCATCGAGGGCGAGATTCCGTTCGATATGGAAGAAGAAGGGCCTTTCGGTGAAATGTACGGTTATATGGGCCAGAAAAAATCAGAAAACTTCTACCTGAACGTCACTGCGGTGACGCATCGTGAAAATCCGTGGTTCGTTAACCAGTTTACCGGGGTGACCCGTGGATACTTGACGTCGCCCATGGAAGCAACGGCCAACCTCACCTTCAAAAAGGTGATTCCAAACCTGGTCGGGATTCACGTGCCGGTCGAGATAACCGGGTTCGCATTTCTGAGCATCGATAAGCAGAAACCCGGCGAAGCGTTCGAAGCGGCCGAACCGCTGACCAAATTTCTGAATATCGCAAAGATCATTGTCGTCGTGGACAAAGACGTCGATATTCTCAACGTGGAAGAAGTCATGCACGCTGTGGGCGCGCGCTGGCAACCGCATCCGGCTACCAGGATCATCGAGCAGTCATCCGCAATGCGGCTTGATCCAAGTATTCGCGCCGAGCAAAAGTCGGAGTTAAAGGTGATCGGGAGTAAGATCATCATCGATGCGACCCGCCAGCTGCCGGATGAAGGTGGCCCGGCGGTCTACCCGCCACTCAACCGGGCATGCCTGCTCGAGAAGTTCCCCGATGTTTTCGACCGCATTGACCGCAAGCTGCCGGAATATCTGAAGAGCTGGGAAATCTAGGCTAGGGTCGCGGCCCGGAGTCACCGATCTATCAGAGCCCGTGCCATTGAAGCATGTCGCTGTTTCTGTATGTTGCACGCTCCCCTGTACCGGCGCATGTTGGGGTATTTGCCTATTGCGATCTTGCTAGCCAACCCGTGGAATAATGTGACCGAGTGGTCAATAAGCTAGAATGGATCCGCTGACGTGCCGATAATTTGATGTTCTGAACGCGTTGCACGCCGAACAACAGAAATACAGGCGGAATTCGGGCGTAGAACGAAAATCCACGGACTCAGTTTACCAGGAGCGTTGTCACTGCCCGGCGCGGTAACTGTCCGGGCAGCATGATCGAATTCCGGCTATCGCTTTGGCATAGGCTCAGACATGTAAGTTTCATAATGCGTCGCTTTTTTCAGGTCATTACCAAACCCTTCCGCGTTTTAGCTTCCACGCGTGGCGGTCTGCCCGTTCTGCTCGTCGGTGGGACGGCCTTGATCGTCGCGCTGTTGATTGCAACGCGGCCGCGCCTGGAACCGGTCCAAAGACCCGAACGCGTATGGCCGGTCGATGTCGTGGAAGCCCGCTATCAGACTGTTCAGCCGGAGCTGAACCTGTTTGGCGAGATAGTTGCCGGACGCAGGAGCGAATTGCTGGCGTTGGTCGGCGGCCGCATTGTCGAGGTGGGTCCGAACCTCCGCGAGGGCGGTATCGTCAAGCAGGGTGAACTGTTGGTTCAGATCGATCCGTTTCAATATGAGACAGACCTGGCGAATCAGCGATCCCAATTGAAAGAGGCTGAAGTGCGACTCGAGATGTTACGCCGCGATCACGAGCGAGCGAAGGAACTGTTTGCAGAAAAAAATGTGTCGGAGCAGTTCATGGATACCGCTGAACTGGACATGCGCCAGCAGGAAGCAATCATCGAGCAACGCGAAATAGCGGTGGTACAGGCGGCACGCGATCTTGCAGATTCGCGGCTGGTAGCACCGTTTGATGGGGTCATCAGTGACGTTAACGCGAACCTCGGTAAACAGATCAGTGGATTCGGGGCCGACAAGGTTGCGGACCTTATCGACATGAGCGAACTGGAAGTGCGATTCTCGCTGTCCAATGCGCAATATGGGCGCTTGATCGATAGCGATACACCGGTGGTAGGGCGACCGGTTGGAGTTTCCTGGCAGGTCGGTGACGAGATGCTGACTTACTCGGGGAGAATCGAGCGCCTTGGTGCCGAAATCGCCTCGACTACGGGGGGCGTCGACGTCTATGCCGTCATCGATACGGCCGGGGAACAGGTCCACTTGCGGCCAGGCGCATTCGTTTCCGTCGCAATGTTGGACAGGCGGTTCGCCGACGTACTCCAGGCGCCAGAAAGCGCCCTATACGGTGAAGACATCGTCTACGTTATCGACAATGGGCGGCTCTCCGAGCGGCGCATCGAGATCCACGGCTATACCGGCAACAGCATCTTGTTTACTGCAGTCGGCGAAACGCCGATCGAAGATGGCGACTTGATCGTGACGACCCAAATCCGTGAAGGGGGCGCCGGCGCCAGGGTCGACGTACGCTGATGGACCTGCAATCGCGCGGCATCATCAATACCTTTGCTCGACACCCGGTGGCCGGGAATCTGATGATGATGCTGATGCTGCTGTTTGGCGTCTACGGGCTCAGCTCGCTGAACCGGCAGGTCATGCCCGACTTTACTATGAACGTCATCTCGATCGACGTCGAATGGCCGGGCGCCAGCCCACAAGATGTTGAATCCAATGTCATAGGGGCAATAGAGCGAGAGATTCGATTTCTCGACAACGTAAGGCGTGTCGATGCGGTGGCCTTCGAAGATCGGGCCGGAATCAAGGTCAAATTCAAAGACGGCGCCAATATGTCGAAGGCGCTGACGGATGTCCAGGCGGCCATTGCGAGGATTACGACTTTTCCATCCGACATAGAGCGGCCGGTCATCAGCCAGGTTGAAGAATCTGACAAAGTATGCCGGATCGAAATCGCCGGACCGTTCCCGGAAGAGTCGCTCAAGGAAATCGCCAGGCAGATTCGCGATGACATCCTTGCCCTGGGTCTTGCCAGCATCACGCTGGATGGTGTCCGGAATTCCGAGATCTGGGCAGAGGTCCCGGATTCGGTGCTGCGGCAACTGGATCTGACCGTCAACGACATTGCTTTGCGCATCAGTCAGGCCAGCCTGGACCTGCCTTCGGGCAGTATCGAGAGCGGTGGCGTATCCAGGCAGATTCGCAGTGAGGGCCTGGCCCGGACCGCGGCCGAGGTCGGCGAGATCGAGATCGTATCGAAACAGACCGGAGAGAAGCTGCGGCTGAAGGATATTGCCAGGATCTATGACACTTTCGAGGAAGGCTCCATTTCGCGGGTGCTGGACGGCTACACGTCGATCGGGCTGATCGTGCGGCGCACCAAGGGCGTGGATTCGATTGATTCCCAGCGGATCGTGACTCAATACGTCGATGAACTGCGCCAAGAGCTACCGCCAACCCTGCAGATCGACATGTTCGACGTGTTTGCCGACACGGTGACTCAAAGGGTGCGAATGCTGCTGTGGAACGGCTTCGGGGGCCTGATTCTTGTTGTCGCAATCTTGTTTGTATTTCTCAATGGGCGGGTGGCCTTCTGGGTCGCGATGGGAATCCCGATTTCCATCATGGCGACGCTTGGAGGTATGGCCGTTATGGGCCTGACGCTGAACATGATCAGCATGTTCGCAATCATCATGGGGCTCGGCATCATCGTCGATGACGCCATTGTTGTCGCCGAACACACAGAGATGCTGCATCGGCATGGCGTCCCCCCTGAGCAAGCCACCCTGGAGAGCGCCCATACCATGTTCCCGCCGGTCATGGCAGCGTCTCTGACGACGATCGCAGCATTCGCGCCGATCTTGACCATTGGAGATGAGGTGGGCCAGATTCTTCGCGGTCTGCCTTTGACAATCATATTGGTCATTCTCGCCAGCCTCGTCGAATGTTTTCTGGTGTTGCCGATGCACCTGAAGAAGGCAATGCAGAGAATGGATAGCAGGGGTGAAAATAAGCCCAGCAAGTTTCATATCGCGTTTAACCGGTTCCGTGATACACGGGTTAAGAACGCGGTCGCGCGGAGCTTCGAACGACGCTACAGCACGGTGTTCGCGTTTATCTGTATGCTCTTTATCGCTGTCTCAATGCTTGCCACCGGGCGCGTTGGTTTTGAATTTTTCGCAACCCCGGAAACCGATATCATTTTTGCCAATTTTTCATTCAGCCCCGGTACACCACGGGAACGTACCCGGGAGATGATTGCCGAAATGGCTCGTTCTGTTGCTGTTATAGAAGATCGCTTGACCGACGGTCGCGGTGGACTGGTTCGACACAAGGTCGGGGTGATTGCATCGACTGAGGCGCGCGAAATGGCTCCGGCGATGTACGGGGATCATATCGGCGCTTTCACCGTGGAACTCGTCTCCAGCGACGATCGCGACATCAGGAACACAGAATTTATACAAGCGTGGCATGATGAAGTTCGGCCGCCAGCCGGCATGGAGAAGCTGATAATTTTCGAACTTTCGGCCGGA
>JAPUGB010000050.1 GCA_027293165.1 Gammaproteobacteria bacterium
GCCCGTGCGCGCCACCCACAGCACCCCCTCCACGAACAGACGGTTGTCCCGGCCCGTGACCCCGCGGTCCGACTCCTTGCCCGCAACCAGATCCTTGATCCGGTCCCACTGCGCGTCCGACAAAAGCGTGCGAATCAAGACGGCCTCCTTCCCAAAAACAGTCTTGAATCACACCGACGCACAGTTGGGAATCCCCTTTATTGTCCACAGGCCCTAGAGCGTCCTGGCCGGCTTGCGCGCTGTCAGGAATATGCGGGCCTTGAACCATGACCCGATCCCCGGCAACGCCGACAGCCAATGCAAGTAGCGCAACACGTTGTAATGGGCGATCAAGTCGACCTGAACGTCGACGAATCCGGTATCGACGAAGAACGCAGCATTACCCTCGGGCGTACGCACGGCGACATGGTGGGGAAACTGCTTTAGGATGAAATTTTTATCCTTCATGCGCTCGATAAAGAACAACCGGTTCGGCGTATGCAGGTAAACGCATCCACCAGGTTTGAGCACCGTCCACGCGCTTCGGACAATGCCCTGCCATTCATCGTCGTATACGTGCTCGGACAGATCGAGGACGAACACCGCATCGAACCGGTTCAGGTTTCCAACCCCGAATGCTTCAATCGACCCGCAATAAAATTCCGCGTTGTCGACCTGAAGGGTCTGCGCGCGCGCCTCGGCTATAGCGATGAAGTCGGGCGAAAAGTCAACGCCCACATAGGCCGCCACTTTGTCCTTGATATGGTCGAGAAGCAGGGCGCTGCCGCAACCGAAGTCGGCAATCACGGCGTCTGCCGGCAACACCAGCCGATTCAATAGGCGACCAATGCGTACCGGCGGGTGCACTTTCTGGAACTCGGCCGCGTAGTCTCCGCTGTGAAGCGCCTTCCGTTGCTCAAGATCAAGTTTGGTCATCGTGGTCAATCCCTCGAGTTGGTCCAAGACGATATCAGACCGCAGCGTCTGTCAGGGCCCGAATGCGCTGGCACGACCGCCTGTGGAAATCGCGACGATGTTTTTATGCGGGTTCATTTTGAGTCTGGTCCGACCCGGCGCGAGCGGACGCGACGCGGTTCCGCCAAGCCAGCATTCCGGCGAGCGGCGCGATCAACAACATGGCGGCCATCCGGTTCACCGAGGCGGCGAGAAACCCCGCTGTGGCGGCGACCCCGGCCAGAGGCGCCACGGCGGCGGATAAAACTTCCTGTACGCCAAGGCCAGAAGGCACGATGAATATGGCGGACCCCACCGTGCCTGCGACAACGAATACCGAGGCTTCGGTCAAATTCACGTCGAATCCGAGCGCGCTCAAGCTCCACAAGATGCGCACGGCATCGATGAACACCATCAACAGCTTGTTCGCCAACACCAATGTCGAGATCCGAAGGCTACCGGTGAGCAAGTGGGTCATTATCAAGGTCGCTACGAGGGCCGTGCCCCCTAAACATGCAAGCACGGCCCCCGCCACTTCGTTGCCGAGCAAAATGACGGCGACTCCCGCGTAAACGAACGAGACGCCCAACCCGAATGCCGCGACCAACAAAGTCGCCGCGGCCCCGCTACGATAATCGGCACCCGCCATTTTGAGACCTATGACGCGCACCAGTGTGCCGCCGGGAACCGGCAACAGGCTCGCGGCCGAGCCGATGATCACGATCTCGCACGCTTTAAGTAACGTGACACGCCGATTGGCTAACCATGCCGAAAGCGCAAAGTCGGTGGCGTGTAGCCCGATAGTGATCGGCACGCCGACCGTGATCAGCAGTAATGCCGGCCACCAGTTCAGGTCGGCGAAGATCTGTGGTTGGCCGTAAATCGAGATCGCGATACCGGCCAAAAAACCCGCGGCCGCTAATCCCAGTAGGGCGCACTTCGTCCGTGGACGCTCGAGACGGGCGACGTCGACGATGGCCATCGTGCGCGCCGCAATGCGGTATAGCGTATCTCGGTCCATTCTCTGTTAGTTCCCGCCCCTCAACGGGGTGCTTTCCAGGCCAATCAGACGACCCGATGCCAACGCTAGCGCAGTCCGAGCCAGATGCAAGTCCGTCGGCTCGCGGCACACCGCACCACCGGCACCGCGCTTCGGGTCGCCGCGCTTTGTCGACGCGACATCATCGCTGGTCCAGGTCATATTCAGGGCTGGCAGCTGTGAAACGGATAGGGATATAGACGCCCCTCGGTACAATCCACGACCTCGGCCCTTTCGTTCCACGGCGCGGTTCGTGTAATGCTCGTTGCTACGAACACAGCCTTCTGACGGATGCCAAACGCGGCCGCAATATGCATAAGACCAGAATCGTTAGACAGAAAATACGTGCACTTTCGAATAATGTGCGCTGTCTGTTTCAAAGGGCCTACAAAGATATAAATGTCCTTACTATTGACGAGCGACTTCAGTTCCTCTCGTTCCGCTGCCTCCTCACGCCCCCCTAACAGGACGATCTTGAAGCCCGGATCGTCACTCAAAATCGCGTTCAACTCGGCTGCAAAATTTCTCAAACCCCACCGCTTGTCCCGCCCACCCGTACTTGCACCCGCGTGGACGCCGACCAAGCGGTCCTCCTCGCCGATACCCTGTTCGCGAAGCCAACGTTCCGCCACGTCTTGTGAGTCCCGGTCAATGTGAAACACAAGACGCGGTTTCACTTGGCGCCAATCCATGTGGAGTGCCCGCAAAAGCCGGAGATTGTTCTCCACATCATGCAAGCCGTCCTGGGCGTCCACCTTGTTATTGGACAGCCAGCTCAGCGAGCGCCATTTGCCGAACGGGTATGCATGGCATACCCGCATCCTGGCCCCGATCAGGAACGGCAATAGGTGAAACTGCCATCTGTTGGAAGGTATGGCGGTGATGGACACGTCATACCTTTGCCGCCGGAAGGCGTGGAGAAGACGCAATTTGTGAAAGACCGATCCGGACAAGTGGTAGCACTCGTTTACCAATCCGCTACCGGACAAACTCTCCGCTTCCACCGGATTCCACGCCAACAGATCGATACGCGCTTGTGGTCGGGCGCGCCGCAATTCCGCTAGAGTTGGGGAGAGCAGGATCGTATTGCCAATCCCCGACACCGAAATACACAGGATCTTCTCGATATTCATCTGCAGATAGCACCACCCGCGGTTCCGTCCTCGAACCACTCCTCGGCGCGGGCACAGACCGTTTCAAGCGCGGTAGTCTCCAGCTTCAAATCTCTCCCTCCTTCCGTATTCCCTCGTGTCGCGCGGGCACTGTCGAACTTACGACCGCACCTTCGATTCCCCAGTGCCACTTATCAGCCTCTGTTCCGACGTGGTCCCGCGCTCCTTGCGATAGCACAGGAAATAAACCTGATATTGCAACGCGATCGGGAGGAACATGATGATCACGGCGGACAGTAACCGCATCAGATTTCGTGGCAGCGACCCACTGAATATCCACTCCATCGAAACGATGTGCAAATCTTTCCAGCGCTTTTCAACCCGCAGGCCAGACCGTTGGAACATCGCCTCCCATTCGTGGAGTGGACGAACAATTTCACGCACCACGACCTGTCGCGTGCCCCGAAACAAGCCGAGACGCCTGGGCAGAAAGCCTTCGTTAGGGACTAGAACCAGAAACCGCGCCGTATCGCGCCCAACTCTCGCCATTTCCTTCAATGCTTTTTCGGGGTCCATGAAATGTTCGAGCGCCCCCAAACAGGAAACGATATCGAATTGCTTTGAAGGAAACGGCAAGGATTCAGCAGGCCCTTCATGGATTTCCACCGATGGCAGCTTCTGCTTGCAGTAAGCAACTGCGGTCGAAGACAAATCTATCCCCGACGGCTCGGCACCAAACTCATGCGCAACTTTCAGCCATTCCCCGGTGCCGCACGCCACGTCCAGGATGCGCTCACCCGGCCTGATGTCTATCTTCGATCCCAACCTTTTAAGATGGTTACGGTAATATCCGACGTTGCTCGCGCCTTGGTGATAGACCTCATCATAATATTTCTTGATCGATTCGTTTTCGGACATCTTGGAACAGCCCTGCGAATTACGAAAATCTTCACGAGAATGTTTCACGCATGACGGCCCGGACGATCCCGCCCCGGGAAGCCGAATCGTATCATAAATCACTGTCCGAGACGATCCGAGTTTGATTAAGTAACAGCTAGATTCTTAACAACGGGTTAAACAACCGTGCCGTGTGTCGCTAGTAGACACGCCGATGCCATATGGCGGCCCCTTCGCGGCGATTGCGGGTGTGCGCCACAAGGCGTCAGCCATCACGCGCAGCCCGATAACCCCCCGAGCTCCGGTACCTCGGCCGGGCTGTCAAACAAGTCCTTGCCGCGCGCCGTCCAAACGACATCGATCCCCTGCTCACGACAACGTCGCTTCAGGGCGTCCAGAGTCAGGTAGTGTTTGGCATGGTGTGAGTCGATGTTAATACAGGGTAGTCGACGCTTCCCTGGGCTGCGGGAGCGGTCGACCTATCCGACGGCTTTCGCGGCGGCGACATTCCACCGGACCGGAAGTCGCCCTTGCGCGGTGCTCGCAGACCGCGACCGCGTGCTCAACGCTCTACTGGTCTGGCCTTAGCGCGGGAAGCGACACTGGCCGACCGCCGCCCTGTCTCACGCGTCTCGGGATACGGGTACCCGGTCTCGGACGGTTGCGGACCGGTGCGAGGGGCATCGGTCCGGCGGACCTCCAGTTCGCCTTCGAGTCGACGCACCTTCTGCAGGGTCGTCTCGATCAGTTGTCGGTTGAAATTGATCAGGTCCGCGACTAGTGCAAATAGCATGGTCACGAAGCCCATGATCAGGAATACCCCGCCCAGGATCAACGACTGGATGTGTCCGCCGCCATCGCCGGAGAGGACAAAGTATAGGAACCGGACGATCGGGATGAGGCCGACCAGGCCCAGAACGATGCCGATGTAGCCGAACATCCGCAGCGGATGGTACATGGTGTAGATCCGTAGCATCGTCGCGAGCGAATTCAGGACGAAGTGCGGGATGCTCTTGAACAACCTGGACGGC
>JAPUGB010000051.1 GCA_027293165.1 Gammaproteobacteria bacterium
TAAGGGTGCTATTCCCGGATCAATGATAATGTTTCACCCGGTCTGGCTCGAGGCGCTGATGAATTTACGTCTGTTCACCCAATATATCTTTATCGTTTTGGCGACCAGCGGCTGTGTGTCCCAGTCCGCCCAGCAACGCGACTATCCGCGAGCCATGCTGGCAAACCACGCGGTAGCAGTCATCAGCCGGGCCGACAGCTGCGCCGCAGCGATTGCCGCAAGCCGGGACAACGGCACCGCCGAACTCGATGCCGGCAGCATAGATCTGCTGATCTGGAACGTTCAGAAGGGCCAGAACGCCGGCTGGCTCGAGGACCTCCATCAGTTTTCAGGTGACAAGGATCTCGTGCTGATCCAGGAGGCGGTGCTGCAAACCGCGGTGGCCACGGAGCTCACACCGAATACCTATTGGTCGTTTGCACCGGGCTTTCAAACCACGCACGGGATCAGCGGAGTCGTCACGTTCAGCACGGTCCAGCCACTGGTGCAATGCAATCTGAGCACAAAGGAGCCTTGGCTGCGCACGCCGAAGGCCACCAACATTGCCGAATACGGCCTCAAGGACAGGAACGACAGCTTGCTGGTGGTCAACATTCATGCGGTCAATCTCACCTTCGGCGTCCGCGCGCTGGCCGAGCAGCTCGAGCAGATTCGTCTGGTGTTGGCCGCCCACCAGGGACCGGTTATTTTCTCAGGCGATTTCAACACCTGGAGCACTAAACGCCAGCAGGTCGTCAACGAACTTGTGGACAGTCAGCGGTTGACCGCGTTGTCGTTCAACGAAGACCATCGACTTCGAGTCTTCGGGAACCCAATGGATCACGTCTATATTCGGGGCTTAACTTCGCTGGAGGCAATCAGCCACCCGGTCGATACGTCCGACCACAACCCCATGTCGGTCAAATTGATGTTGTAAAGTACGCGTCAGCCCATGCGGAATGGTTTCAAAAAAATCCTGCCATTCGCGTTGCCGATGCTGTGCTGGTGGCCAGCGCTGGTGACAGCCGACGAAGCGGCCGCGGAAATAGAATATCTGTTAGCGGCTCTAGGGCAGAGCGAATGCACATTTATCCGTAACGGCAAAGAATATTCGGCTGTGGATGCGGAATCCCATCTGCGTATGAAATACGAGCGCGGCCGTAAACATGTAGACAGCGCCGAACAGTTCATTGATCGACTGGCCAGTGAAAGCAGTTGGAGCGGGAAACCGTACTACATCCAGTGCCCCGGCGAAGATCAGCAGAAAACAGGTGCCTGGCTATCGCAACGGCTTGCGCAATACTCAGCCGAAAAATAAACAAAGCACTGGCGCTCCCCGCCGGCATATCTCGGTAGCTTGGTTGGCGTAGCCACCGGCGCGTCCCGACCACTACAATAAAGCACCTGATTACCATTTTTTAGCCTGACGATGTGGAGGAGACCATGGGTGACACAAAGACAAAACTTGGGGGCCAAGTGAACCGGCGAACGGCGCTGCAGATGGGGATCGCCATCGGTGGATTGGCAGGTCTCGCGGATACGGTAAGCGCGGCGGACACCGACGCGGACCTGCACGCGGAAATCGAAGCGGTGCTGCAAAAAACGCAGGAAATCTGGAACAGCCAGGACTCCATTCGGCTCAAGGAGGTTTGGGACACTGATGATCCGGAACCCTGGTACGTGCCCGAGGAGATACGCGAACCGTTCCGTTCCTGGGCGGAAATTGATGGCTACTGGGGACGTCCCGGCTCGTTGAACGCATTTCGTTGGCAATTTTCGAATCTGCGGGTCAAGTCACTGGCGCCGGATCTTTGCCTGGCATTGTTCGATCATTTCTATGAACTCGATATTGCTGTGCGTCCGCCGATGCCCGACCTGGCGCCGATGGCGGGTTTTGATCGCGTCATTACGCTGTACCGGAAAAAGCCGGAAGGCTGGCGGCACATCTTGTACGCCCAGTGCCCACTGGGTCCCGAAATTTACGTGCGAGCGTTGCGCGAACGCATCGTCAGCCCGGACTTTGAAGAATACTCGCAGACGCTCAGGGAGCAGGGCCGAATAGAATAGAGCCGTGTAAAACGAATAGATCGAATAAGCTGTGAGCGCACGCGGGTCACCGCCGTTGCGGACGAGATGGCCCCGGGTACGAAGATGGAAGAAGTGCCGGACACGCTGCTCGCGTCCAGCGAATTTCGCACGACGTTCCTCGACCGCCGGACCCGTACGCCTGGGAAGATAGTGAAATGTGGATCCTGCTGCGGCGCGTCGCTACCTACACGTTGACCGGAAGATGACAACAAATGAATTTCAGTAAAACCCTAATCGCCGTCGTTGCGCTGGTAACAACTGCGTTCTCGGCCACCCAAGCCCAGACCACAGCAACAGCGACCACACTCCTGCCTGACGACCAATTGATACTGGTCGGTGGAGCGACCGGTCGGACCGGTTTCCGCATCGTCCAGCTTCTGCAGCAGCAAGGCTTCCGCGTCCGGGGGATGACTCGAAATAGACAACGGGCGAGGGAAACCTTCGGCAGCGACATCGAGTGGTTTGAAGCCGACGTCCGCGACCCG
>JAPUGB010000052.1 GCA_027293165.1 Gammaproteobacteria bacterium
CCCCGCATGACGAGTTCACCTTGCTCACCTGCCGGCGCCTCACTCCCATCCTCCCTGAGAATTCGTAACTCGGTGCCCAGAAACGGTTGGCCGTCTGTCGTAACGACGCGTTCTTTCGGTGTCCCGGGTCTGGATCCACAGCCGATTCCTTCGGTCATGCCCCAAATAACCGACGTCAAGGTCGAGGGCAAGCGTTGCTGTGCCGACCGCAACAGGTTTTCGGGCACGTAGGCGCCGCCGCACAAAATAAGCCGCAGCGACAAGCGCTTGCCGTAGTCGGGAAATATCGGGCTGTCCAGCAGATCACGCAGCATCGTCGGCGTCATCAGTGTAAAAGTTGCTTTTTCTGTCGCCATCGTCTCCAGGGCGCGGTCTGCATTCCACGATTCCTGAAGAATCAGGGTGGCTCCCAGATACAGCGCGAGCCGGACACCGTGCGCCAGGCCGGCCGAAAAGCCCAACGGGGCGCCCATGAAGATCCGATCATCGGGGCCCAGCTCATATATTGGCGCGATCGTGGTATTCATCGCGCTCAGCGTGTTGACGCTATGCATGACACCCTTGGGATCCCCGGACGATCCGGATGTGAACACCAAGGAGTTGAGCTCGGAAGCCGTCGCAGTGTAGCGCAGCTCCGGCGCGTCAGCGGGCGCATCGGCAAGCAAGCGGTCGTAGCTCTGCCAACCCGGCGCAACACTTTCTACGCCCACCGCTACCCGAATCTTCAGCGCCTCGAGGTCCGCGGGTATAGCGTCGATCATCGCAACATAGTCGTGTTCCCTAAATACGCCCGGTACCGCGATCCCTTTGGCATCGCTGACCCGGAGCACGCCGGCGAACTCATGCTCTCGGCCCGCGACCGGCATGTGCACGCTGACCGCAGCGAGGTAATCTAAGGCAAGCAGAAATATGGATACGTGCTGCCAGTTCGGCAACGCGATGATGAACTTGTCGCCCCGGCCTACACCCTGCGCCTGCAACGCGGCGGCCAGGCGCGACACGACGGTTGCGAGTTTTGCGTAGCTGATGGCATCGAAGCGCTCATCGATGACCGCTATTTTGTCCGGGGAGCGTTGTACGGCGCTCTCGAAATAGTCCGTCAGTAGTCGGTCGGTCCAGTACGCTTTCGCACGATACGAGCCAGATAGTTCGGCCGGGAGCTGTTGCATCGAGCGGCTCACATGGCATAACCACCGCTGACGCTGACGACCTGGCCTGTGATGTAGGACGACTTATCCGACGCCAACAGCAGCACCTGTGGAACCAGGTCGCTCGGCACGCCGTGGCGTCTAAGCGGATACCGGCGCACCACCTTGGCCAACACCTCTTCGTTCTGAAAAATTTTGCTCTGGGGACTGTCGCTGTGCCAGAGACTGTTGACGCCTGCATCCGCGGGATTTTCGGGCAAGGTCAGACCCGGGCACACGACGTTGACGTTCACGTTGTATCGCCCCAGCTCCCGCGCTAAGGCCTTGCTCAACGCAATAATTCCACCCTTGCAGGCACTGTAAACAGCTTCCTGATATTCTCCAACCCGCCCGGCGTCCGATCCAATCATGATGATTTTGCCGTAGCTGCGCTCAACCATCGACGGTGCAGCCGCCCTGACGCAGTTGATCGGGCCCCACAAGTTAATAGCGATCTCGCGCTCAAAGTCTTCTGCCGGCTTTTCCAGGAACAGGCCGTTGTTCGTCCACCCGGCATTATTCACCAGGATGTCGATTTGCCCAAAACGCTCCAGCGTACGCTGCACCATTTGCTCGACCTGTCCTCTATCGGCGACATCTGCTTCGATAAAAAGTGCATCGCCGCTGCCCATGGTGCCCAATTCGCTGGCCACGCGTTCGGCTTGCGCTCGGTCTACATCGGCTATGACGACATTGGCGCCCTCTTGCGCGAGGCCTTCAGCGATCGCTTTGCCGATGTTCGACGCACCGCCGGTCACTACAGCCGTCTTGGCTTCCAATCCTAGGTCCATTGTTTACTGATCTCCCCTCTCGCTGCGGACATCAATCCCGCTTACCGTCCTTCGAGCGCGATTTACGTTTCTGCTGGAATGCCCGCAAGCGTTCCTCGATCTCCTCGCCCGCCACCGTTCGATTACGCTGGAAATAAACCTGCTCCAGCCACAGGGCGTCGGGCAGCGGTAACTTGAGTCCCAGCTGAGCGACTTCTTTGACGAGTCGTACCGCGCTTTGCCCGCCACGGCAGATGGCCGCGGCGATCTCCAGCGTCTCTTCGAGCAGTCGCTCGGCCGGCACCACTCGCTGCACCAAGCCGATTCGCAATGCTTCGGCCGCCGAAACCGACTCACCGGTGAGCAGCATCAGCAAGGCATCGCCGAGCCCCACCAGCCGGGGCAATGTCTGCGTGCCACCGCCACCCGGCAAGGCGCCCAGAAGAACTTCGGGCAGTCCGAACACAGCAGCCTCGGATGCGATTCGGATGTCACAACCCAAAGCGAGCTCGCAGCCACCACCCAGCGCGTACCCGTTCACCGCGGCGATGGTGGGTTTGGAAATATTCATCGAACACGGCGTGACCCAATGATGGTGTCGAGCCTTCGGGTCCCAATGCAGGAACTCAGCAGCCTTCTTGATGTCGACCCCGGCTGAAAACGCGCGTCCTTCTCCCGTGTATATCAGGACCCACAGATCGTCATCCGCCTCGAACTCCTCCAGGCGCCGCCGGTTCTCTTCCATCAACTCCAGGTCGAAGGTATTCAGAGCCTTTGGCCGCGACAGCGTCAGGATCGCGATGTGGTCGCGTTTCTCCCATTTCAAAGCTTCGCTTTCCGCCATTACTTTGTCGTCTCTCTTTCTTCCTGCCCGTTGCGCCAGACGCCGCGAGTTATTCTCTCGCGTTTGCCGCCGGCTCCTGTCGAATTCGATGGTCAGTGGCGACAAATAAATTCGTCGACGTACTCATTTAATATATCGCTCGCCTCGAACTGCATACAGTGGCCCACGCCGTCGATGATCCTCAGCTCAGCATTGGGGATGGCCGCAGCGATCTGTTCCGACGC
>JAPUGB010000053.1 GCA_027293165.1 Gammaproteobacteria bacterium
AACGAACTCAGTACGAGGAAAACAATTGGCAGGTACAACACGCCTAGTCCGACATAGAGTGGAATCCTGATCCAATTGCTCGGTGCGGTTATCGCTGTCACTGGACTGGGCCTATTTGCTGTCGCGGCGTTGGTCGGATAACCGGCATCAATGCTGCCTTGAATAAGAATACGGTGGGCACAATCAGCGCGAGAAGCAGCAGGGCTACCATCGCGGCGACGCGTGGCCAGTTCTGTACGACAAAGAATTCCGTCCAGATCGCCGTGCCAACCGCCGGGAAAGCTTTGCCGCCAAGCAACCACGGCACGGCAAATTCCCCACTCGCAGGTATGAATACGAGCAAACAGCCGGCGATCACGCCAGGCAGGCTGATCGGTACGATGATCAGCAGGAAAATTCGCCCGGTTCGGGCACCAAGGTCCCGGGCAGCTTCAACCAGCGAGTAGTCGAGCCGCAAAAGGCTGAGGTAAATTGCCAACACCATGACCGGCAAATAAGCGTAAACCATACCGAGGTATACAGCCGGTGCGGCCCCGAGAAACGCCAGCGGCTCGCGAATTAGCCCCAATGCCCGCAGACCTTCGTTGACGGGCCCGGCGGTGTCGAACATCTCCGTCCATGCATAAGTTCGGATCAGCGCCGAAGTACAAAAAAGCGCGGCAAACAGGATCAGTAGCAACTGACGACGCGCGAGCGGCGCACGGGCGATCGCGTAAGCCATTGGATACCCGATGATCAGGCATAGCAGCGTAGTTGCCGTGGCCACAACGACAGAATTCAGCGTAGCGTCAACGTAGGTTCCGCTGGCCAAAAGTGCACGATAGTTTTCACTGGTAGGTGCGAGTAGCCCATTCACGGCAACACGGTCCCAGAGCTCGACAGACGGACCGAGTGACGCAGTAGCCAGGCTGACCAATGAGACAATCAGCAACGGCAGCAACACGAAACCGACCAACCAGATGTATGAGGGAATGACTGCCCAGTCAGGGGCGCCGGAAAGACGGTGACCGGAAAGCGATTTCATGAGTTCAGCACCACCCCGTCGGAGGCGGCCCAACAGACGAAAACAGGGGCGCCCAGGTCCAGATTCAGCCTGCGGTGTTGAACGCCGGAGTCTACCCGCACCACAACCTTGCGGCCGCTATTCAGGCGCACGTGATAGTTTGTGTTTGCCCCAGTGTATGCAACATCCGCTATCACACCCTGGCAACTGTTGTATTGGTCATCCGAACTTTCGGCGCGCAGCTCGATTTTCTCCGGGCGCACGAGCACCGTAACCGTCATTCCTTCGGTTGGAACCTCTGGGGCGGTTACCTTCAAGGAATAGCCCAGATCCGGCACGTCGACGATGCTTACACCCTCTTCACTACCGCTTACCGTTCCGGAAAAAAGGTTTGCCGTGCCGAGAAATTCAGCTGAAAACGCACTGTTCGGGAATTCGTATACCTCTGCCGGAGTTCCTGTCTGAATTATTCGGCCCCGGCGCATCAGCGCGATACGGTCCGCCATGGTCATCGCCTCTTCCTGGTCGTGGGTGGCCACGATGCAGGTTGTACGGACTCTGCGAACAATCTCCGCCATCTCCAGCTGCATGTCGGCGCGCAACTTGCGATCCAGCTGCGCCATCGGGTCGTCCAGCAACAACAATTTGGGGTTCTTTGCAAGACAGCGAGCAAGCGCGACACGTTGCTGTAGCTCGCTTGAAATCCAGCCCGGCTTACGCTGGGCGATCGCGGTACAGCCGACGATTTCCAAATTATGGTCGACGCGTTCTTCGATGACGCTCTTAGGAAGCTGGTCTTGCTCTAATCCAAATGCGACGTTCTGTGCGACGGTCAGGTTGGGAAATAGCGCATACGACTGAAACATCGTGTTCACCGGCCGTCTATATGGGGGAAGGCTGCTGATTGATTGCCCCTCGATCTGAATATCGCCGGCAACCTGGCGGTCCAGCCCAGCAATAATCCTTAACAAAGTGGATTTACCACAACCGGATGGCCCCAAGAGCGCCAGAATCTCACCGCGCCGAATTTTGAGGCTTATAGACTGCAGTCCTGCTGAGCGTTTCGGGTCGCTCGAGATCCCGTCGATATGTACAAACGCCGGCCCTCGGCCGGCCGACATCTCAGGATTCGAACTTTCCTTCATTTCCTGCTGCCGGTCATTCAGTCCCGCCTGGCCAAAATGTCACCCGCACTGACCCGCCAGAAAGTTGTATTTACCGGCCGACGGCCGCGAGCTTTGCACGCTCAACGTGGGGGTCGACCATGCACGATGACAAACGTACACTACCGCCAACATGCGCATCATGCCAGTCAGATAATCGCGGCTCAATTTAGTGATCTACCGAACTATGCAACACCGCTGGCTGTGCTAGTCGAACCGCCGGCTCGCCGTTGACTCACCATGTATAAAGCAAGCTTTCGTGAATTTTTCAAGCTCGAGGCAGCCGGTGGCATCTTGCTGTTGTTCGCGGCTGCCCTGGCGATGGTGTTGAAGAACTCTACCTTCGGGGGGGTTTATGACGCGTTTCTCGATATGCCTATACAGCTGCGTGTAGGGGCATTGGATATCGACAAACCGCTGCTGCTGTGGATCAACGACGGGCTCATGGCGGTTTTTTTCTTCACGATTGGCATGGAAGTCAAACGCGAAATTCTGGTCGGCGAACTGTCCGACCTGCGCCAGACTATCCTGCCGGTTATCGCCGGTCTGGGCGGCATCATCGTGCCCGCCGCCGTGTACATCATGGTGGCCGGACAGGACCCAACTGATCTTCGCGGCTGGGCCATACCAACCGCGACTGATATCGCGTTTGCGCTGGGGATATTGGCACTGGCCGGCCCGGCTGTCCCAACGTCACTAAAGCTGTTTTTGATGACACTGGCAATCATCGATGACCTCGGCGCAATCCTGATCATTGCGCTGCTCTACTCGAACGACTTGTCGGCAATCTTCCTGCTCGTAGCTCTCGCAGCTATTACGGTACTGGCAATGCTCGCCATCAGGGGTGAACAGCGCTTAACGCCGTACCTACTGGCCGGTCTGGTGCTATGGCTGGCAGTGTTGAAATCCGGGGTGCACGCCACACTGGCCGGCGTCGTGCTCGGTTTTTTCATCCCGCTCGGGCCACGGAACGTCGAAGATCATGACGACTCACCGCTTCGGCATTTGATCCATGTGCTTCACCCGTGGGTTGCATTTGCAATTCTGCCGTTATTCGCGTTCGCCAATGCTGGGGTGATATTGCAGGGAATGAGCGTGAGTGACGTGCTACAGGGCGTGCCGTTGGCGATTGTTTTGGGGCTTTTCATCGGAAAACAGGTCGGCGTGTTCGGGTTCGCCTGGCTGGCGATCAAGACTAAATGTTGCCCTCTTCCAGCCCAGGTCAACTGGGGCCAACTCTATGGCGTGGCAATACTCACGGGAGTCGGCTTTACCATGAGCCTGTTTATCGAATCGCTGGCATTCACCGATGAATACGTGCTCGACGTTGCGCGGCCCTACAAGCTCGGAATTATCGCCGGTTCACTGTTATCGGCCGTCGTAGGCTTTGTGGTGCTCCGAATCTTTACACCTGCTTCGGGTGGAAACGAAACCGACTACGACAACGCCCGATCCGCCGGGTAGCCTGCGCTAAGCCATCGATCACTGATAGCGGTCAGGCACGACTCTCTGCTGTGCGCCCTGGATCCACCGGCCCACGCCGGCGGAACCGGCGTTGTATGTCGTCCCCTATACCAAGCACTGCGGGTACGAAAAACAACACCAGGAACATGGAGAACATCAATCCGAAGATCAATGTAATTGCAAGCGGCTGTACCAGTTGTGCCTGCAGGCTGCGCTCGAACAGCAACGGGGTCAGACCGCCTATCGTCGTCAGCGTCGTCAGCAGAACCGGGCGCAGCCTCTCGCGTGTCCCGGCAAGTATCGCTTCCTTGAGCTCGGCACCACCGGCCCTGGCCCGATTGATTGCCGACACCAGGATGATCGAATCGTTGATCATGACCCCCAACAATCCCAGCAGCGCCTGCAGGCCGAGCATGTTCAGGTTGAATCCCATCACCCAGTGACCGATGACCGCGCCGACTAATCCGAACGGTATGATCGACATCACGACAAACGGCGTTGTGTAGCTTGCGAATACCCACGCCAGGATGATGTAAATCAGGGCAACGCAATCATCAATGCGACCGACGTGTCCCCTAGCGCTTCCTCTTGTTCTTCGGCCCGGCCCTTGAAATCAATCTCTATTCCATACTTGCGTTTCACCTCCGGGATTGCGCCGCTGGCCAACTCCGCGATCAGCTGATTCGTCGTCGCGATTTGATGGTCCACGTCAGCGGTTACTGATACCTGCCGCAGGCCGTCCTCACGACGCACTTGCGAAAAGCCAATCTGGGTTTTCAACGACACGACTTCGGTCAGCGGCACCTCGGATCCGTCGGAAGCCCGCAGATAGAGATCCCGAATCGAGGTTCGAAGATTCGGCGATTCCGTCAACTTGACCCGGACGATAATTTCCTCCTGGCCGCGCGAGAATCGTTTTGCGATGGCACCTTCAAATGAGTTCCTGACCTGCCGCGCGACGGTCTCGGTGCTAAACCCCATGGCCCGGCCCAGAGGTGTCAGTTCCATGACTATTTCCTGCTTGCCGTAGGGCAGGTTGTCCTCGATGGCCAACGCTCCCGGAGTGTTCTCAAGCACCTCACGTATTTCCATAGCGGCAATTTTCAGCGTTGCAAGATCCGCGCCGTGCAGACGAATGTCGAGGTCGCGCCCCGGCGGCCCTCCGGCCGAAAGTTCGAAAATTATCAGCTTCTCCATGCCGGCTGGCGGCCGAACTTCTTCATGCCACGCTTGTATAAATTCTGTGTTCCTGAT
>JAPUGB010000054.1 GCA_027293165.1 Gammaproteobacteria bacterium
GGGTGTTGCGGCTGACGTCACTGTCATCGACCGGCATAACTATCACCTGTTTCAGCCCTTGTTATATCAGGTTGCCACAGCCGGCCTGGCACCATCAGACATTGCCTGGCCCATTCGCTCCATCTTGAGCCGCCAGAAAAACACATCAGTGCTACTCGATGAGGTGATGGACATCGATGTCCGCCGTCGTGAGGTCATCCTGCAGAGTGAATCCGTGGCTTTCGAATATCTCATCGTCGCGACGGGCTCCACCCATTCGTATTTCGGGCACGAAGACTGGGAAACGATAGCGCCGGGCCTAAAGAGCATCGACGATGCGACACATATTCGCCGACGCGTCCTCACTGCTTTTGAGCAGGCGGAGATGACTGACAGTGACGTAGCAAGAGAGCGCTTGCTACACTTTGTCATCGTCGGCGGCGGGCCAACCGGTGTCGAGCTCGCCGGCACGATCGCCGAACTCGCGCATCACACGCTTGCTGCTGACTTTCGGCGCATCGATCCGCGCAGAGCCACGATAACGCTGGTCGAAGCTGGTCCACGGCTGCTTCCGTATCTGCATGAATCTTTATCTGACTACGCCCGTCAGTCATTGGAAAGGCTCGGCGTTGAAGTTCGTCTGGGTACACCGGTGACGCATTGCGATGAGGAGGGGGTGACGATCGGTGTCGACAGGATTGCCGTAGCAACCGTTATCTGGGCGGCCGGTGTAGCTGCCTCACCGGTTGGTCATTGGTTGGACGAAGAATCCGACACGGTCGGCAGAGTGATCGTCCGACCCGACCTGTCAATAAAAAGCGATTCCAGTATATTTGTCATTGGTGATGCAGCATCGGTGAAGAACGAGGAGGGGCAACCTGTTCCCGGCATCGCGCCGGCCGCCAAGCAGCAGGGACGGTTCGTGGCGGACCTTATTGCCAGGAGAATTGCCGGCAAACCCGCGCCGCAGGTATTTCATTACCGGCATGCCGGTCATCTCGCGACCATTGGACGCAAATCTGCGGTCATCGAGTTTCCACGGTTCAAAATGAAAGGCTGGCTCGCTTGGTGGATATGGGGCATCGCCCACATCTATTTTCTTGTTGGTGTGCCCAGTCCTCTGCTGGTCTCCATCCGCTGGCTGTGGGAATACATCACTTACGGTCGCGGCGCACGACTGATTACCGGTGTCGAGCAAGCCGACTGAACGGCGGGAACCGACCCAAAGCCGACGCCTGTCATTTGACTAATGAGATGCTGTCCACACTGGATTGGGCTAATCTCTAAAACGTATGCTGTACATTGGGCTTGACTGAAGGGGACCAGTCTTGAGCGGAGAAAACGTTCTGCAGGCACCGTTCCGCCGGAGCTGGGTCGTGACAGCGGTGGCAGTGGTCGTGCTCTGGCGCGTAGCGGCGTTGGCATGGCCTTCTTCGATCGTTACCATTCCCGACCCGATCCGCGTACCTATTGCGTTGTTGGGAGTCCTGTTCGTTATTTGCGGTGTTTGGACGTGGTGGATTCGCCCTGGTCGATGGTCCGCCATCTTCCTTGTCTTTGCCCTGGGGTCCGGAGTGCATTGGGGCGGGACCATTGGCGCTGCGCATACGGGATTAGAACTCAGCCTTTTTTTCATTTATCTGGCGTTCACCACACTTGGCGAAGCGGGCTTGCTGCATTTGGCGTTGATTTTTCCGCGCGAGAAAATTCTCGGACAAAGCACGCGAATTGCTCTATACGCCGTCGCGGCACTCGCTGCACTCGTCGCTCCGATCGCTGGTTTGCTGCCGAAAACCATCCTGGAACCGATGGTCGGACTCATACTGATGTTTGCAAACCTTATCGGCCTGTTGGCAGGGCTCTTGTTCTTAGTCAGTTTGTTCCGAGTAGATTCTGCGACGCGTCGCGCCACCCGTCTCCCGCTGATCGTCACGAGCATGATCGTAGCTACCATTGTCGCGACGCTTGGTGCCGAAGGGATTCTGCTCCAACAATCCGACGCATGGAACTTGGTGTACGGTCTCGTTCCAATATCTCTGGCTATCGCCCTCGTTTCTTTGCCTCACACGGTCGAAAACGCCGATTCTGATAAAAGGGGCCGGGCACATTTTTGAAGATACGTATCCGGCCCCTAAATCCGCCGGGCCCCTTATCCTACCGAGTTGGAGAACTGAAATTCTCTCGTGTGCACTTCCGCTTTTGGCCGTCAGCCACCCGACATATATAAGTATTTCAGCCGTTTGACTGGCCGCTTTACACCCGTTAGCGCCCGTTGAGATGGTAGAGTCCTGAGGGGCCGCTAACGACCTAATGGTCTTCCCCCGGTTTAGTGGACAGTTGAGTCTAGTCCTAATGTCCGCTTTTCGAACTCGACTGGACTGATGTTGCCGATATCGGTACTCGAAGATATTGTTACCAACTGGAGTGATGAGAACCGGAATCAGTCAATGAATAAGAAAATACTCGTAACATTGATCATATGCCTTTCCGCCCCGATTCAGGGTATTGCCGAAAGCAGCAACGTAGGCGATTTGATCCAACGGCTCGGCATCCGCGAATCCGATGTCGCCAGCCGCAACATGCCGGGTTGGTCCCGACCGTCAATTATCACGTTTCTGGTATT
>JAPUGB010000055.1 GCA_027293165.1 Gammaproteobacteria bacterium
TCATCCAGCTGCCCCGCTCAATCACCGGCGGGATGCTGACGATCGCGATCATGCTGCTGGTCCTCGGCCTGATCAGTATCCCCATCGGCAATTTCATATTCATAGCGCAAAAGAAATTAATAATGAACGTCATCGAGTGGAATTTTGCGCTGCTGTTGTCGGGCTACTACCTGCTGGTCTGGCAGGCCTGGCTCCGGGTAGGTTCCGTGCAAAACGCCTGCCGCTGAAGCTTGAGTTAACGGGTGGCAGATTACCGTGTCGCGCCGGTTTTCTGCTGCAGATAGGCAATCAGGCTCGCGCGATCCGTGGGCCGTCGAACGCCGACAAATACCATGCGATTGCCGGGAAGAAACTCGCTCGGCCGTGCCAACCATCGATCGAGCGTTTCCGGCGTCCAGACGATTTCGGATTCCTGCAACGCGTCGGAGTAGGCGAAGTCCTCAACCTGGCCCGCGGGTTGTCCGAAAAACCCATACAGATTCGGACCGACCTTGTTGATCCCGCCTTTTTCGAGACTGTGGCAAGCCCTGCACTGAAGGTACAAGCGCTTGCCCTGGTCGACATCGGCCGCGGCGAGCAATTCCGCCAGGCTTTTTTCCGCCTCGACGGTGTCGGCCGGTTGACCTGATTCTGCTGCGGGTGTATCCGGTCCGCCGCCCTCGCACGCTGTCAACAGCAGCGCAATTGTACCCAGGCCAGCCAGAACAACCGTCCACCTCAGCATGCTCGATTTCCTTTGGTTCGAATGACTCGTTATTCGGAACTGTGCTGCAGTTCCGCCGCATGATGAATCGCCCGTCGGATCCTCGGGTAGGTGCCGCAGCGACATATGTTCGTAATCGATTGGTTTATGGTTTCATCATCGGGATCCGGATTCTCAGCCAGTAATGCTGCCACCGCCATGATCATGCCGGACTGGCAGTAACCACACTGGGGCACTTGCTCGTCGATCCACGCTTGCTGAACGGGATGCAAGCTCGCCTCGCCGGCAAGACCTTCGATGGTACGAACTTCGGCCCCCTGCACTGCCGATACCGGCAACACGCACGAGCGCATCGCGTTGTTGTCGACGTGAACCGTACAAGCGCCACAGAGCGCAATACCACACCCATACTTGGTCCCGGTCATTGCAAGATGGTCCCGCAATACCCACAACAGTGGCATGTCCTCGGGCACGTCTACCGCAACATCATCGCCATTGAGTTTGAAACCAATCATTTTCTCAACCGCCTGTATCGCGCCAAAAATGAGGGCGCGAGTCTACCACAGCATCAGAGCCCCAGACCCCCAGGATTCATACGACCGTCCGGATCGAGACTGTGCTTGACGTCTTTCAATAACCGGCTGGCCTCGGGCCGTCGATGCGCCATGTATGGGTAAGTCTTGCCAATCTGCATATGCACGGCGCCAACGGAGCTGAATATCTCCTGGATCTTCTGCTTCATTTCCGCCACCAGCTCACGTCCCGCCGGGTTGGGCGGGTACTCGGGCAAGGAATCGAGATAATCCTTTGGCAGATAGCGGTCGTGAAAAATGGTGCGGTCATCTTCCCAATAGAAAACCGGCTCATACAGGAACCCGTTGGTGCTGATCGTCGTAAACATTCCAGCCTTTTCTACTTTGCAATCCCGCATGCGTTCAGCGTAGGTTTCATACAAACGCCGCAACTCTTCATGGAACTTTGCCACCCGTGAGAACGGAAGGATCCCGTGCATCGGCACCCAGCGCTGCCCCCGTGGTCCGAGTATTGGATACAGTGGAATAAAAGGCATCGCCATCAACACGGTTGGTATGGTATTTGCAATTTCGGTCCCATGTTCGGCTACGGCCTTGCGGACAATCGCGAGCTTTGCCGCAACTTCGGCGCGACTGTAGCCCTCGGCCCCGAAATGCGCCGAGAAATCGAATCCTTTCAGGAAGCGCTTGCCGGCCAATGCCATCTTGCCAAGTTGCACTGCGCCGTCGAGCGGGTTGCGTGCCGTTTTGTACACGGCCAAGGCGGCGTGCAATGCGTCGGTTGTGCTGGTGCTGCCGAGTTGGCCCTGTTGCAGCTTCGGATCCAGTCCGAAATTGTCCGAAGCCACGCCTTCGCGCGCGGCCGCGATCATGCCGGCCGCCATGGCATCGAAACTTTCAAATCCGAAGGAACAAGCCATCTTCTGCGTGGGCTTGCGAATCAGGCGCAGCGTAATCCCCGCCTTGATGCCCAGCGTGCCGGCATCTCCAGTGAAGAGCCCGGTCATGTCCGGTCCGTACCAACGGAAAAACGGTTTGCCGTTGGCAATCGAATCGGAACCGGTGCGCAGAATTTCTCCGTTGGCCAGCACGATTTCAAATGACAATATCGAATCGGCCGATATGCCATATGCGCCGGAGCCCAGGCTGACGCTGTTCTGGGAGGTCGACCCGCCGACGGTGGCCTTGAGCCCGGAGAATGGTCCCCAGAACGGCGTGCGCAGGCCCTGTTCGGCCAGCGCCTTGGCCAGCTCGGCCCAGGTTACGCCTGGTTCGACTGTGACATACATGTCCTGCTCGTTGATTTCTACGATGTGCTTGAGCCGCTCGGTGTCGATCAACAGGGACTGTTCGCGGTCCGGCAGGTAAGCATCGGTGTATGACGCGCCGCCACCACGAGGTACCAGCGCCAAATCGGCTGCCGCGGCAATTTTCGCGATCTCCTGGATTTCCTGAACAGTCCCTGGCTGCACCACGGCGACCGGCAGCTGCCGGAAGTTGTACACGTCCATCGCGTAGAACTTGCGGTC
The DNA here is from genome assembly GCA_027293165.1 of Gammaproteobacteria bacterium. Taxonomy (GTDB): domain Bacteria; phylum Pseudomonadota; class Gammaproteobacteria; order Steroidobacterales; genus JAPUGB01. The sequence goes on from JAPUGB010000055.1 coordinate 2,766, forward strand.
CGACTCACCGGTCAGCACGTAATCCGAACCGACCGCCGCTGACAGTTTTTCCAAGACCGTCGCCGTTTCGCTTCCCACCATGGTTCGTCCTCAATATTGATTTTGCTAACTCAAGCGCCGGCCAACCGCAAAGCGGCAATGCACGCTCAGCTTTCCGCCGAACCCACGGCTGAGCCAACCTGCGATATGCCGCCCGGATAGCCGTAGTCTTTCCAAATCTGGATTTTCCCGTCCCGAACCAGGAAATAACCGGCAATCTGAAAATGCATGCTCCGGTCTTCGCTGGATGCG
>JAPUGB010000056.1 GCA_027293165.1 Gammaproteobacteria bacterium
CTGCCATGAAATTCTATACGTCGGAACTTATGCCGGAAATGCCATGCATTTCCGGCCCAGTCCTTGCCTACCCTGTCGCTACGCGACCCCGCTACCTGGCCCTTGTTTTGCAATCCGCTGACGCGGATTTTAAGTGACGACAGAAATTGATGGCCAGCGCAGCTACCATGAAATTCTATACGTCGGAACTTATGCCGGAAATGCCATGCATTTCCGGCCCAGTCCCTGCCTACCCTGTCGCTGCACCCCGAGGGCACTTGTTCGCTCAGCTATCGGCTGAGCTCGCGGCGCGCGACCCCGCTACCTGGCCCGTGAGGAAGGCGGGTATTAAACCGGGGCGATCTTAGCGAGTCAAGGTGGTACTGGCCGGGAGCACAACCGCGCAGTGGGCTCTGGCTTTTGACAGCGTTCGACAGGCTCTTTACCCTGTGGTCTGTTGGTCATATAGGAAAAGCGCTAGTGACGCGTAGGTGCCAGCCGTCAACCCTGCAGGCCGCTTGGGACTCACGCAAAGAAAAACAATGAGTATGCAGTCCGCCCAAGCCGAACGTTCTCTCGACGCCGACTTGCTGACACAACGCTACCGCAAGCTGCGAGCCCGTAGTCTCGCGCTCTGCTCGACGCTCGAGCGGGAAGATTTCGTCGTTCAGTCAATGCCGGACGCCAGTCCCATTAAATGGCACCTGGCCCACACCGCCTGGTTTTTTGAACACTTCATACTGAGCCGTTACATCGACGACTACCGGGTTTTTCATCAACGCTACAATTACCTGTTCAACTCGTACTATCAGACTGTCGGGGAAATGCACCCCCGTCCGGAACGTGGACTACTGTCGCGTCCAACGGTCACTGAAATCCAGGACTACCGCGCCTATGTCGACCGACAAATGTCCGAGCTGTTGGAAATGGGCACCGACGACGAACTGAGCTTCCTGATCGAGCTGGGCCTTAATCACGAACAGCAGCACCAGGAACTGTTGCTAACCGACATCAAGCATGTTCTGTCGTGCAACCCGTTGAAGCCGGCGTTTCGACAACTGGAAGATGCGCCGATTGCCGGAACTTTGCCAGAAACGAGTTTTGTTGAAATCGCAGGCGGCATTTACGCGATTGGCGCCACCGGCAGCTCGTTTTGCTTCGACAACGAAACACCGAATCATGACGAGGTGCTGATTGACTGCGTAATCGCCAACCGCCTGGTAACGAATCGCGAGTACCGGCAGTTTGTCGATGACGGCGGCTACAAGACGTCCGGACCATGGTTGTCGGATGGTTGGGCCTGGGTCACCGAGAACGCCATCGAGCGGCCGCTGTACTGGTCGGAGGATCTCAGCACCGAGTTCACGCTCGGCGGATCGCGTGCGATCGACCCTAACGCGCCGGTTTGCCACGTGAGTTTCTATGAAGCGGATGCGTTTGCTCGCTGGGCCGGCGCCCGCCTGCCAACCGAAGCCGAGTGGGAGGTAGCGGCACGCCGGGTAAGGCGCACGGGCAATCTGATGGACGACGGGCTGTTTCATCCGGTGAGCTTGCAGCGAGTGGGCGATGGCCTGCATCAGATCTTTGGCGACGTCTGGGAATGGACCTCCTCGGCCTACCGGCCATATCCCGGATTTACACCACTGGCAGAATCGCTTGGCGAATACAATGGCAAGTTCATGTGCAATCAGATGGTTGCTCGTGGTGGTTCCTGTGTAACGCCAGGCGACCATATCCGCGCCACCTACAGAAATTTTTTCTATCCGCACCAGCGCTGGCAGTTTTTCGGCATTCGCCTGGCCAAGGATACCCGCTGACTCTCCATCGCTACCGCGCGTGACCCACCGCTATGAACGTCAAGATGCTTGAACACGAGATAGGGCAAGTCGACGAAAGGTCCGACATCCTCGACGGTCTGAGTCAGGATCAAAAACAGTTGTCGCCGAAGTATTTTTACGACGAAACTGGATCCCGCCTGTTCGACCAGATCTGCGACCTGCCCGAGTATTATCTGACCCGGACCGAACTCGGCATCATGCGCGAACACGTGGAAGCGATGACGGGATTGATGGGTCCGCGCGCGTCCATCATCGAGCTCGGTTCGGGCTCCAGCCTCAAAACCCGGATTTTGCTGGATCACGTGGAAGAACCGGCAGCCTACGTCCCGGTCGATATTTCGCGGGATCACTTGTTGAAAACGGCTGGCTGCCTCGCCGACGACTACCCGGAAATCGAGATCCTGCCAGTATGCGCTGATTTCACGCAGTCCTTCGAACTGCCCGAGCCGGCGGTCGAGCCGGACCGACATGTTGTCTATTTCCCTGGCTCGACGATCGGCAATTTTTCGCGGGACGATGCCATTGACCTGCTAAAACAGGTGCGCCAGGTAGTAAACGGTAACGGCGCACTGTTGATCGGTGTCGATTTGATCAAGCCCAGGAAAGTGGTTGAGGCAGCCTATAACGACACGGCCGGTGTTACCGCGAAATTTAACAAGAATATTCTCGCTCGAATCAACCGTGATCATGCAGGTGCTTTTGACCCGAGCCGTTTCGAGCACGACGCGGTATATGACGAAGAACATCACCGAATCGAAATGCGGCTGATCAGCTGTGAGGAGCAAGATATTCCGATCGCTGGTCAGTCGATACATTTCGAGAAGGGCGAATACATAGTGACCGAGCATTCGCACAAGTACTCGATCGACGAGTTCGGGTCGATCGGTGAGGAAGCGGAATTTTCCCTGAAGGATATCTGGACCGACCCGGACCAGTTGTTCAGCGTCCAGTTTCTTGAAGCGATCTAGTCGCCCGGCACGTATTCGTCCGGTCTGGACGAACCCCCGCCGAAGAAGAACTTTTCCATCTCCTGCTCGAGGAATTTGCGGTCCTTCGGTTCAATCGGCGTCAACCGGTACTCGTTGAGCAACATGGTCTGGTGGGTCAGCCATTGTTGCCATGCCTGCTTCGAGACGTTGTCGTAGACGCGTTGCCCGAGTTCACCGGGATAGGTCACGTAGTCCAGGCCTTCGGCCTCGATGCCGAGCAACACGCATTTGACCATCCGGCTCATTTTCGATCTCCAATCGCCTGCAACAACTGCGCCACCGGGGCAGCCAGCCCAATCTCGGCGGGCGCCTCGGTGTTATACCAAAGCCACCGGTCACCATCCATTACTTGGCCGTCCGCACCGTCGATGCTTATCTCCACCGGCGTCATGTCCAGATCGAAGTGGCTGAAGCTGTGACTAATGACTGGCCAGGCCTTGATGGTCACCGGTGGTCGGCCGAACCGAGCCTGGCACCAGTGGCTCACGGCATCGGGATTCGGTAATTCCGGAAAACTCCACAGCCCGCCCCAGATGCCCGACGGCGCGCGCTTTTCGAGTAACACCCGGTTGTCGACAATTGCCAAAGCCAGCGCTGTCGTTTTACGGGGCCGCGATTTTCGGGGCCGGCGCGCCGGGATCTGGGCCACCAATCCGGTTGCCCTGGCAACACAGATCGATGCCAGCGGGCAAAGTTTGCAATGGGGATTGCGGCCAGTGCAAACGGTCGCACCAAGATCCATGATCGCCTGGGTGTATTGTGCCACCCTGCGCTCCGGCGTTGATGCCTCCGCGAGCTCCCACAACCGCTTCGCCACCGAGGCCGAACCGGGCCAGTCCGCGATACCGTGCACGCGCAGCAACACCCGGCGTGCATTGCCATCGAGAATCGGCACGCGCTGTCCTCGTGAGAGCGCGAGTATTGCTCCTGCGGTGGAGCGCCCGACGCCCGGCAATGTGAGCAGTTCGTCGTAGCTGATTGGCAACACACCGGTGTATTGATCACGAATCAAGCCCGCCGCGCGATGCAGATTACGCCCACGACCGTAGTAACCCAGACCCGACCACAGGTGCAACACCTGGTCAGCGGTTGCGTTGGCCAGCGCGGTAACGTCCGGGAATGCAGCAATGAAGCGGTCAAAATAACGTTCGACGGTAGCTACCTGCGTCTGCTGCAGCATAATCTCGGAGACCCAGACCCGGTAGGGGGTTGGATTCTGCTGCCAAGGAAGATCCTTGCGGCCATGCGTTTTCCACCAGCGCAATAACGCGGGCGCTATGGCTGTTTTCGGGCGCGTATCGGCAACGTTTTGCATGCGGCTCAGGGTTTGATGCCGGCGAGCGACTCGATGTGTTCGGCAGCGCTCAACGCATCACTGCGCAACGACCGACGCAGTGCCCAAGGGCCAAGGATTGGCGGCACCCAGAAATCCGGCTCCACGACATGCGTGTAGATCAATACCGTGCCCGCTTCATGTTGATGCAATACCCACTTCTCAACGCCATAGTCAACATCGCTGAGGGCTGGCTCAGCCGTTGCCGTAATTTGTTGATACGGCACCGTGTCGAGTCTTGCCACCCGTGTGATCGTCCGGCAGAAAAACAAAATACAACCGCGTATTTTCGTGTAGATCCGGGTCGTACCGTCGACATCGGGCTCCAGGTAACGGCTCTCGAGATAGGCACTCGATAAATTCGCGAATTCATTGTAGTCGGCTAGCGCGTCGAACACCTGTGGCGTGGGCGCCTCGATGACCAGTTCCGCCTCGACTGCGATCGTCGGACCGTTCTTGTGTACCTCCAGACGACGGAGCTCCGCCGCGCCGACTGAATAGGCGAATAGCCCGCCGCTTATCAATACGATGAGGATTCTCAATCGAACAACTTGCGCAAACTCTTTCTTAATTGGTCTCGCGGACTTTCTTTTTCCGTGGCCGCATCCTCGCTACTGTCTTCCTGTTTTTCCGTGCCGCCGAATAGCTTGTCCTGCAAGCGTTGCTGCAACTTCTTATTGGCAATGGCTGCAGCAACCGCGGCAAAATCGACCGATATATCGGGCGCGTCGGTCGGACCGGTCACGACAATCGGCAGTACCAGTCCCTCCAAATCGTCCAGCACTTCCCCATCATCGAACTCGGGCGCGCCGACGACCTGAGCATCCAGTCGATAATCCACCGTGCTCTCGAGCATGTCCAGATCCCCGACACCGGTCATGCGCAAAAACGGAATCTTCATCTTGAAGTCGTCATTGTGCATTACACCGTCGGCAAAGGTACCGGTGCCGCTGAACTCGCTGATGTCGGTATGCGGGTCCGCTGGCGGTGGGGGCGGTGTGCCTCCCGTCAGCCGTGCCCGACGGTCGCGAATTTCATGCCACAGGTCAACACCCTGATAAACGCCGTCGACCAGTTCCACCGACGCGTTGCCCACGAGATTTTTCATCAACGCGTCAGCATCCGGGCCGCTTGCGGTGCCGGTAAACTTAGCGTTCAGCTGACCGCTAAGGTTCTCCTGGCCGGTCTGAGCCTGGATCAGTTGTCCGGCGTCGACGCCGTTCAAGCTGTGCTCAAGAGCAAGTTTGGGAACGGGGCCCGTGACATCGATGCGGATATCACCGTCGTAGCCACCACCGTACAGACTGGCCGTCAACGGATGCAAGCGGATACGACCTTCGCGGGCCGTGAGCTCGACTTCGACGTTTTCCAGCACAAGCTCCGTGAACGTCATCTGAGCCAGGCTCAATCGCGCACTCGAGATATTCAGTGCCCGCAAATCGTCCAGTGGAAGCTCCTCTGCGGGCGATTCGGAATCGACAGCATCCGATTCCTCAACCGGTGGCAGGTACCGGTCAAAATTGATCGTGTCGATAGCGAGCTCCATCGCGATCGCCTGCTGTTCAATACTTTTCAAGCCAAGCCAACCGTTGGCCGTGGTGTCATCAATCAGCATCGTCAGCGATCGCAGTCCGGCGCGGTCCCCGCTAAGAAACCAGTCACCCGACAGTTCGAAATTGGTCAGCACGTTCGGATCTGCGGTATCGATCGGTGGCTCACCCAGATCTGCCAACAGCTGACGCGGTGAGAACGGCGCAATCGACAATTCACCGGATAACTCGGTTTCGGTGTCACTCACGACTCCATCGCCGCCAATGCGTGCGGTCAGCCCAGCCCACTCCAGCGCCACGAGAAGGCCGCTGATCTCAACCTGGTTCGCCGGTCCACCGGCTACCAGCTTGTCGGTGGTCAACGTCAGGGTGGCCCGATCGGCCGGAACCCCCGGACCGTTTAGCCGCAGGTTCGTCTGCAGGCCTGCAAGTTCGACGCTACTGGCCTCCGCATCGAACGCGACCCGGCTGTTGAGATCGAGCAATAGCATCACGTCCGGCGCCAGGCCGGAAATGCGGCAAGAAGCGTTCAGGTCAAACCCCTGGCCCTCGACGATCGCCCCGGTCTGCACCGTGATTTCGTCGATCAAATAACTGGTGTCAGCCACCTCATCCCGCCAGCTGATTCGGCCCTGATCGAATTGAAAACCCTCAATGCTGAGCGCCGGCATTCCCTCAGCCGACTCGGAGGCATCGGCTTCCGGTTCCGCCGAACCCACCGAAAAATCCCAGTTCGTTGCGCCGTCGGCTCGCTGCACCAGGTTGATCTGCAGGCCAGACAATTCTACGGTGCCGATTTCTATCTGCTGGTCCACAATCAACGGCCATAATTTCAGACTGACCGCAGCCGCATCGATACTGAAAAAAATCGTGTCCGCGCCAAAATCTGGCGGGTTACTCAGTACGGTTCGGTTGAGTTCGATACTGCAACAGGGAAACACGGCGAGGCCGATGTCGCCTTCAATCGTAAGGGTACGCCCGGTTTGCTGCGCAACGATCTCCTCGATCTCTTCGCGGTAGTCGTTCGGGTCGAAAAAAACCAATACCGCAACGCCTAACAGCACACCGATCAGGATCAGGCCGCCTACCAGATACAGAATGATGCGAATCAGTGCTTTCATTTGGTCTATTAGACCATTCCCGTTGGCCGGCACCAACCACGCTCGCGCAGCAGCTAAGGGCTGCGCCCCCTAGCGATCCTGACGACCCTGGCGCCGCAGCAGCACGCGCAGATGCCGCTTCCGGCCGCCTGCAATCCACGGAGCGATAAGCAGGAACAGCGACATCCGGGCAAACTCGAGCCGCCAGTCGCGCACATCGAGCTTGAGCGCCACCGTTTCGATTGCCAGCGCCAGCGCGGCCACGATCAGCACAGCTTTCCAGAAGTCTCCCGTACCGAGCGCCGTCACGATGACCCGGAGGTCGAGCATCTTCCGCTGCCAGAACGGCAAATCCGAATAACCTTCAATCTCCCGGTGGGAAAAGAAATCGCGATAAGCACCGACCATTTTCGCCGAAACAATCAGCATCTTCATTCGATCATCGCATCAACAGTCGCCCGCCATTGCAAGCGGGCTTTGCGTTGCGTTGATAGGGATTGACGGCCGGGCCCCGTGGTTGCCCGAACACCTGCAAAAGGGCAGTAGTGAAAGCGTAGATCGCGCTCTAGGCCCGAGCGCCTTCGATGATCGATAGCGTCGATGGCAGTTCGGTCGGAAAAATCTCGGTACAGCGCAAGCCCGCCTCAGCGAATAGCCTCCGAAAATCAGCTTCGCTGCGCTCCCGCCCACGAGTCAGCGCCATAATGCTGACGTCCATGAACTTGTTCGGGTCCGGAGCATTGCCTGCTCGCATCACTGCGTCAATGACCAGGACGCGCGCATCGGTTTTCATCGCTTCCCGGCACCGCATCAGCAGACGAATCGCCGCTTCGTCGTCCCAATCGTGAAGAATGCGCTTCATGATATATGCATCGGCCGCTGGGGGCACCGACTCGAAAAAGTCGCCGCCAATCGGCTCGCAGCGCTCGCGATCCGTGAGTGCTTCGACGCCGGTCATGTTGGCCACGACCTGCGGCTGATCGAACAATACGCCGTGCACGCCCGGGTGAGCACTCAAGATGGCCGCAATAAGGCCACCGGTACCACCACCGACGTCGACGATTCGGGCAAACTGGCCGAAGTCATAGGCGGCCGCGATGATGCCATTCTCGGGTCCGGAAAATACGGCCATCGCCGCATCGAAGCTCGCATTTGCTTCCGGATGACTGGCCAGATAATCAAAGAACGTGGCGCCGAACGCCGCATCGAAGGCCGTTTCCCCGGTTCGGATCGTGTGCGGCAGTTGCCGGTAGGTATCCCAGGCGATGTCCTGCCAGCCAAGCGTGAGCAGGTCCCGAAACGAGTCCGGGCGACCCGATTCCAACAGCGAAGACATGGGCGTGGAGTGGAACAGTCCGTCGTCGTCCTCGGCGAATACCCCGTAGGATGCCAGCATCCGCAACAGGCGATACAGTGAATCCGCGTGGCTTCCGGTCGCATGCGCGAGTTGCGTTACGCTTTGCGGCTCTGTGTGAACCAAATCGGCCAAGCCCAGCTCGGTAGCAATCGCCAGGGACCGGGCCACGAGCACGTTGCCAATAATCTGCAAGATCGCTGCCTTTGATCCGGCGCTATCGGTTGGCTGGGTATTGGCCCCTTCCTCTGTTGGCATAACGATATTGCTGTTCTTACGGGCACGGATCGTCCGTACCGGTATTTTTCATTCTCCGATCAGGTGAACGCGGAAAGGCGAACCTCGTCCTCCCCCGGGAGCACTTGACCGACGCAAAAAATCGGCAGTCCATTGACCCACTGGTAGTCCGAAAACGACGTATACAGTGAAACCTCCTGGTCTACGTGCAACAGGCCAGTGTCGTCATCCATGGTGCCCGTTCCCTCCGCCGATAGCGCAATTCTTGCGCCTTCCGGTGTCGATATCACCCCGTGAATATGCAGTGATATACCGCCGTCGGCTCGGACGTGCACATGATCCACACCCCGGACAGACCCGCTCAGCCGCTCGCCGTTGATGTTTCCTTCGAAAGCCACGTGAAAATACAAGCCGCCGTCGGGGATCTCCGCGCTATTCTTGCGCAGTACATCCAAGCCAATTCCGAAATCCGTCACTTTCGAAACGGTAAACTTTGCCTCGTACAACGGCTCCCGGTGGTCCGTCTTAGTCATGGCTTGCTACCCCGGTACGATTATTCGACTGCCGATGCCGCAACTTAATCAAAAGTCAACGCGGAAACGAAGACAAGAAATGCAATACTTCCAAGCAATGCCCGCAATCCGTGCAACCGACCCCAACGCGCAAACAATTCCTCGCTGCCCCCGACTTCACCCGGCTTGATTTTCAACAACCTGCGGTTCGTTGGCACAATCAGAATCGCCGTGAATGGAAACACTGCACCGAGAAAGACGGCGCCAATCAGCCAGTTGATGCCCGCGTTCTGGAACCATGCATACACGGCGGCCACGGTGCCAACAAGGGCGAGCACGATAAACATCGGCGCGGCGCGTGCGGACATCGGGCGGAAAAGAGCGGCCGCGATATCGGGACCGGCTCGATGTGCTGCGGGCTGCTGAACAAGACTCAGGTATATACATCCGCCTGACCACAGCCCGGCACAGATTGTGGCAATGAATTCCGCCATCTCTCCTCCCCGTCTGGACGTTCCCGTAGAGGTTGTTCCAGCCTCTGGAAACGATACGGGGACAGGGGCTACGCTGGCCGGCGACGCATTTTTGCGCCGCGGTAAACGTCAATAATTTGGTCGGCGCTGAGGACGTTCTTCTCTGGGTCGAGCCTGATTGACCTTTATGTTTCGTCCCTTCACGGCACTTTCATTCAAAGTTCCGATCGCCTCTTCTGCCTCTGCCTGATTTGGCATCTCGACAAATCCAAAACCTTTGGACTGGCCAGAAAATTTATCACTGATAATGTTTACGGTCGCGACTTCACCATGATCGGCGAAAACACCCCGCAGTTCATCTTCTGTAATGGTATAAGGCAAATTGCCAACATATATGTTCATCTAAAGTACTCTAAAAAAAATGCATTGATCGTCACGACGCCTTTGAGCACCCAACACACAAAATGCCCAGCAGCACATAACACTTTCCGGAAAAATTAGCTAAGACCTGAAACAGACTACTCACCCAGAAAAAGCCAGCCCCCCAAAAAGCTCGACTACCATAACTCAATTGGCGCGCTCGCACTAATTTTTATAGGCCCGGCGCCAATTCTGCAGGCGGTCACCGAATAACCAGACCAACACAACAAGGGCAGCAAATATTGTATAAGCCAGTGCAAAAACCCAAGCAGGAGCATTGAAATACAGAATTTTGTGCACCCAGTACTGGAGAAAATCGACGTTATATCCCGCTGCGCCTGCCTTAGCCCGAAGCAGGCTTTCCCAGACGGTGAGCGGGCAAGCCATTCCCAGCCAAGCCTGCGCTACAACGATGCCAATAGCCAACAGATGAAACATTCGGAACCGGAAGCTCCCGACCCATCTCCAGCCGCTCCACAGTCCAGCCAGAATCAGAATGAATCCGACCACGACGAAAGCCACGAACGCAAAATGCACCGCCAGAATGGAATCGGCCAGTACAAGATAGAACGCTCCCTCAGTCACGGTATTCAACCTGGCGTTTCAGGTACGCACAAGTAGTCCGACACCCCGTCAGCAGCTGACTGCCTCGATTGAGCAGTTGGCATTAACCGCCGGCCCCGGTTCACTCCCGCCGATTTCTTCCCGGCTAAAGCGACCGTTTTGCAAAAAATAGAGCACCTGCCGAATCACGTCCTTATCGCGCATAATCAGCGAGTGTGGCTCGTGAACGACGATGAAGTCGGCCATACCTTCGAGCTTGGTCCTTTCGACGGAGACCTTCCCGTCATCCCTTCCCGGAAGCATTGAGGAGAAAACGAAATTGGTCGTGTAATCACCAGCGATGATCCCAAGTTCAAACTCGGCGGGCCCGAGCTGAAGCGGCAAGCTATTGTCGCCGGTGCCAAGCTGATAACCAGCGGGCCCATTGATCGCCCCGAAGCCCGGCACATCGAATAGTTGGTCGACGACTTCGCTGCCCTGGTTGGGGGGGCTGATCATGACGACCCGTCCAAGATCATCGATCGTCTCGTTCTCGAGGTAATAGCGAACGAGTATGCCGCCCATCGAATGCGTAACAAAATGAACCCGGTCGATTCCCGGGCCGCGACAATCCGCCAGGGCCGGAGGAATATATTCGATGGCCAGATCCTCTATCAGTTTTTCTCTCGAGGGGTAACTTGTATTGACCACCCGATAGCCAGAAGCGACGAGATAATCGGCAAGTTTGCCCATCGAATTACTGGTTCGAACCAGCCCGTGCAGTATGACTACGCAGGCGTCGAGGTTGGGTTGCGCCACCGCAGCATCGGGTGCCAATGGCATCGAACAAGCCACGATTAGCGGTGCCAGCAGAGTTGCGACGGCGCAGTCCTTGAACGAACCAAAGCACCGTCGACCGCGAATCAGCCGACTTTCTCGGGTTGGCCCAGCTGCCCGACGAATTTGTCCGCGCCTCTTATTCATAAAACCGCATTGCCGATGATCGACCATTTTTTTGCCTTTTCGTCTATCGTCATCGACGCGTGAGCCGGGCTGGTGGATGGCAATACCACAAATGGAATTGAAGCGAATCGTGGCTCCAGATTCGGCTGTACTTTCCGAAGATATATTTTTGAGGCAGTCAGGCCATTGAAAAAAATTTGCTGAATCTGGTCGTGCTTGCCGAAAAACGAATCGAAATCGTTCGGCTTGGCCGTTGACTCGTTTATCGAAGAGTCGAGACTGCCCGGTCGCTCACATCTTTGGAGAACGTCCCAAAGCGCGATTCCGCTGGCTCTCAAAACGTCCAGCCGCTCCTGATACGGCAAGTCCACGCCTGCTTGAAACAGCCTGTCCATAATAGTCCAGAACGCATTCCGCGGTTGGGCATAGTACTGCTGTTCCTCGAGGGACCGAACTCCCGGCATCGAACCCAGCACCAGAACGGTCGCACTGGCTCCAGCCACGGGCGGAAATCCCGAGACTTCATTCATGGTATGCGAGATTCTGGCTTGATTCGGGGTCAACGCAAATATTCGCCCTGCTAGTCAGCAGAACCCTTTAGGTTTTTGGAGCGGGTGATGGGAATCGAACCCACGTCATCAGCTTGGGAAGCTGAGGTTCTACCATTGAACAACACCCGCAAAATGCTTGGTTTCCGGAGATTCTACAGTCTCACGGTGAGCAGAGTCACGGTCTGGTGGTAAAGGAATGGCGCAAGATACTGTTGGAACGGACCTACTGTGCCATGATTTCGTAGACCCGGATGCTCGCAATGAATGGATTGTCCTGAGCGATCTTTTCTGCATCATCAAGGCTCTCAGCATTGATGATCGAGTAGCCCGTGATGGATTCCATCCCCATGGGAAGGTCCTCGGTTCCGCTATGCGAGATTTCTCGCGCACCGCCGTGGAACCCCCCGTTTTCCACGGTCTTGTCTGCGACCGATTCAAACCATTTGCCCCAGGCCGCCATGATCTCCGGGGTGGGTTTTTCGAATCCGAAATGCAGCAACATGAATCGTTTCACTTCGCTCTCCTCGCGCTGACTTTTTTTGGACGGGCGACGGGCCCGCTCAGAAGCCCGAACGGTAATCCGTGACTTAACAACTGTAAAGCCTCGGGATGAACGGCAGGCCTCGTAACGGTCAAGCCGAACTGCCCTCGCAAGCCGACTTACAGGCGTTGTCGAAGATCGCTATCCGGCAGTTCCGGCGGTGATGACTAAGCCGGTTTTCTGGATGCGCGTCTGCGTTCGGACTCTTTCAATAGTTTCTTTCGTAACCGCATGTTCGCTGGTGTTACCTCGAGTAGTTCATCGTCATCGATGAACTCCAGTGCCTGCTCCAGTGAAAAACGAATCGCAGGCGTAAGCACGATATTCTCGTCACTGCCAGCTGCGCGGATGTTGGTCAACTGCTTGGCTTTTGTCGGGTTCACAACCAGATCGTTGCTGCGGCTGTGGATACCGACAATCATGCCTTCATAAACTGCAGCACCATGACCGACAACCAGGCGGCCGCGTTCCTGAAGATTGTACAGCGCATAGGCTAGCGCCTTGCCGGCGACCATTGAGACCAATACGCCGTTGTTACGTTGACCGAGTACCCCCGGCACCTGTCGATCATAACCGTCGAACAGATGGTAGATCAGTCCTGTCCCCGATGTTGCGGTTAGATATTCGGTTCGGAAACCGATCAGCCCGCGCGTCGGAATACGGTACTCAAGGCGTACACGCCCTTTACCGTCCGGGGTCACGCTACGCAGCTCACCGTTGCGATCCGCGAGGCGGGTCATGACAGCACCCTGGTACGCCTCTTCAAAATCAACGGTAAGATTCTCCCAAGGCTCCAGCCTGACGCCATCCTCTTCGTGAACAATAACCTCCGGTCTCGACACCGCCAGTTCATAGCCTTCCCGGCGCATGGTTTCGATGAGTACCGACAAGTGCAGTTCACCGCGGCCGGACACGCGAAACTTGTCTGGGTCACCAGTTTCCACAACGTGCAACGCCACATTGTGTTTGAGTTCCTGCTCAAGCCGCTCCCCGATTTGCCGGCTGGTCAGGAATTTGCCGTCCTGTCCCGCAAACGGTGACTTGTTGACCTGGAACGTCATGCTAATGGTCGGCTCGTCGATCGACAGCGCCGGAAGCGGATCAGGGTGATCTATGGCGCACACGGTGTCCGAGATATTGAGTTGGTCAATGCCACTAAAAACCACAATGTCGCCGGCGTCCGCACGCTGAATTTTCAGGCGCTCGAGGCCATAGAAACCGTATAGCTCGAGAACGCGAGCTTTACGAACGGCCCCGTCTGCAGCCACTACGCACACAGGGGAGTTGATTTGAACGCTGCCCCGCTGCACGCGCCCTATACCCAGAACTCCCACGTAAGCATCATAGTCGAGGCTGGAAACCTGAAGTTGCAGCGGTCCGTCGCCGTCTACCTGCGGCGGAGGTACGTGTTCGATAATCGCCCGAAACAAAGGGGTCATGTCTCCCTGACGGTCCGCTGAGTCCAGTGACGCGTAGCCTTGGAGCGCCGACGCGTAAATGACCGGGAAATCGAGCTGCTCGTCGGTTGCGCCAAGGCGATCAAACAGATCGAATGTCTGATTCAGTACCCAGTCCGGCCGCGCGCCATCACGGTCGATCTTGTTGATGATCACAACGGGCTTTATACCGCTCGCAAATGCTTTTTGCGTGACAAAGCGCGTCTGCGGCATCGGTCCTTCGACAGCATCAACGAGCAGCAGCACGCTGTCGACCATGGATAAGATGCGCTCCACTTCACCGCCAAAATCTGCGTGTCCCGGTGTATCGACGATGTTAATCAGGTAATCGTTCCAGCGAATTGCAGTATTCTTTGCCAGAATCGTAATACCGCGCTCGCGCTCAAGGTCGTTCGAATCCATTACCCGGTCGGGCACAACCGCACGCGGTCCCAGGGTACCCGACTGTTGCAGCAGCTGATCCACCAGTGTGGTTTTGCCATGGTCGACGTGCGCGATGATGGCGATATTTCTGAGGTGTGTGCGACTCGACATGGATGCGAAGGCGGGGTCGGAAAAGGCAGGGATTATAGAGAGCGATCCGGTGAATTGATACGGTGTCTTTTGTTGACGTACCTCGGACATCCCCGTAAGGACAATCAGTTAGAACACCCAATATCAAAGTGGAGGTATTGGACAAACAGACCGGAACCCATGGCAAGGATTGGTATTGGATACAATCGGATTAAAGGAAGTCGACACCGCTCTCTGGCAGCATGTTGACTATTGTGCCAACAGCCTTCGGCTCAGAAACCAGCTTCGTTGTCTTTGAGATATTCCTCCTCATCAGGAGTATTGTGGCGGCTCAGGATCATATTCCGGTGCGGAAATCGTCCGAACCTTTCAATTATCGCCAAGTGGTTCAGGGCATATTTGTCGGTACCGTAGCCTTCGTCATTGATCTCTCTGGTTTTTGCCAGCCCAAGTTTCTGCATCTGCAAATTCTCTGCATGCCGCAGTGGGAGGTAAAATACGGATCGCTGCTCCAGTGAAAGCTTCTCATCGAATTGCTCCTCGATGCCTCGCAAAGTGAGCTGGAGTGCCTTTGGGTCTGCCTCGAACGAGAGAGGCGTGCCGCGATATACGTTTCTGGAAAACTGGTCGAGCAACACGATAAGCGCCAGGCAGCCACGTGGCGTATTAGACCATTCATCCAACTGATTATTCCTGGCCTGCGTTAGGAGGCCTCCAAAACGCTGTTCAAGCTCCCGATCGAAATCAGGATCCTTAACAAACCATTGAGAATGATCGATATCCTCAAACCAATATTGCAGGATCTCGTCAATGGCCTCTCCTTGCATTTCTTTCTCACAATTGAGTTTGGAGCGGACCATAACAACTTCCATATCCGCCCGCAGGAAATAGATCCGAGGGAACGATGATCTGAGAACGACACCCGCTTATCTATAAGGATTAAGCCGATTTTACAGCGAAGAATTAGCGACAATAAAGTTCCTGTGGTTTGATTCATCGGTGCTGATTGATGTATGAACCAATACCAAGCGTAAAGCGTAGTATTCAGTAAAGACCGGAACCGTGAACAAACAACAAAGCATTGGGGCGAGCACAAATCTGGCCGGGTCACGGGGCTCGTCTGCGATTCGCAGCTTCGTGCGGCGTCGGGGCAGGATGACAGCAGCGCAGCGGCGCGCCCTCAATGAGCTCTGGCCGAAGTATGGCGTTGGCTATGCGCCGGCCCCACTCAATCTGGAAGACCTGTTCGGCCGCGAGGCGCCGCGCGTTCTGGAGATCGGCTTTGGCAACGGTGATGCGCTGGTCGCGCAGGCTGGACAGAATCCCGACCTGGATTTCCTGGGAATCGAGGTCCACGAACCGGGGATCGGGCATTGCCTGCTGGAGGCAAACCGGCAGGGCGTTGAGAACCTGCGTCTGATCCAACACGATGCAGTCGATGTCATTCGGGATCAGATTCCCAATGGCAGCCTGCGGTCGATCAACCTTTTCTACCCTGACCCTTGGCCGAAGAAGCGGCACCACAAGCGGCGGCTGGTTCAGCCGGAATTTATGGCGCTGGTGACAGCGTCCCTGGAGCCAGGCGGCTGCCTTCACACCGTCACCGACTGGCCGGACTACGCCGAACATATCGCATCAGTGGTCGACAACAATCCTCTGATGGTCCCGATTTCGATGCCTCAGCCTCAGCGCTTAAGGACGAGGTTCGAGGCCCGGGGGGAGGCCCTGGGGCACGATCGTTACGAGCAGGTTTACCAACGCATGTTGAATGTACCCAACGCTGGCGAAAAGGAGTATAAATGACGGGCGCGAGCACGCAACGACGTGCTCAAAACCAATGCTGAAATAGGTACCCAGAAATGGGGTAGTTGTCCCGGAAATAGGGAATTGGTATCGCCGCTTAAATGGCAACCTGTTTGAGGTAGTTGCCGTGGACGAGGAAGATGCCACGATAGAACTTCAGCACTTCGATGGCACCATCGAAGAGGTGGAGGTCGATGGCTGGCTTGAATTGAGCGCGGAACCTGCCGAGGCGCCGGAGGACTGGTCCGGGTCGGTCGATGTCGGTCTCGAGGACCTGCAGCAGATGGACACTCTGCCTTTACCGGAATGGCAGGACCCGCTCAACTTTCTCGATCGTTACGAGTAGCGGTGCGGTGACGCTTGGCCGGCAGGCGCCGGCCACGGCGATATGCCTGTCTCCAGTGGAGCCTGCACAGAGCCCCTTCGGGCCCGCGCCCCACAACCGCCAGTCCTGAAGCTCAGCGGCCCGATCGCTCATCGTGCCGCGTCACGATATATGCCAACAAAACGGCTGGAAGACCCATTGCCGAGGCATATATAAAAAAGATGAACCAGTCGACGGCTTCAACGACTTGGCCTGAAAAACCGGCAATAATTTTGCCGGGCAATGTCATCAACGACGAGAACAACGCGTACTGCGTCGCTGTGTAGGCCACATTGGTCAGGCCGGACAAGTAGGCGATAAATATCGTGCCGGTAAATCCTGCAGCGAGATTGTCAGCGCCAATGGTTATAAACAAAAACCATACTGCCTTGCCGTAAACTGCCAACCCGGCAAAAAAAAGGTTGGTGACTGCGAGCAGTATGGCTCCGAATACAAGTGGGCCCGCGACCCCATAGCGGGCTATTGCAACTCCCCCGATTGCCGCGCCGGCTATCGTTACACCGAATCCAAACACTTTGGTTACCGTGGCAATTTCCGCCAGTGAGAACCCGATGTCGATATAAAACGGATTGGCCATGACGCCAAGCACCATGTCACTGACGCGGTACACGCCAATAAATGCCAGCAAGACTAAAGCCCAGCGCCCGTTGCGGCTGAAGAATTCGACGAACGGTCCGATCACGCCATCGGCAAACCACGCAGACAATGGCTGCGACTTTTCAAGGGGGGTACCGCTGCCGGATGATTCCGGTTCGTCGATTAGCAGTACAGTTATGATCCCGACGCACATTAGTAGCGCCATCGACTGATAGGCTATCTGCCATGACGCAAACTGCGCCATGTACAGGGCGCCAGCGCCAGCGATGAGCAAGGCTACGCGGTAGCCGAGTTGATAACTGGCTGCCATCGCGCCCTGGACTTTCATCTCAACCGCCTCGATGCGATACGCATCCACGACGATGTCCTGGGTAGCGGACGCGAATGACACCAGCAGCGCAAGCCACGCGAATCGGCCAAGGTCTACGGCGGGTTCGCTGTAGGCCAGACCCATCAGCGCCAGGCCAACTCCGATCTGCGCCACCAACATCCAGCTGCGGCGACGGCCGAGCCATCGGTCCAGCAATGGCAGCCGCAAGCGGTCGATCACCGGCGCCCAGACGAATTTGACCGAGTACATGATGCCGACCCAGGCAAACATGCCGACCTCGGCCATGCTCACGCCATCGACGGTGAGCCACGCTGTCAGAGTCCCGGCGACAAGCATGAATGGGAGTCCGGCCGAAAATCCCAGAAATAACATCGCCAGCACGCGAGGATGGAGATAGACGTGCAGGGCCGCCCCCCATTGCCGACCAGATTCGGGCTCAATCGAGTTCATAGTCGATGATCAACGGTGCGTGATCCGAAAACCGTTTGCGTTTGTAGATAGACGTACGCTGCACGCGGTTTCTCAACGTCGGCGACACCACCTGATAATCGATACGCCACCCAACATTTTTTTCCCAGGACCTGCCGCGATTTGACCACCACGTGTACTGGTCAGCCTCCGCATTGACTTCGCGGAATGCATCCACGAACCCGCGCTCGTCAAATAACTCTGTCATCCAGGCACGTTCTTCGGGCAGAAAACCTGAATTCTTCTGATTTGAACGCCAATTTTTCAGATCGATATTTTTGTGGGCGATATTCCAGTCGCCGCACAAGACATAGGTCCGACCGTTGCCGCGAATCCGATCGAGGTAGTCGCCAAATTCATCGAGGCAGCGGAACTTCGCTTGCTGTCGCGCATCGCCGGATGACCCCGATGGCAGATAGACAGACACGATACTTAAATCGCCAAATCGTGCCTCAAGGTAACGTCCTTCGGGGTCGAACTCCGCTGATCCGAACCCGCGAATAATTTCATCGGGCTCGCGACGGCAATATATAGCCACGCCGCTGTAACCTTTTTTTTCCGCGTCCTCGTAGAAGCTGTGGTGACGACGCGGCTTGAACTCGGGCGCATCGAGCTGGTGAATCTGGGCCCTGGTCTCTTGGATACACACCACGTCGGCTGACTGCCGGGGTAGCCATTTGAAGAAACCCTTGCGGGCGGCAGCGCGAATTCCGTTGGCATTCAGGCTGATTACTCGCATACAAACAACAGCAATCGCCCGGGACAACGGGCACTCGTACTTTAAAGAGCGGTGGGGTGTGCGATACTCTACCAGAAGGGGCGATACTTGCATGCACTCGGTCCATGCCTCGCAAGAATGATTAGCCAATCTGGCATCCAACACAAAGTGCGCGCTTACAGGACCGAGTTCATCGAACTGGCGCTGGAAGTCGAAGCGATCCAATTCGGCGAATTTAAATTGAAGTCCGGGCGCATCAGTCCATATTTCTTTAATTCGGGCAAGTTCGGCACCGGCTATGCGGCCGCGAAGCTCGGGCGATACTACGCTGACGCTGCTATGGCCTCAGACATCGAGTTCGATATGCTGTTTGGCCCGGCATACAAGGGCATACCCCTGGTGACGATCACGGCTGCGGCGCTAGCCGAGCAACATGGTGTCGATCTCCCGTTTTGCTTTAATCGGAAAGAGGCAAAGCTTTATGGGGATGGTGGCGAGATCGTCGGCTCACCGATCGAAGGCCGGGTGTTGATCATCGACGACGTGATAACTGCCGGCACCGCTACGAGGGATGCTATAGCGGCAATTCGCCAAGCCGGCGGTGAACCAGCCGGGGCATTGATCGCTCTGGACCGCCAGGAAAAAGGTACAGGCGATCTTTCGGCTGTTCAGGAGGCCAAGCAATCGCTGGGCGTCGAGGTGACGAGTATTATTCGCCTCGACGACCTCATTGCCTATCTTGAGACCGCCGAGGATTATGTCGGAAACCTCGAAGCCGTGGCCGAATACCGGCATCGCTATGGCGTCTGAGACCGCGAGTTATCTGGATCCGTCCAAAAATCATAGAACTGCGTCACTGTTTCCACACCGGTCTCACGGGATAATCAGCCTGATCTCTGGCTTTGGTTACATTCACGGGACCGTACCATGGGAAGATTACGGTTAATTTTGGCGGCTGCCCTCATTTCATTCGTTGTCGCGCCTGTCTTTGGCGCCGACGACGTTAAGCTTTACCGATGGGTCGATAACGACGGCAACACCCATTACTCGGATCATGTCCCGCCCGAATATTCTGAACTCGGCCACCACGTGCTGAACTCCCAAGGCGTTAAAGTGGATGTAATAGCCGGTGAAAAAACGGCCGGCGAATTGACCGAGATCAGGCGCCTGGCTGCTTTAAAGGCCGAGCTGCAAAGGGAACGAGAAGCTGCTACGTTCCGCGACAAGGTCTTGCTCAGCACCTACCTGACCGTAGACGAGATCCAGGACCTGCGCGACCGGCGCGTCGAATTGCTGGCCGATCAGATCCGCGTAACCGAGATATATCTGGACAACCTGCGCGTCAAACTGGCAAAGCTCCAGAAGGATGCGCAGCGATTCCGTCCCTACAACCCAGACGAATCAGCGCCGCCGATCGATGAAAAACTTGCCAGGGAACTGGCCGATACACTGGACTCGATTCTTCGCTACGACCAGGCCCTTAATACGTCCCGGTTAGTACAGACCCGACTGCTGGCGAAATTTGACGGCGACATCGTGCGCTTTAGGGTACTCAAGGCCCTGAACTAGAAACCGCCCGCGTTGCGGCAAAACCCAAGCTGTTTGTTAATCCGCGCTATCGGTACACCGGCGGGTTACGCCATGCTGTCAGGATTGCCCCGTATGGCCGAAGCCACCATCACCACGCGTGCTGGAATCGAAATCAGGGACGACGTCAAATTCCACCTGCACGACCGGGACGATGACCATCTGCGCCAAGCGCAGGCCCGGGTCGATCGTAAAGGGCTGGTAACCGCGGTTCCAACACGAAACGAGCACCTCTCCCTGTTAATCGGAATCGATGAGTCCAACCAGGTTCCCCAGAACGATCCCGTGTTTATGGCCGAGCCCCGAGCGCGGAAGAATGACTGCCGCCAGTTCGGGATCTTTGAGGTGAATTGCAATACCGGTGGGAATCAACTCCGTCTGCCCTGGTTCGACGAGTAGTGGCTCATCGATGCAAGCGCGGAGATCGATGCCGGCCGAACCCTGCGTCGCGTAGTCAGGCAATGGATAATCGCGGCCGAGCCGCCCGTCGAGGATCCGTAGCTGGATCTTTCGTGCTGCCAAGACGGAATGGGCCTCAGGATGCCGCTGGTCTTGACTGACTTGCCTCAGCGCCCGCCACGGCTCTGTACCGGCTCGCGATCATCGCAACAAGCTGCCGGGCAAGTTCGGTTTTGGCCATATTCGGAACCGCTTGACGGCTTCCCGCCCACATAATGACGGCCGAATTGTCATCGCGGTCAAAACCCACACCGGCGCCGACCAGATTCGCGACAATCATATCCAGCCGCTTAGCCTCGAGTTTAGTCAACGCATGTTTTTCGAGATTGTCCGTCTCGGCCGCGAAGCCGACAGTAAACGGGCCATTGTCCAGCAGCGCCACAGCGGCGAGCAGATCCGGTGACTTAACCATCTCCAGCGAAAAGGTAGCCGCGATTTTCTTGATCTTCTTCGCAACCATCTGGGCGGGACGATAATCCGAAATAGCGGCGGCTCCGATATAAATGTCGGTGCTACCGATTCTGTCCATCGCGGCATCGTACATGTCAATGGCGCTCTCGACGTCGACGCGTTCCACCCCCTTGGGCGTCGTCAGACTCACCGGCCCGGCGATCAACGTCACCGACGCGCCGGCATCAGCCGCGGCGCGTGCAATCGCAAAGCCCATTTTTCCGGAGCTTTTGTTGCTGACGAACCGCACTGGATCAATGGCTTCACGTGTCGGGCCAGCGGTTACCATGACCTGCAAGCCGCGAAGAATTCCAGCAACCTTGCCCATACCAAGCCTGGCGACAATATCGACGGGTTCGGTCATGCGGCCGGGGCCTTCGTCTCCGCAAGCCTGTTCGCCTTCTTCGGGACCGATAAACCGGACATTTCTGCCTTCGAGCTTTTTGCGGTTCGCCTGTGTTGATGCATTCCGCCACATCCCCTGATTCATCGCAGGTACCAATACGACCGGGGCATCGCTGGCCAGGCAAACGGTGGTCAACAGGTTTTCTGCTGAACCGCCTGCCAGCTGCGCCATCAGGTTAGCCGTGGCAGGCGCAATCAGTATAAGGTCGGCCCAGCGGGCAAGTTCGATATGGCCCATGGCCGATTCGGCTTTTTCATCCCAGAGATCGCCGCGAACCGTCTCGCCCGATACGGCCTGAAACACGGTCGGCGATACCAACCGCTCGGCACTCGCCGTCATGATCACCGTCACGTCGGCACCTTGCTCCCGCAGGCGCCTAACCAGGTCGGGGCTTTTGTAAGCCGCAATGCCCCCGGTTACCCCCAGCACGACATGCTGTCCCTGAAGTTTAGTCATTCAGACACGCTGTTTCATGGTCGTTCACAACCGCCAAAGGGTACCGCAAACCCGCCGATAGTGCTGTGCTTTGTCAGCACTCGCCGCAGTTTCTCGTCTATTGTTAAGTGCGCTGGGAGAGCAGAATCCAACGATGGGGGAACAACGGATAAAAGACTGGCCGACCACCCAAAGGCCGCGGGAACGCCTGCTGCAATTCGGTCCCGAACAGATCACCGATGCCGAGTTGATCGCGATCTTGGTCGGCCACGGCGTTTCCGGGCAGTCCGCGGTGGCAACCGCACGGTTGCTACTCGAACGGTTCGGAAGCATCCGCGGCATCCTCAATGCCAGTCCACCGGACCTTGTCAAGGTTAGAGGTATGGGTGCCAGCAAAACGGCTCGATTGATTGCCGCGCGTGAATGCGGATGTCGCAACTTGCAAGAAAGAATGACTCCGGGTAAAGCCATCGGGTGCCCCGACGATAGCCGACGCTACCTCGTGGCGCGACTACGGGATCGGCCGCACGAAGTTTTCTGCTGTATGTTCCTGGACAACCGGCATCGGGTGTTAGCGTTCGACGAACTGTTTCGCGGGACAATCGATGCTACGACGGTTTATCCGCGGGAAGTGGTAAAACAAGCACTTTACCGCAACGCTGCCGCGGTGATTCTTGCCCACAATCATCCGTCCGGAATCGCCGAGCCCAGTCAAGCGGACCGACTCATTACCCGCCGGATCCGCGACGCGCTGGACCTTATCGACATACGGTTGCTTGACCACTTTATTGTAGGAGACGGCGAATGCGTGTCGCTGGCCGGGCGCGGAGAGATTTGAGCCCGACACGAAAAGTAAGACAAACAGCGCCGCACTCGCCAAGCTCGGGCAGGCCGCTAAGCTTGCCTATTGGGGCCCGGGCTGGTATAAAACGCCTCCTTTGCGCCGCCCCGAACGGCGTTCAAATAATGATTTATTGAAGGCTCGTCATGTCCCGAGTATGTCAGGTCACCGGCAAGCGCCCGATGGCGGGAAACAACGTTTCGCACGCAAATAACAAGACGAGACGCCGGTTTCTGCCCAACATTCATCCACATCGCTTCTGGGTGGAAAGCGAGCAGCGCTACATCCGGTTAACTGTGTCCACGAAAGGCCTCAGAATCATCGATAAACACGGTATCGACAAAGTTTTAAGTGACTTGCGTACCCGCGGCGTAAAAGTCTGACGAACGGTGGCGCAACGGTTCACCGGAGACTGAGAAATGAGAGACAAAATTCGGCTCGTATCATCAGCAGGAACTGGCCACTTCTACACGACGACCAAGAACAAGCGGCTTCATCCGGAGAAGGTCGAGGTCCGCAAGTTCGACCCGACGATACGCAAACACGTGATGTACAAGGAAGGCAAGATCAAGTAAGTGAGATCGGTTTTTGCTTGCATAAAAAACCCGCCAACGGCGGGTTTTTTCGTTGCTGCGGCCATAAACGCCGATTGGACGGGCTATCAGGCGGCCTGCAGCCCGTAACCGCGGAGCCTGGTGGCGAAATCTTCCAGCACTTGAATTCCGCTGGCCTCCGCCGTCACGCACCATTCCTTCAATTGCGCGACAAGGAGTTCATTACTGACGTTGGCCTGCTCCCACAGCTCGGTCAAGCGCTCGCGGTACTCGTGAACAACCCGGAGCGTGTGATGATCGGCAAGCAAAGCTGCTAAGCGCACTCGGGCTATATCGTCGAGTCGACCAGGGTGGCGTACCACTAGTTTCCGTGCTCTGCGCAATAAGCTGTTGCTTCGATTGGCGCGCCACTCGGTCCGAAGCACCGGCAGCGTAACCTTGCGTGTGTAATCCCGCAGCACGTGCATACGATTTACCAAGATGCCCTGTAACGTCTCCAAGTCCACATGACGCGGCTCGTCTGAGACATTCGGCTTTGGCGCCATGCGGCGGACCTTGCACATACCCAAAGCTCGCAGGGTACATATGTAGAACCAACCGATATCGATTTCCCACCAACGCACTGAAAACTTCGCTGACGTAGGGAACGCATGGTGGTTGTTATGCAATTCTTCACCACCGATCAAGATCGCGATCGGCAGCATATTTGTCGAAGCATCGTCAGTCTCGAAATTCCGATAACCGGAATGATGGCCAAGTCCGTTGATTCCGCCGGCTGCGAATACCGGCATTGAAAGCATCTGAATTGCCAGGATCGTGATGCCAACCACTCCGAACAAAAGCAGATCGATGCCGACCATTGTCACGATACCCAAACTCGGGTGACGTGCGATGACATTTCTCTCCAGCCAGTCATCCGGGGTTCCGCGCCCAAACTCGTCCAAGGTCTCGGCGTTTTTCGCTTCGACCTTATACAGTTCCGCACCTTCCAGCAGGACCTTGCGCAGACCGAATACGACCGGACTGTGCGGGTCTCCTTCGCGCTCGCAAAGAGCATGATGCTTACGATGGATGGCAACCCATTCGCGAGTCTGCATACCGGAACTCAGCCAGATCCAGATACGGAAAAAGATGCGCAGCGCAGGGTGCAGGTTAATCGCCCTGTGCGCCTGATCCCGGTGCAGGTATAGCGTTACCGCCATCATCGAAACCTGGACCATGACGAACGCAATCGCCACGTAACCCCAAAACGTCAGGCCAGAAA
>JAPUGB010000057.1 GCA_027293165.1 Gammaproteobacteria bacterium
GCTCGTAGAAGCGATCTACCATCGCCTGACGGAGCGCAATCTGATCGAACGTCGCGTGATCGAGCAGGCCTACGACGAAGAAGCCGGGATGTTCCTGCCGGATCGGTTTATTCGCGGCACCTGTCCCGCCTGTGGTGCCGAGGACCAGTACGGGGACAGCTGCGAGGTATGTGGTGCCACCTACTCATCCGGCGAAATCCGCAATCCAAAGTCAATACTGAGTGGTGCACCGCCGGTATTAAAGGAATCCGAGCACCTGTTCTTCCGCCTCGGAGAGTTCGAAACAATGCTCAGGGACTGGGTCGCCAGCGGCGCGGTCGACACCAGCGTCGCGCGGAAACTCCAAGAGTGGTTTGACGTCGGGCTCAGGGATTGGGATATATCCCGCGACGCACCCTACTTCGGCTTTCGGATTCCGGATACTGAAGACAAGTATTTTTACGTCTGGCTGGATGCCCCGATCGGTTACCTGGCCAGCTTCAAAAACCTTTGCGACAGTCGCACTGACTTGCGGTTTGATGAGTATTTCGCGGCCGACAGTCAAACCGAGCTGTACCACTTTATCGGCAAGGACATTATCTATTTCCATACTTTGTTCTGGCCCGCCGTTCTCGAAGCTGCGAATTATCGGAAACCCACCGGTGTATTTGTGCACGGGTTCCTGACCGTGAATGGACAGAAGATGTCCAAGTCTCGCGGAACTTTTATATCGGCGGGTACCTATCTGGAGCAGCTCGATCCGGAATACCTGCGTTACTACTACGCAGTCAAACTCAGTTCGGGCATCGAAGATATTGATCTGAACCTGGACGATTTTGTCGCACGCACGAACTCCGACCTGGTGGGCAAGCTGGTCAATATCGCCAGCCGCTGCGCGGGCTTCATCTCAAAAAACTTCGATGGCCGGCTCTCGGATCAGGTGGAAAATCCTGCGCTGATGGAAGAATTCACTAACGCCGCGGTATCCATCGAGGCTTCCTATGAGCATCGGCTGTATTCCAAGGCAGTCCGGGAAATTATGAAACTCGCCGACCGCGCCAATCAATACATTGACGAACGCAAGCCCTGGATACTTGCACGAAACGAGGCAACGGCTGCCGAGGTGCAGAACGTCTGCACCCAGGGGCTCAACCTGTTTCGCGTGCTGATGATCTATTTAAAACCGATACTGCCGGAAATGGCGAAGAAGACCGAGAAATTCCTGGGCATCGATGCGCTGAGCTGGACCGATATCGCGGAGCCGGTGCTGAGTCGTTCTATTCAACCATACCAGCCAATGATGCTCCGGGTGGACCGCGAGGCCGTCAAGCGCATGGTCGAAACCTTATAGGAACCAGCCATGAACAGTTCAGAAGCTGCCGACGCTGGGAAAGCGGAAGCAATGATAAGCATCGATGATTTTCAAAAAATCGACATGCGAATTGCCACCATCGCACGGGCAGAAATCGTGGATGGTGCGGACAGGCTGATTCGACTGATATTAGACCTGGGTAACGAGCAGCGTTCGGTCCTGGCCGGGATTCGCACGGCTTACGAACCCGGTGCGCTGGTTGGCCGGCAGGTCATTGTTGTGGTCAATCTCCAGCCCAAAAAGATGCGTTTTGGCGTATCGGAGGGCATGGTGCTGGCCGCGGGATCCGGGGATGACGGGATTTATCTGATCAGCCCGGATTTCGGCGCCAAGGCCGGTATGCGCGTGCGCTGAGCAGGATGGCAATGTCAATAGATCGCTATTTACCATGACCGACCTGGTCCTGATCATCATTGCCACGGTGCTGGTCAATAACCTCGTGCTGACGAAATTTCTGGGGCTGTGCCCATTGCTGGGGGCCAGCACGAAATTCGAGACCGCGGTGGGAATGTCGCTGGCCACGACCTTTGTACTGACCCTGGCGGCGGCCGGTAGCTACCTCGTTGACCGGTACGTGCTGGTACCGTTAGATATCGAATACCTGCGCCTGATTTCATTCATTGTCATCATCGCGGCAGCCGTACAGTTCACAGATACCGTGATGCGCCGCTCCAGCCCAATGCTGCACCAGGTCCTGGGACTGTTTGTGCCGTTGATTACGACCAACTGTGCAGTGCTCGGCATTGCCCTGCTCAATGTCCAGCGTAGCGTGAGCTTTCTGCAGGCCGTCGCATACGGCATCGGCGGGGGCCTGGGTTTCAGCCTGGTCATGGTGCTGTTTTCAGGTGTGCGGGAGCGGCTCGATTTCGCCGATGTCCCAACGCCGTTCCGCGGCACTGCAATTGCCTTGGTGACGGCGGGCATGATGGCGCTGGGGTTTATCGGTTTTACCGGACTGGTGCAGGAGTAACATGGTCGCCGGCTTGCTGCTGCTGGCGTTACTGACGGGCTTGCTCGGTCTGGTCCTGGTTGTCAGCGCCAGACGCATACCGGCTGACGCCATAACCGTGGTGGATCGGCTGGATAGCGTGCTGCCACATACTCAGTGCGGACGCTGCGGATACTCCGGGTGCCGGCCGTATGCCGCCGCAATTGCCGCCGGCGAAGCGGATATTAACCAATGCCCGCCGGGTGGTGACGAGGTGATTGTTGCACTCAGCCAATTGCTTGGCCGTCCCGCCAAAGCCCTGGATGAGAGTTTTGGGCTGGCCGGCCCCCCGATCGTGGCCGTGGTGGACGAGGATATTTGTATTGGCTGTGCTCGTTGCCTTGATGCCTGTCCCGTCGATGCTATTCTCGGCGCAGCAAAGTTTAGCCATACAGTCATCGAGAACGAGTGTACCGGCTGCGAGTTGTGCATCCCCGCCTGCCCGGTCGATTGCATAACAGTTACGGAAAACACGAGCCAGCTCGATGCCCGTGCTGCACACTAAAGCGCGATCGATAAACCGACCATGAGCAACGGCCGGACGTCCAATCAGGCACTCCCGCTGCCCGCATGGGGCGTCCGCCTGGAGTCCCGGAAAATCGCCGCGGAGACCGGGCCGATCAATAAGATGCCGCCGCCCGGCGAGTTGATTGTTGCGCTGAAACAGAATGTTGGAGTGCCCGCGGAACCCATTGTCCAGCCAGGCGACCGGGTTCTGAAAGGTCAACCCATTGCAACTGCCCCACGCTGGGGACTCGGTGTAGCGGTTCACGCACCCACCTCGGGGACGGTTACCGCGCTCGAAGAACGCCCGATTCCGGGCGCCGGAGGTGGTACCGGGGAAAGTGTAGTTATTGAACCGGACAGCAAGGAAGAACGATACGCCGGTTATGTCGCGCAGCCGAACCCGCTGGGACTGTCGCCTCCTCAAATTCGCAACGACATCACGGAGGCCGGTATCGTTGGTCTGGGCGGTGCACTGTTCCCCACAGCGACGAAGCTCAATCCGGGATCCGGTATTCAGGCACTGATACTGAACGGTGTGGAATGCGAGCCATATATCAGCGCCGACAATGCGCTGCTGATCGAGCGTTCGGATCAGGTGTTGCTGGGCGCAGCCGTCATGCTGCGCGCCTTGGATTGCGACGAGTGTTTAGTGGCGGTCAAAGCCGACATGGCCGAGGCCCGGGCCGCAGTGCAGGAAGCGATCGATGCCCTGGGCGACGATCGCATAAGCATGGTAGTAGTGCCGGCGTTCTACCCGGCCGGGGGTGAACGACAGCTGATCGAACTGATCACGGGCAAGGAGGTACAAGCTGGCGGGCTGCCATGGGATGTTGGTGTGGTATGCCAGAACGTCGGCACCGTCGCCGCGGTGGCAAAATTTTTTGGCGCGGGCGAGCCCCTGATTTCACGCATCGTCACGGTGACCGGCAACGGTGTCGGCGCACCTGCTAACGTCGAGGTCATGATCGGAACACCGATCGGCGATCTGGTCGAATTTGCTGGCGGATACACCGACGCTGCCGCGGGGCTGGTGATGGGAGGGCCGATGATGGGATTTTCCCTGCCGCACGACCAACTCCCCGTGACCAAAGCGACAAACTGCATTCTCGTCGCAGACCAAGCGGAGCTTGATCCTTCGGTGCGCGAAATGCCCTGCATTCGCTGCGGAGAATGCGCGCGAGCCTGCCCGGCGACCCTGATGCCGCAGCAGTTACTCGCATTGGCGCGCGGGCCCGATTACGCAGCACTGGAGTCGCAGGGGCTACAGGATTGCATCGAATGCGGCTGCTGTGATTACGTGTGCCCGAGCTATATCCCGCTGACCAGCCGGTTCATAGAGGCCAAACAGGGCTTGTGGGAGAATCACCTTGTTGCGCAACGGTCCGAGCGAGCTCTGCACCGCTACGAAGCCCGCGGTAAACGGCTGGAACGGCGCGAACGGGATCGAAGCAACGAACTGCAAAGACAGGTGGATGAAATCGGGGCGGCGGGCGAGATTGACGCGGAAGCGCTGCGCCAGCTCAAGCAGCGCGTGAAAAGCAAGAAACCCGGGGACAACACCTGATGGCCCGTCTGAAGTAGGGCGCACGCATGAAATTTGCAAACAACGCGGCCCCACACTGGCGCGGCGCAGAAAGTGTGCCCGTGCTGATGCGCCAGGTGCTGTATGCGCTGGTGCCAGCCCTGATCGGTTTGGTCTGGTTTTTCGGTTCCGGAATCATTCTGAACATCCTGGTCGCGGCTGTCGTGGCGCTGGGCTGCGAAGCGCTGGTTCTGCGGATCAGAAAACGCCCGGTCGGGTTGTTCATTAGCGACTATAGCGCGCTCGTCACCGCGGTCCTGCTGGCCATGTCGCTGCCGCCGCTGACACCATGGTGGGTAACGGCAACCGGAACGGTTTTCGCCATCGTGTTCGCCAAACACCTTTACGGCGGCCTTGGCCATAACGTGTTCAATCCAGCGATGGCAGGCTATGCCGTTTTACTGGTCTCTTTCCCGGAAGACATGGCTGCTTGGCCGTTGCCACGCGGCGTCGCTCCCGATCAGCAGGCGCTGAGTTTGCTCACCGTGCTGCAGTACTGGGCAACGGGTGCGATGCCAATCGATGTCTCTGTCGATGCGTTTACCGCAGCGACCCCGCTGAATTCCGTCAAGGGACAACTGGGCATGATGAGAACGATGCAAGAAATCGTTGGCGGCCCGCTGTTCGGGAATATCGCGGGACGCGGCTGGGAATGGATCAATACGGCCACAGCGCTTGGCGGCGGATGGCTGCTGTACCGGCGAATAATTCGATGGCAAATACCGACTGCAATGCTGATTGGCCTGCTGGTGCCGGCATTGGTCTTATATATAGTTGATCCGGCCACGCACCCGTCGCCGGCTTTTCACTTGCTCAGCGGTGGAACAATGCTTGGCGTATTCTTTATCGCGACCGACCCCGTGTCAGCGGCTGCAAGCAATCGGGGTCGATTAATCTACGGCCTCGGAATCGGCATCATTACCTACGTGGTCCGCAACTGGGGTGCATACCCCGACGGAATCGCATTTGCCGTGCTGTTGATGAACCTGGCGGTCCCGTTAATCGATCGGTACACGCGTCCCAGGATCTACGGGCACGGGACCTGAATATGGACACTGAGCCTTCAAAGGGGTTCCCAAGCATGCGATTGCTAGTCCCGGTGGTGTCGCTGGTACTGCTTGCCGCGTTGGGCGCTGCATTGATTGCCGCCACCGACCAACTGACTCGCAAGCGGGTCGCCGAAAATGAAGCGGCGCAGATCATGAAGGTTCTCGACGCATTGCTGCCCGAGGGTGGCTACGACAATTCGCCACATCTCGACGTCATCCGCTTGACTGGCGCCGAACTGCCCGCGAGCAACGCGGCCGTGCCGGTGTACCGGGCGCGCCGCGCGGGCGCGCCGGTGACCGCGATACTGACAGTGATTGCGCCCGACGGATACGTCGGTTCCATCCGGCTTCTGGTCGGTATCCGGGTAGACGGAACAATCAGTGGGGTCCGGGCGCTGGAACACCGGGAAACCCCCGGATTGGGCGACAATATCGAGCTTGGGCGCTCGGACTGGATTCGATTGTTCGACGGCCGATCGATCGAGGACCCGGCCCCGGCAGCATGGCTGACGCGGCGCGACGGTGGCGACTTCGATCAGATCAGCGGGGCAACAGTGACTAGTCGTGCGGTTATCGCGGCGGTTCGCGACTCGTTGATTTATTTTGCCGAGAATCGGGACTTGCTTTTTAGCGAGCCCGTTGACCTGGAAGTTCGCTAACGATGCCAGCCGCCTATCTGGTATAGAACTGTTTGGTGAACCGGACTGCCAAACGGCGGGTTTCGTTCTCCGGAACCACATCTATATCGAATACCAGAGTTTCCTGGTTGCTGACCGCGAATTCGCCAATGTAGTAAATGGCATCCTGCTCGGTCACCTTGCGCATGTCGATCGATCGAAACTGGCCGGCCAGGTTTGCCGCAGCAACCTTGACCGCGCCCGCCCAGGGCTGGTCCTCACTGGCTTCGAGTTTTTTCAATATCACGACATTCAACATGCCGCGATTGTCGCTGCGCACGATACCGGCTGACTGGGCAACCTCGGGCGGCAGTTGATTCGTTCCAAGGGCATTAACGTGCAAAAGGTAGCCGCCGAAATCCTTGTAGTTCTCGTATTCCGCCAGGCTGATGCGCTCTTCCGAAATAAAACCAACGCCTTCATCGACGCCTTCGCATGAAGACAACCCCATCGCTGCAATTAAAACCGCGAGTAAAAAATGCGTGGAACCTATCTTCATCGACACCGGTCTCCCTTACAGTCCCGGACGTTGGGCACCGGCTACTATAAACGATTCGGTTGCCAGTGACTGCCTCCCGCAGTTCGATGGTCTCGCCGGACCACTTGGTCGTCAATGTTGAATCGGTCGGCTGCAGCGACCAGGTCAGTAAACGGGATTTGAATCCTCGGCGTCCCTCATTTCCCAACTGGATATCATCGGGAAGATGTTCATCAACCATAGCAGTACCAGCATGAAGCCGGAAATCAACCCGAGAAAGAGAATGAGTTCAAACAACGAGGAGAACGGCACCGCATTCTCCTCCAGGGCCGGCACGACAATGAGGTAACGGTTTATCCAGACACCGACGTTGATAACCGCTCCGATCAGCACCATCGCCCACCAGGTCCGCTTGACCGGTGCAAATATCATCGTTCCGATAGGAATGGCAATGATGCAGATCATCTGCGTCCAGAAAAGCGGCGCGTAGTGCCCATACATCTGGACCCACAACGGTCCGAATTCGTTGGGAAGATTACCGAACCAGCTAACAAAGAACTGCGCCCAGAACAAATACACCCAAAACAGCACCAGGCTGGTAAGCAGGATGCCAAGACTTTTGGCCTGGACCGTGCCGAAGTACGCGCCAAGGTCAAGAATACGCGACATCAACGCGCCCATGACCAACATTGCCGCACTGCCGGCCACCATGCTTCCCATGGCGAAATACATCGGGAATACGCTGCTGTGGTAATGCGGCACCAGCATCATGCCGAAATCCCAGGATATGAAGGTGTTGGAAATCACCGCGGTAATAATGATCAGCGGTGCCATCAGATACATGCAGGACTGCAGGCGCCGCGGGTCCCGGCCCTGTCCGAGCTTGGACAGAAATCGATACATCGACCTGCGCCAGGCTGGCCCCGTCGCAGCACTGTCTGCGGTGATGTCGGGTAGGAGCCCGATGATGAAATAGGCCGCGGCGAGCAGATAAAACACGAGTTGCGCAATGAGATTGCGTACCAGCAGAAAATCCGCGTTCAGCCACGGACTCAGATGCTCGCCGGGCTCCGCCGAGAGCCAATAGAATATTTCAGTGCGCCCGTAGCAAAAAATCAGCAGAAAAACGCCAATGGCGAACGGGAAATAGGCCAGGGTCATCAGTTCCCCTAATCGATAAAAGGGCCGCGCCCATTTGGTCCGGCAAATACGCAGGATTGCAGCAAACGCCACACCGAACTGGGTGATGCCGAGCAGGTAGATATAGCTCGCAACGAAAGAGCCCCAGGGAACGGAATCGGGCGCCGTGGACAGCGTCACGCCAAGCCAGATGGCCGCGATCAGCAGCAACCCGGCGAACACTCCGAGCATCAGCCCGTAATGCCGACCGCCGGGCACGCCGGTCGATATTGCAACACTGCTATTCATCGGGGCCCAGGGCTTCCTTAATGTAATTGATCAGGTTCCAACGATCCTCGGCGACAATCGCCTGCCGGTAATAAGGCATCGCGATGCTGCCGTGGCTGATCGTGTAATAGAGCTGCCCGTCGGGTTGTAACTGGACGTAGTCCAGTGTCAGGTCCATTGGCTGTGGCACGAACTTTTGACCGACCGTTCCGTCGCCCTGCCCCTGCGCGCCATGGCATACGAGGCAATGCACCTCGTAGAGTTGACGTCCGCGATCCAGGGATTCCGGTGATTGCGCAATCGGGTTGACCAGGGTCTGGCCTGCCACCAAGCGCGCTCTGACGAGCTCAATCAGTCCGTCGGGGGCCGCAAACAACTCCCGATCGCTGACCGGAACCGATTCACTGCTGGTCACGACCACCGACTCCTGTGCCTTGACCGAGGGCTGATTCTGCATGTCCTCGTCCCAGGGCAAGCTCCAGGCCACCGCCGGAATCGCCAGCATGACGAGGCATCGCACGCGGAATCGGCCACGCTGGGGACTCATTGACCGTCCTCCACCCGCCGGGTTTCTTCGGCCCCGGCTTCGCGGAGAATGGTTTCCGCGCGCAAGGCATCCGTTTCTGCAGCGCCCTCGACGACGACGACGAAGCGATCGATGTTCGATTCCGGCGCATACGGTCTGTCCCGCCATGCCGGCAGCCCCGACACGATATGAAATCCGACTAGCGTGAACAGGACGCCGAGCAAAATCGTCATCTCGTAGGCGATCACCAAGTAAGGTGGCACCGAAATAATTGCCCGCCCGCCGGTGGGCAGGATAAATACGAGCGCCGTAGCGACCGCCATCGCAAAACCGGCAACCGCGCCAATGATGGCGCCGGCCAGCGAAAAGCGCCGCACCGGGGACTTTTCCAGTCCGAGCACTTCCTGCGCTGCCTCGAGCGGCACCGGCGACATCAACGATATTCGGCCGATGCCGGCAGTCTTGACGCGCTCAGCCCCGGCGAGAAAATCTTCCTCGTACCTGAAGGTTGCCAAGACCGCCATCAGGCGTCCCTCCTCAACGGTTTGAGGGTTTCCTTGACTTCATAAATCGAAACCGCCGGCACCCACTTGATGAAAATCAGGAACAGTGTCGTAAAGATTGCAAACGAACCGAAGGTGATCGAAAACTCGATCCAGCTCGGAAAATAGAAACCGAACGCATCGGGCAGGAATTTTCGCGGTTGCGACGTGGCCACAATAATGAATCTCTCAGTCAGCATACCGATGTTGATCAGAATGGAAACCACCAGCATCTTGTTCCACGACAAACGAATCTTCCTGAACAGCATCAATAGCGGCACAAATGCGCAGAACAGGATCATCTCCCAATACAGTGGCGCGTAGAAACCGAACATCCGGAAATCAAGCGCCTCCATCTCGAACGAAGTGCCGCTGTACCAGGTCGTAAAGAGCTCGAGAATATTGATATAGGTCCAAAGCATCGACAACACGAGCAATAGCTTGCCAAGATAATCGAGATGTTTCTCCCCGATGTACCGCTCGAAATTCATAAACTTCCGCAGCATATACATCACGGTCACGATGCCGGCGGTGCCCGAATAAATCGCGCCGCAGACGAAGTACGGCGCAAAAATCGTGTGGTGCAGCCCCGGCACAATGGACAGTGCGAAATCCCAGGACACGATGCTGTGTACAGAGACCGCCAGTGGAATGACGAATACGGCAAAAAACATGTAGGCCGCCCCCAGCGTGTGCCACTCCCTGGCAGTACCGCGCCAGCCAAAGGAAAAGACCGTATACAGTCGGCGGCGTATGCCGGTGCTGACGTCGCGGACCGCGGCGAAATCAGGAACCGAGCCCATGTAGATGAATATCGAGCTGGCCGTCAGATAGGTCGTAATCGCCATGACGTCAAACATCAGGGGCGAGCGGAAATTCGGCCACAGTCCCATCGGGTTCGGGATCGGAAAACTCCAGTGCACGAACCACAACCGCCCCACATGGACCATGACGAACAGCGCGGCCGTCATCAGCGAGAACAGAGTCATCGCCTCCGCGCTGCGGTAGATCGATTTGCGCCACTGGCTGTTGGTAATGTGCAGCACTGCCGACAGCAGAGTCCCGGAGTGACTGAGGCCGATCCAGAAAATGAAGTTCGACAGGTAGGTGCCCCAAAGCGCATTTCGATTCATCCCGGCCGCGCCCACGCCGACAATTAACTGATAGATCCACGGCATGAAAAAGCAGACACCGGCGATCGTCATCGTGGTACCGAGCAGCATCCAGTAACGCGGGCCCGTCTCCAACATGGAGCTGAGGACATCACGGTTAACTTCTGCGTAGGTGGGTTGCCCGTGATCAAACATCGTCATGAACTTTTTTCAGGTAGATGACCGACGGGACCGTATTCAACTCCTCCAGCACCTTGTAGCCTCGCGGACTGTTCATGACCTGGGAGACCTTGCTGTCGGGGTCGTTGCTGTCGCCAAAGCTCATAGCCTCTGTCGGGCAGCTCTGAACGCAGGCCGGTACGACCTCGCCGTCCCGCACGCGCCTTCTGCCGTCGTCCTTGGCATTGTCTTTGGCCATCCGGATGCGTTGAATGCAGAAGGTGCATTTTTCCATGACGCCTTTTTCACGAACGCTGACGTCCGGATTCAACTGCTGCTCGAGCGGCTCGTCCCAGGTATAGGTAAACCAGTTGAAATAGCGGACCTCGTAAGGACAGTAAACGGCGCAGGTCCGCGTACCGATGCAGCGATTATAGATTTGCGTATTCAATCCGTCCTGATTGTGGTAAGTCGCAAATACCGGGCACGCCGTTTCGCAGGGAGCCTCGTCACAATGCTGGCACAGCATCGGAATGAAATTCAGCTTGACGTCCGGAAACTCTCCCTCCCAATATCGTTCGATCCGAATCCATTTGATCTCCCGGGCTTCCGCATACCGCTCCTCACCGACGATGGGTAGATTGTTCTCCGCCTGACAGGCAACGACACATGCTTCGCAACCGGTGCACCGATCAAGGTCGATTGTCATCGTCCAGTGATAATCGAACTCGTCGTAATAACCGGGCTTACTGTATTCCCTGAGTTTGTCGAGCACGTTACTCATATCAACTTCCGATCTCACGCATGGTTTTCCTCCGGGTGCAGAATCTGCCTGCCGAGCGTTCGGGAAATGCCGTCGTTTCGGACCACTCGCGCCCGTTCGCCGGTATTGCGCAGCTTCACGCGGGTCCCGGCCCAGGCCAGTTCGCCCGACTGCTGGTCAGACTGCAGCGCAACCAGCTGAACCGGGTTGACGCCACGATTTTGCGCGTAGCGTCCATAGGCCGTGTGTCCCTGACCAAAAGGCATTGCCACGACTCCAGGCTCAATCGCCGGGAACAAATACGCCGGTGCGCGAATACTGCCCGCCGGCGATTCGACCTCGATCAGGTCCCCATCACGAATGCCGAGCTCGCCAGCGGTGGCTGGATTCAGTTCGATCCAGGATCCGTAAACAACGCTGGTCATCTGGTCGGGTAATTCCTGCAGCCACGGCAAATTTGCTCCCCGGCCGTCGAACAGCGTCGCGCTCAGATAGGGGTGCAGAATGAACGGAAACTCTGCCGTGTCGCCGGCAAAGGTCGCGGCCGCAGCGTCTATATCGGGAATCGTCGATGGCGCCGGGGCATCGCCGGGTCCGCCGGTCGCCTCGACTCGGCCCCACACGCCGGCTTGCAGGGCTGCCAGCCAGAACTCTTCAAAATCCGCAGCGTCGGCCTGCGGGTCAAGCTCTGTGTAGAGCTTCTTCCACGCGTCCTTGATGAATTCTTTTGTGTTGGCCCACGGCAGCGCGACCGGCAATTCGAAACCAATCCGGCGCGCCAGCGACAACACGATGTCGCCAACCGAGCGGGTGTCATAGACGCGCGCCACGACCGGTTGCGAAATCGACGCCACCGGCAGGCCGACTCCGGGCTCCGGCGCGTCGTCACCCCAGGCCTCAAGATAAGTGTCGGTGGGCAAAATCAGATCAGCCATCGCCGTCGTCTCATCCATGAAACTCGACATAGCCACAATGGTCGGGACCGCTGCCATTGCATCAGCAAAACCGGCGGCGTCCGGCATCGCGTAGATCGGGTTCGTGTCATGCAGCAACAGCACTTCGATCGCCCCGTCCTGCATCGAAGCAGCAAGTTCGGTCATTTGCGTCAATCCGGCGTGCCGTGTTGCGGAACCAAATACCGGTGCGGAGTTAAAAATGATGCCGCCGGGTTGACCGAGATTGCCTGCAAGGTGATTCAAAGCATTCACCGCAACGAGACTGGCGACGGCGTTGGTACCTGCCGCCGCCGCGCCGCCGCCAATCGCAAGGCTTGCCTTACTGCTGCCAAATTCAGCGGCGAGTTGTTGCACGCGCTCCAACGCCACCCCGGTGGCCGCGGCAACGCGGTCCCCGCTGTACGGCTCTAAGGCACGCTGCCACGCGTCGCGATCCGACCCGGTGTACGTCCCGTCCGCAACCAGGATCCTGGCGATTCCCAGCGCGAGTACGCCCTCGCTGCCGGGAACAGCAGCAATCCACTCATCGGCATTCGCCCCGCTCAGTGACATGCGCGGCTCGATCTGGATGCACCTGCCGCGCTGCTCACGTCCCTGGCGCAGCTGTCCGTAGCCGAGGCTGAAATGCACCGGCGACAGCCAGGTCCCCAGGTAATCGGCTCCAAACGACAGCAGAAAATCGCAATTCGCTATGTCGTAGTAGGGCAGGTGCTCGATGCCAAATGACAGCCGGTTAGCCAGCCTGAGGTTGGCCGGATAGGTAAAATCGTACTGGGCATATCGATCAGAGCCCAGCAACGTGATGAACTGCTCAAACAGCTCACCCAGGTGACCGCGTATGCCGCCCGTTAGCAGTTGGACCCGGTCCGCTCGATCTTCAATCTTCAGGCGCCCGAGGCGCCCGGCAACCTGGGTCAGCGCCTCATCCCAGCTGATTGTTTCGAAAGCTCCATCACCGCGTTCGCCGACCCGCTTCAACGGGGCCCTGATCCGATCCGGGTTGTACAAGGCATTCAGCCCCGCCTGACCGCGCGCGCACAAGCGCCCCTGGTTGACCGGATGCGCCGGGTTGCCCTCGATTTTCTTCGCCCGCCCCTCTCGGGTACGCACCGAGATACCGCAACCCGCGGAACACTGGTTGCAAACCGTGTTGTACCAGGTCGCAACACCGGGAGAATAATCTTCGGGAGGAACAACCGGTGGAATCAGGAACTCGACCGGGCGCTTAATCGCTTCCGCAAACAAATATCCGGCCCCGGTTCCGACTCCGCCGGCCCCGATATATTGCAACAAATCTCTGCGGCTAATTTTCGACATGATCCCCTCGGTCGCGAACGCCGTTCGGCGCTCGGTCAGCCTACAAGCTACGCGCGTCCCCCGGTTGCTCAGGCGATTTTCCGCCGGCGATCG
The DNA here is from genome assembly GCA_027293165.1 of Gammaproteobacteria bacterium. GTDB lineage: Bacteria > Pseudomonadota > Gammaproteobacteria > Steroidobacterales > JAPUGB01. Next base: position 13,508 of record JAPUGB010000057.1, read on the forward strand.
CTGTCATCCCGACAGTTTCAGTTACTTGTGGCATGTCCAACAGTCCCGGCCATTCTCAACCTCGCGCTCGGTATGGCAATCCACACACCAGGGCATCGTCATCGGCGCGATGCGCGTAATGCGATCCATGTCCTGAACCGGGCCATGACATTCCTGGCACTGCACGCCGGCCAGAACGTGTCTTTTGTGCGTGAAATGAACGAAGTCCGGCACGTCGTGCACCTTGACCCACGGTATCGGCTCCTGCCGGTCCCAGTATCCGGCGAGTTTCAACACCTCCGGCCGTTCCCGTGCGTCGGCGACGGCCGTATGGCAACCCATACACTTGGCCACGCTTGGCACGCCGGCTGAGGGAGACCTCGACGCATATATGTGGCAATACTGGCACGGAATTTCATTGTCACTGGCATGAACGCGGTGACTGAATTCGATCGGCTGGACCGGCGTGCGGTCCGAAAAGTAGGTGTCGTTGATCCAAACCCCCACAAAAATACCGACCACTGCGACAACCCCGATCAGGGCTGGCTTTCTAGCAGGCCTCAGCGCTTCGGATACAGAGATCGACAACTTGTCCCTCCCCCGTTTGGGGCATGATTCTGCCCGTAACCCGGGAAAACTACAATGTTCCGCTGCAGAACTTTTCCGACGCTGCCGGGCCGCGGTCGATCGATGGATTTAAGGTGAACACAAACCATATCTTTGCTTCGCGCGCTTGTTGGAGCCGCATACAGCGGCTGAGGGGCGGTTGTGTGCGCGCCCTGCGCGTGCTTGCACCCCGGCATAGAGTTCGGTAGCGTGTACGCCGAAATTCCGAGTCTAAAGGCCAACGTCTGCGGCAGGGGATGATGAACAACTTTTTCCGTGCGACAATATTCCTGATTTTCGTATTCGTCAGCAGCGCAGCGGCGCACGCCGCCGGCGACCCGATAAAAGGCAAAGAGCTTTTTATATTTTGCATGGCCTGTCACGGTCAAAGTGCTGAAGGCGTACCGGCGCTGAATGCTCCGGCGAATGCCGGCCAGGATCTCTGGTACATGCTCCGGCAGATGAAGAACTTCCGCGCCGGAATTCGTGGCGCTCACCCGGACGATATATTTGGTGCGCAAATGCGGCCAATGGCACTGACATTGCCTGACGAGCAAGCGGTGCAGGATGTCGTGACGTATATTGCGACCTTGGACCTGCCGGACCCACCCGTGACAATAGAAGGTGATATCGAAGCCGGCAAAAAGGCGTACGAGACCTGCATTCCCTGCCACGGCGCGCAGGGTGAGGGCGCCAAGGCACTCGATGCACCGCGGTTGTCGAGACAGCACGACTGGTATCTCGTGTCCCAACTGAACAACTTCAAAGCCGGCATTCGCGGCACGCATCAAAACGACGTCTACGGTGCGCAGATGCGCATCATGGCGCAGATGCTGGAAACCGACGAACAGGTTCGGGATGTAGCCGCTTATATAGCCAGCATGGAGTATGTTCCCGGCGAGGAGTAATTGCCGCCAGCGCCAGAAATTTTACTCATCATCGGATCGCATCAGGTACATTGACGGTCCGAAGATCTCTTCACTGTTTACAGACAAACGAACGCGGTACTGGCCCGCGACAGGGAACATGACTTTTTCCATCGGCAATACCAATTGAGTTTTAGCGGGGGCGCCGTTCGTTGGCCGGGACTCGACGTCGGTGTGTCCGTCAATAGAAAACACCGAGATACCGTCCGGATCAGTCAAGTCAATCTTGAACGGAATGCGGCCTTGAGTGTGCCGTTCCCATTCGATCACACCCGCCAGAACCAGGCGATCCTGGCGGGCCGGAAAATCCGCAGCGTACAGTTCATTGAACACACCCTGAATATTGAGGCGCCCGTCGGGCCCCGTCGTAGCGCCCTTGCAGAATAACAATATGGATTCCATGGATAGACAACCGTGGCTGGTTTACGACGTTCTGGGTGGGCCCTGGCGACCGCATCGCGACCGGCTTCCAACAAGCCGACCGCAGTGTATCATTCGCATATTGACCGATCATGCCGGGTGACCGATCATGTGCCACAACGCAAAGGGACTGCCATCCGGGGATGATCAGCGCAAAACAGACGGCAGTAGCCCGTGTGTATCACGGGTATAGGCACGCACAAACACGACAGCCGGAGGCACAAGATGAATAGCCAAGTATTGAACGGGATGGTCGCTTTACTCGCTTTTGGCGTTGCATTTTCCGCGTACGCGGCGGGCGACCCCGCCAAAGGGAAGGCAGCGTATGAAATCTGTGCGGTCTGTCACGGCGCCAGCGGCGAAGGGACCCCGGAACTGAATGTGCCGAAGATCGGCGGACAGGAAGAGTGGTACGTCGCGAGGCAATTGCAGAATTTCAAATCCGGTCTGCGCGCGCCTACAACCAGTGATGTGTACGGAACCCAGATGCGGGCGCTCAGCATGACGCTGACAAACGACCAGGAGATTGCCGACGTATCTGCCTACGTGGCTTCAATGAGGCCGCCCGCGGTGGCAGACACGGTTAGCGGTGACGCGGCCCAGGGTAAAGCCGCTTATGCGACCTGCACCGCTTGTCACGGCGCCAACGGCGAAGGCAACAAGGCGCTGAATTCGCCGAAACTGGCCGGTCAGCACGACTGGTACATCGTTCGCCAGCTGCAGAATTACAAATCCGGCGTGCGCGGCGGTGACTCGAAAAACGTGTTTGATACGCAGATGCGTCCGATGGCTATGATTCTGACCACCGACGAGGCGGTCAACAACATCGCCGCCTACATCAATTCGCTGGATTAGCTTTCGAATTCGATCATGAACTGCCTGAGTGGCGCCGTTGCCGCTCAGGAGGCGATCTCGTCTTTCATCGTGGCGTAGGCAGCCGGACCTATTTCCATGTAGAGTTCACGCCAGCGGCGCGCGTCGATATATTCGCGGAACGTTTCCGATTCACCCTCGAGTTCCTCAATACGCGTCTTGACGACGTCGCCAATGCTGATGACCCCGACCAGCTCATCGCCGTCCATGACCGGTAAATGGCGAATGCGCCGATCGCTCATGCAGGCCATGATGAGAACCATGTTGTCCTCCGGGTGCGCGACCACGACTTTCCGTGTCATGATTTCGGCGACCGGCTGGTTAATGACACCGGGCCCAAAATCCGACAGGCCGCGCACGATGTCCCGTTCCGAGACGACCCCGGCGATGCTGCCGTCGGGATGGATCACCAGCACACTGCCGATCCGGTTCTGGCGCAAAATGTTGGCGGTATCGATGACCCGGTCATCCGGCTTAACCGAAATGACATTTCCGCCTTTCTTTTCAAGAATTGTCGCAACGGTGACGCGGTAGGCCCATTCGCGTTCATGAATCACGCGAATCCAGTTGTCCATCAACTGCGCACAGGTCTCCTCAAAGCGGGTCCGAAAGCGCACCCGGTCCAACAACCGACCGAAGGGTCCATACTTCGTTGCGTATTCATAACGCATTCGGATCAGTATGTTTTTAGGCCCTTCTTCGATGCTCCAGGTGAACTTCATCTTGGAGAACGAAAACGGGTAGCCGCTCGTATCCACCCGCATGCTGTAGCTTTTGCCCTCGTCCCAGGCAATGACCTCCTCTACCCAGGAGTTGCCGCGACGGTCGTACACGCGGCGGCGCAGGCCCATTTTCTCCCCGCTGAGAATTTCGACCCTGCTGACATGAGGGGCCACTTCGGCCAGACCCCGCACATCCGCGATCACCTGCCATACCATGTCGGCATGCGCCTTCACGCGTCTCCGCATATCAAGTACAGGCATATCGACTCCTTGGGACGGCGCCAACGTTAACCGTAATTAACGCGTCTGCCATCCGCGATCATCCTACCGCTTCGCCGGACGCAACGAGAACCGCGTCGCAACAGCATCGGGTGCGGAGCGATGAGCAGTGCGTCAAAACACCATAATCGATACGCCTAAGCATTTGTATGGGCAAGACAATTTCACCGCGCGGTTCGGCATGCCGGCCGGTTGCGAGGCCCCTGAGCTTCCAGTACCATTCGCCGCAACGTGGAAGGTTTCCGCAAACGGGAGCTAACGTGGGGTTATTGTCCGAGTGATGCCAACACGGTGAGGCATCGGTCCGAAGCTGCGCCCATCAGTTCTCTGTATTTGCACGGAGCATTTCTGGTCTTCTTCATCATTGCGATTACCTGCCGGCCCGGGATGAATGACACGTCATCCGGGCGTCGGGTCCGTGTTGCCGTTGGGGGAAAACATGCGCGATAAACGCACGCAAGCAATAGATGCGGCGGTCGATGGGCATTTCATTCAGCCGCTTCGGTTCCTGAAACGGCCTCAAACAACCTGGCACGCGAAAGGGATTAGCTGATGGCGTTAGCAGTCGTATTGATTCTATTGGTCGTCGGCTCAGTCGTGTTTCACTTCTGGAGCCCCTGGTGGTTTCCGCCGATCGCATCCAACTGGGGCACGATCGACGACACGATCATTCTCACGTTCTGGGTCACCGGCATCGTATTCATTGCCGTTAACCTGTTCATGGCGGTTGCCCTGATTCGCTACCGCGCCAGAGAGGGGCAGAAGGCGGCCTACGAACCCGAGAACAAGAAGCTCGAACTGTGGCTGACGATCGTCACCGGGGTCGGTGTCGTCGCGATGCTGGCTCCCGGCCTGTTCGTATGGGCCAACTTCGTCCAGGTGCCGGAGGGCGCCGCCGAGTTTGAGGCGCTGGGTCAGCAGTGGCATTGGAGCTTCCGCCTGCCCGGAAAGGACGGCGTCATGGGCACCAGCGAAATCGCGTTTGTCAGCCAGCAGAACCCGTTCGGCCTGACCCCCGACGATCCCGACGCCCAGGATGACCTGTTGATTGAAGGGGATCCATTGCATCTGCTGATCGATCAGCCGGTCAAGATGCTGCTTCGCTCCAAAGACGTCCTGCACGATTTCGCGGTGCCGCAATTCCGGGTCAAAATGGACCTCGTACCGGGCATGGTGACGTACGCGTGGCTTACACCCACTGCGATCGGTAGGTTCGAAATTCTCTGCGAAGAATTATGCGGCATCGCGCACCATGCGATGCGCAGCCTGGTCGTCGTGGACGACCAGGCCAGCTACGATGCCTGGGCCGAAACCCTGCCGACGTTCGCGGAAACGATGGCGGCAGTACCGGGTGATGCCGCGGCAGGCGAAGCTCTCTACCCAGTCTGTGGCGCCTGCCATGGCGCACAGGGCGAAGGCATTCAGTTGCTGAATTCGCCGAAATTGAGCGGCCAGGAGGACTGGTACCTGAAACGGCAAATCATCAACTACAAGCAGGGTCGTCGGGGTACGCATCAGGACGATCTGTTTGGCCGGCAAATGGCGCCTATGGCTGCGACCCTGTTCGATGAGGGCGCGATCGATAACGTCATCGCCTATATCGGAACCTTGCCGGATACGCCGGCGGAGGCGACGGTGACCGGTGACGTGGAGCGCGGCGAGCGCCTGTATGAAATCTGCGGCATCTGTCACGGCGTTAACGGCCAAGGCAACTGGGGTGTCAGTGCTCCCCAGCAGGCCGGCATGAGTGACTGGTATATGGTCACTCAGTTGAAAAATTTTCAGCGAGACATTCGCGGTGGCCACCCCCACGATGCGTTTGGTCGCCAAATGGCTGCCATGGCAAAAATTCTGGGCGATGATGAGGCCATCAATGACGTCGTTGCCTACATCAACACCCTGCAATGATTGACGGCATCGATTGCAGGACTAACGAATGAGATTTGTGCCGACTGCTAGCACTGCACAAACGGCGAAGAGGAGCTTCTGATGGCATACGTTGCGATCGCTGACCAGGTCCAGGAACTGCACGACCCGACGACCTTTATCAGGAAATATATCTGGAGCCAGGACCACAAGGTCATCGCGATCCAGTACGGAATCACCGCGACGGCCGTTGGCTTACTGGCCCTGGTCCTGTCGGGGCTGATGCGGCTGCAGCTGGGTTTTCCGGACACCTTCTCGTTTATCGATCCGGTCAACTATTACCAGTTCATCACGATGCACGGCATGATCATGGTCATCTACCTGCTGACCGCACTGTTCCTCGGGGGCTTCGGCAACTACCTGATTCCGTTGCAGCTGGGTGCCCGGGACATGGTGTTCCCGTACATGAACATGCTCAGCTACTGGATCTATCTGCTCGCCGTGCTGGTGCTGGTCGCGAGCTTCTTCATACCCGGCGGGCCCACCGGTGCCGGTTGGACGCTGTACCCGCCGCAAGCCATTCTGCCCGGCACCCCCGGCGCGGACGGGGGCATCCTGCTGATGCTGGTCTCGCTGATCATCTTTATCGTGGCCTTCACGATGGGCGGCCTGAACTATGTGACCACCGTGTTACAGGCCCGCACGCGGGGCATGACGCTGATGCGCATGCCGTTAACCGTGTGGGGTATCTTCACGGCCACCGACCTCGGCCTGCTTGCCTTCCCCGCGCTGCTGGTCAGCGGCGTCATGATGACGCTCGACCGGGTGCTCGGCACCAGCTTTTTCATGCCGGCGGTCGTCTCGATGGGTGAACAGCTTGATTATGCAGGCGGCAGCCCGGTGCTGTTTCAGCACCTGTTCTGGTTCTTCGGGCATCCCGAGGTCTACATTGTTGCGCTGCCGGCCTTCGGCATCGTCTCGGATCTGTTGAGTACCCACGCGAGAAAAAACATCTTCGGATACCGCATGATGGTCTGGGCCATCGTGGCGATCGGCGGCCTGAGCTTCGTCGTATGGGCACACCATATGTACGTCAGCGGCATGAACCCGTATTTCGGTTTCTTTTTCGCAACGACCACGCTGATTATTGCCATACCGACCGCGATCAAGGTCTACAACTGGACGCTGACGCTATGGCGCGGCAACATTCACCTGAGGGTGCCGATGCTGTTTGCCATCGGGTTCATCTTCACCTTTGTCCACGGTGGGCTCACCGGTCTGTTCCTCGGCAACGTCATCGTGGATATACCGCTGTCGGATACTTATTTCGTCGTCGGTCACTTCCACATGGTGATGGGTGTCGCGCCGCTGATGGTCGTATTCGGGGCGATCTACCATTGGTACCCGAAGATGACCGGCAAAATGTTCAATGAGACGCTCGGAAAAATCCATTTCTGGGTGACTTTCCTGGGGACCTATTTTATCTACCTGCCGATGCACTACCTCGGCTTCCTCGGCGTGCCGCGCCGCTATTTTGCCCTTGGTAACACCGAGTTCCTGCCGGACTCAGTCCAGTCATTGAACGCCAGCATTACCGTGTCGGCCCTGATCGTCGGCAGCGTTCAGCTGATATTCCTGTACAACCTGATCTCGAGCCTGTTCAAAGGCAAACCGGCCGGGCCAAACCCCTGGGGCGCGACGACGCTCGAATGGCAAACCCCGGATACCCCGCCGACTCATGGCAACTGGGGACCGGCCCTGCCAGGCTGCTATCGTTGGGCCTACGATTACAGCGTGCCGGGCGCCGAATGGGATTTTCTGCCACAGAACTTTCCGCCTGAGGGCGCCACCATCGACTCCGACGGCATCGTCCGCAGCACTGACGGGACCCCTGCTTGAATATCATTAAAGAGCTGATGGATCGATCCTGGGAGACCCCAGGTATTCCCGAAGACGTGCAGGCCGATGGCGCCATTCCGACGACGCCGTCGGCGAAAATCGGACTCGGTTTCTTTCTTGCCGTTGTCACGTCGATGTTCTCGTTGTTCACCGTCGCCTACATCATGCGCATGGAGTATGCGGACTGGCAGTCCCTGCCCGACCCCGGACTGCTGTGGCTAAACACGATCATGCTGATTCTAAGCAGCGTCGCCATGCATCGTGCCAAGCGTGCCGCGCTGCGCGGCGAGGTCCGAGGAGTCCGCACCGGCCTGATCATCAGTGGCGTTCTCAGTTTTGCTTTTCTGGCCGGCCAGTTACTGGCCTGGCGGCATCTCAACGCCGCAGGGTATTTCATAGCCAACAATCCGGCCAACGCGTTCTTTTACGTGATCACCGGGCTGCACGGGTTGCACCTGTTGGGTGGTTTATGGGTCTGGGGCAAAACCATCACCAAGGTCGGGCGTGGCCTTGAGGTGCGGGACCTGAGCTTGAGCGTGGAACTGTGCACAACTTACTGGCATTACCTGCTGCTGGTCTGGCTGGTCCTGTTCGGTCTGCTGTTGTCTACATAGAAGGATCAACCCGTATGGCCTATGAGGCGGTGACGAATACAGGGGAAACCCTGGCTGTAGCTGAGACCCACGGATGGAACAGCGTTATCTCCGACTGGTCTGCCGACAAGCAAACCTTCGGGGTCCCCTGGGGCAAGGCGATGATGTGGATATTCCTGCTCAGCGATATCTTCATTTTCAGCTGTTTCCTGATCGGCTACATGAGCGTGCGCATCGCCACGACGGAACCGTGGCCAGATACCAGTGAGGTCTTTGCGATGACCATTGCCGGTCAGCATATTCCGTTGCTCCTGATCGCGATCATGACCTTCATCCTGATCAGCAGCAGCGGCACGATGGCCATGGCGGTGAATTTCGGCTACCGCCGCGACAAGAAAAAAACCGCGGCGTTGATGCTGGCTACCGCAGCATTCGGTGCCGCGTTTGTCGGCATGCAGGCTTTTGAGTGGACCAAACTGATCGTCGAGGAAGGCGTGCGACCCTGGGGCAATCCGATGGGTGCACCGCAGTTCGGCTCGAGTTTTTTCATGATCACGGGTTTCCATGGCGCACACGTAACCGCCGGGGTGATCTACCTGCTCGTCGTAGCCAAAAGGGTCATCACCGGTTTTTATGACCGCAAGGGAAGCTACGAAACGGTAGAGATCACAGGCCTGTATTGGCATTTTGTGGATCTCGTCTGGGTATTCATCTTCGCGCTGTTCTATCTTTGGTAACGCGCAAAGAAATCCAGTTTTTAACCGCAATATTTAGAAACGGATAAGGAGTCCAGAGTATGGCAACGGCAGAAGGCCAACAACATCCGATCAAGATTTACCTGTGGATCTGGTTTCTGCTGTTTCTATTCAGTGGGTTTTCGTATGGCACCGACTTTATGCCTGACGGACCCCTCAGAACTACCCTGATCTTAACGTTCATGCTTGTGAAAGCCGGCCTCATTATTGCAATCTTCATGCACATGGCCTGGGAGCGACTGGCGCTGATATACGCTATTTTCCTGCCGCCGGTGTTTATTTTGGTTTTTATAGTGCTGATGACCATTGAAGGCGACTACACGTTCCTGACGCGTGAGATCATGTTTATGTTCCCAGGCTGAGCGCACCGCCCACTCACAACTCATAGTATCCTTGACAACGCCAAGTGGCCGTCGGCAGGCCGCGATCAATTACTGTGCGGACCAGCTGACCCCGGCGGGTCGCAGTCTCCGACCACGACGACAGCATGAACGAATTCAGGCAAATATTTCTGGATGGGCTGTGGCGGAACAATCCGGGCCTGACGCAAATGCTCGGCATCTGCCCGTTGCTGGCCGTCAGTAATACACTGATCAACGGGCTGAGCCTCGGCATTGCGACAAGCCTGGTATTGATCGCGACCAGCGCACTGGTTTCCTTGACACGCCGCTGGCTTTTTTTCGAGCTGCGGTTGCCCATGTTCGTGCTGATCATCGCCTCACTGGTGACGGTGGTGGAGCTGCTGTTTCAGGCGTTTTTTTACGAGCTGTACCTTGGCCTTGGCATCTTCGTTCCGCTGATCGTCACCAATTGCCTGATTCTCGGGCGGGCTGAGGTGTTTGCATCGCACCGGGCCTGGCTGCCCTCTGCCGCCGATGGCCTCGCCCAGGGCGCCGGCTTTACGCTGGTACTCGTCGTGCTCGGCGGTCTGCGCGAGATCATCGGGCGTGGGAGTCTGTTACACGGAGCAGACATGCTGTTCGGCCGTGGGGCCGCAGCGCTGGAAATTACTATTCTGCCCGGCAACAACGGCTTGCTGATGGTGCTGCTGCCACCGGGCGCTTTTCTGAGCCTGGCATTGCTGGTTGCACTCAAGAATCACCTGACCGGTCTCCAAACGGCACGGCAAACGAGCAAGGCACTGCTGCACGCTGATGCCGAGGCCGCCGGTTGAACGCAGCGAAACGCGAAGCCATCTTCCGTACCCTGGCCGGCGTCAACCCGGACCCGCGCACAGAACTCAGGTACCAGAGCCCATTTGAGCTGCTCATCGCGGTAATCTTGTCTGCGCAGGCGACCGATGTCAGTGTCAACAAAGTCACAGTGGAACTTTTTGCAATCACCAATACACCGGCAAAAATGCTTGAGCTGGGCGAACGGGGCCTTAAGCACCGCATCAGAACAATAGGCCTGTTCAACACCAAGGCCAAAAATATTCTGAAAACCTGTCAGTTATTGATCGAACGGCACGGTGGCCAGGTACCCGACAACAGAAAGGATCTGGAGGCGCTGCCCGGTGTCGGCCGCAAAACCGCCAACGTGATACTGAACACTGCATTTGGTCAGCCGACCATCGCCGTGGATACGCATATTTTTCGCGTCAGCAACCGCACGGGACTGGCACCGGGTAAAACGCCTCTCGAGGTGGAGCAAAAACTGCTGCGTAACACTCCGGAGAAATACCGGCAAGGCGCGCACCACTGGCTGATTCTCCACGGCCGTTATATCTGCAAGGCGCGCAAGCCAGCATGCCCGGAATGCGTAATCGTCGATTACTGCGAATACAAGGCGAAGCTTACCCTCGACGCATGATGTGCCCGGCCGGCTCGTGAAGACGGTGGGGCCGTGGTATTAGCGTCGCTTCGGTTTATACAGATCCGTCAGCGTACCGTCGAAAGCTTCGGCAGCCATCGCCACGGTTTCCGACAGCGTGGGATGCGGATGAATCGTCAGGCCGATGTCCTCGGCGTCTGCACCCAATTCGATCGCCAAGGTCAACTCCGCGATCAAGTCGCCCGCGTGCGGCCCGACGACACCCGCACCGATCACCCGACCCGAGACGTTGTCAAACAGGATTCGGGTCATGCCTTCATCACGATTCAAGGCCAAGGATCGACCGCTGGCTGCCCACGGAAACACGCCTTTACCATAGTCAATGCCGTCGGCTTTCGCTTCGAGCTCGGTAACCCCGACCCAGGCGACTTCGGGATCGGTATAGGCAACCGATGGGATCGCTCTGGCGTCAAAGGTCCGCTTGTGCCCGGCCGCAACCTCGGCAGCGACTTTGCCCTCGTGCGTTGCCTTGTGCGCCAGCATCGGCTCGCCGACGATGTCCCCGATCGCGAAGATATGCGGCACGTTCGTTCGCATCTGCCGATCAACCGGGATGATGCCTTGCTCGTTGACCGCAACACCGGCCTTGTCGGCATCGATACGCAAACCGTTGGCGCTCCGGCCCACCGCGACCAGGAGGCGGCCGAACAGCTGTGGCTGCGGGGCCTCGGGCCCGTCAAACGTCACGCGCAAGCCCGCGTTTTCGGCCGCGACCTCGGTCACCCGGGTGCCTTTGAGGATCTCGCTATAGCGCGCGGCTATGCGCTTTTCCAGCGGCCGAACCAGATCCGGATCGACCCCGGGCATCAGCGTATCGGTCAACTCCACGACGGATACCTTGACGCCCAGCGCGTCGTAAACGCATGCCATCTCCAGGCCAATGATGCCGCCACCGATAACCAGCAGCGTGTCCGGCAATTCGGTCAGCTCCAGCGAATCGCTCGAGTCCATGATGCGCGGATCATCGGGCAGCCCCGGCAGAGTCGAGCACTCCGAACCCGCGGCAATAATGCATTGCTTGAACCCGATCACCTGCTCGCCTTCCTGACTTTCGACGCGCAGGTGGTGAGGCGACAGGAATTTGCCGGTGCCCCGGACGACGCGGACCTTGCGTTGCTTCGCCAGTCCATCCAAGCCGTCGGTCAAACGCCCGACGATCCGGTTCTTCCATTCGCGCAGTGCGCCCGGATCGATCTCCGGCGTGCCGAAGCGGATGCCAAACTCGTTCATCGATTCGGCTTCCTCGATAACCTTGGCGGCGTGCAACAGGGCCTTGGACGGGATGCAACCGACATTGAGACAGACGCCCCCCAGCGTCGGCCAACGTTCCACCAGCGTCACGTCCATACCCAGATCGGCAGCGCGAAAGGCCGCGGTATAGCCGCCCACTCCGGCCCCGAGTACCGTCAGTTCAGACTCGATATCGACCGGCCCGCTGAATTCGCCGGCAGGCTCAGCCGCTGTAACTATGCGTTCCGCCGGGGACGATAGTTCAGCAGCTGCTGGCGTATCTACCGCCGGCGCGGCATCCTCCGCTGCATCCTCCTCGGGCGTCATCGTCAGGATCAGGCTGCCTTCCGAGACCTTGTCACCGACTGCCACCGCTACCTTGCCGACCCGACCGGCTGCCGGGGCGGGCACCTCCATGGCCGCCTTTTCTGTTTCAATGGTAATCAGCGGGTCTTCGCTAACGATAGAATCGCCGGGCGACACGTGGACCTCTATGACATCCACGTCGGTGAAATCGCCGATGTCGGGAACCTTAATCTCTTTTGTCTCTGGCATGCCGGCGCCTGTCATTCCTTAAGCAACGCGTCCACGTCACCAAGCATTTCCGCGAGGAAGGTCGTGAAACGGACCCCGGTAGCACCGTCGATGACCCGGTGGTCATAGGACAGCGACAGCGGCAATATCATGCGAGGCACGAGCTCGCCGTCTTTGTAAACCGGCGTTAGTTTCGCGCGCGCAACTCCGAGTATCGCAACCTCCGGAGCGTTGATAATCGGAGTAAAAAAGGTCCCGCCGATACCACCGAGACTGGAAATCGTAAAACTTCCACCCTGCATTTCTTCGGCTTTGATTTTGCCCTCCCGCGCTTTTTGACTGAGTTCTGACAGATCCCGGGCCACCGTGAAAAGGTCTTTTTTGTCCACGTCGCGTATGACCGGCACGAGCAGCCCCTGCGGGGTGTCGGCCGCGAAACCGATGTGGATGTATTGTTTGTAAACCAGGCTCTGCGCGTCCGGTGTCAACGAGGTATTGAACACCGGAAATTCCTGTAATGCCCGTACACATGCCTTGATGGTAAACGCCAGCGGCGTGAGCGGAATGCCGTCTTTGGCCGCATCCGCCTTCATCGCCTTCCGCCGCTCCTCGAGCTCGGTAATATCGGCCTCGTCGTTCTGGGTAACGTGCGGCAGGTTGACCCAGCTCGCATGCAGCCGTGGCCCGGAAATTTTCTTGATTCGGTCCAGCGGTTTGACTTCGACGGCACCAAATTTTGCAAAATCGACTGCGGGGACCGTCGGCAGTGCCGGCCCGGCCGGAACCGGCCCGCGTCCGGTTACGATTGCCTTAACAAACGCCTTGATGTCATCCTTCAGCACCCGTTGCTTGGCCCCGGTGCCGGTGATCTGCCCAAGATCGACACCGAGCTCCCGCGCAAACTTGCGAACCGAGGGAGCTGCGTGGGCACGAGCGAAACTCGTCTCGTCGATCGGCGGAAGCGCCGGCTGTTTGGCCGCCGATTGCGCGGTGGTGGCGGCGGCGACCGGCGCCGGCGTAACGGGCTTGTCGGGCTCAGGTTCGACGCGCGCGGCCGGCTCGGCTTCGGTCGGTTCGTCGCTCACCGCCTCGGCCGTTTCCAGCACCACGATCGCACTACCCTCGGATACGCGGTCGCCGAGGCTGACCAACAGCTCCTTGACGGTGCCCGCATACGGTGCCGGCACGTCCATCGCGGCCTTGTCGGTCTCCAGCGTAATCAGTGAATCGTCGACTGCCACCGTATCGCCAGGAGCGACCATGACCTCGACAATTTCCACGTCGGAGAACTCACCGATATCCGGAACCTGCACTTTGTGCTGTGCTGTCATCGCGGCTTGTTGACCACATCCGACTCCAAATGGCCGTGCATCATACGCTTACCGGGTTCGGTTTATCCGGGTCTATGTCCAGCGCGGCCACCGCCGTCTGCACCGTCTCGCGATCCAGTTTGCCGTCATCTGCGAGCGCGTTGAGTGCTGCCAGAACGATATTGCTGCTGTTCACTTCGAAAAACTCCCGCAACGCTGCTCTCGAATCGCTGCGTCCGAAACCGTCGGTGCCAAGCACGACGAAACGCCCGGGCACCCATTGACGAATCTGGTCGGGCACTATCCGCATATAGTCCGAAGCCGCGATGAACGGACCGTCGATACCCTCTAGGCAGGTGCCAACATACGGGGTCCGGTCACTGGCCGTTGGATTACGCCGGTTCCAGCGATCGCAATCAATACCGTCACGACGCAACTCGCTGTAGCTGGTTACACTCCATACGTCTGCTGCCACGTTGAACTGCTGGTCCAGAACCTCCGCGGCGTCGAGCGCTTCACGCAAAATTGTGCCGGACCCGAATAACTGCACGCGCGGCCCGGCTTCGTCTGCCGACCTGATGCGGTACATGCCATTGACAATGCCCTCCTCCGTTCCCTCAGGCATCGCCGGATGAGCGTAATTTTCGTTCATGCAGGTGATGTAATAGAAAATGTTTTCCTGTTCACGATACATCCGATGCATCCCTGCGTGGATGATGACCGCGAGTTCGTAGGCATAGGCAGGATCATAGGCAACGCAGTTTGGAACGTTGGGAGCAAGAATATGGCTGTGCCCGTCCTGGTGCTGCAGACCCTCACCGGCCAGCGTAGTCCGGCCTGCAGTGCCACCGATTAAAAAGCCCCGGGTCTGCATGTCCCCGGCTGCCCAGATGAAATCACCGATGCGTTGAAAGCCGAACATCGAATAAAAGATATAGAACGGGATCATCCGAACGCCGTGATTCGAATACGATGTGCCGGCCGCAATCCATGAACAGAACGCACCGGCTTCGTTAATCCCTTCTTCCAGAATCTGACCCTTACGGTCTTCGCGGTAGTACATCAGGGTCTCGGCATCCTGCGGTGTATATAACTGACCCACCGACGAATAGATGCCGAATTGTCTGAACATCCCTTCCATGCCGAAAGTCCGGGCCTCGTCAGGAATGATCGGGACGATGTTGTCGCCAATGTTTTCGTCGCGGGCCAGCTTGGTCAGAATCCTGACAAAGGCCATGGTTGTGGAAATCTCGCGATCTCCGCTGCCGTCCAGCTGCTGCTGGAACGCTTCCAGCCCCGGGATCTCGAGCGGCTCGGCGTCGCTGTTGCGTGCCGGTATAAAGCCCCCGAGTTGTTGCCGCCGCTCATGCAGGTAGCGCAATTCATCGCTGCCTTCCGGCGGTTTTCGGTACGGGACCTCATCGACTTCGGAATCCGCAACGGGGATATTGAACCGGTCGCGAAACGCCTTTAAATCTTCAACACCCAGTTTTTTTGCCTGGTGTGCGGTCATCTTGCCCTCACCGGCCTCCCCCATGCCGAAGCCCTTAATCGTCTTGGCGAGGATAACGGTCGGTCGGCCTTCGTGCCTGACGGCTGCGTCGTATGCCGCGAAGACCTTGACCGGGTCCAGGCCACCCCGGTTCAGGCGCCAGATTTCTTCGTCAGACATGTTGGCAACCATGTCTTTTAATTCAGGATACCTGCCGAAGAAATGCTCGCGGACGTAGTCGCCATCCATGGCTTTGAAATTCTGATATTCGCCGTCGACACATTCTTCCATGACCCGGCGCAACAGCCCTTGATGGTCGCGTTCCAATAACGGATCCCACCTCGAGCCCCACACGACTTTGATTACGTTCCAGCCAGCGCCGCCAAATGCCGCTTCGAGCTCCTGGATGATCTTGCCGTTGCCTCGTACCGGCCCATCGAGCCGCTGTAGATTGCAGTTAATGACAAAAATCAGGTTATCAAGCTTTTCCAGGACCGGCATCGTGATGGCGCCCATGGCCTCGGGCTCATCCATCTCACCGTCGCCAAGAAAACACCACACCTTTCGTCCGTCGGTATCGATGATTTCGCGATGCTTGAGGTAACGCATAAAGCGCGCCTGAAAGATCGCCATCATCGCACCGAGACCCATCGATACCGTGGGAAACTGCCAAAAGCCGGGCATCAACCACGGGTGTGGGTAGGATGCAAGGCCGAGGCCTCCGACCTCGCGCCGGAAATGGCTCAATTGCTGCTCGGACAGACGTCCCTCCAGGTATGCGCGCGCGTAGATGCCGGGTGAGGAGTGTCCCTGGAAATAAATGAGGTCACCGCCATGATCAGCGTCCGCAGCGCGCCAAAAATGATTGAAACCGACCTCGTAAAGCGTCGCCGATGACGCATAGCTGGCAATATGCCCACCGTATTCGGAGCTGCGTCGATTGGCCTGAACCACCATGGCCATCGCGTTCCAGCGAATATAGGCTTCGATGCGCCGTTCGATGCCGCGATTACCGGGATATTCCGGCTGCTGTGCGACGCCGATGGTATTCAGATAGGCAGTGTTCGCGCTGTAGGGCAGATACGCACCGGAACGACGTGCGTGGTCGATCATGCGTGCCAACAGGAAATGCGCTCTGTCGGTTCCATGCAACTTGAGTACGGATTCAATCGACTCCAGCCACTCTTGTGTTTCCTGGGGGTCGATGTCGTCGTAGCGATTCAGGTCAGTCACAGGTGCGCAGTTCGTGTTCTGATTAACATCCGGGCAGGCCGGTCCGCTGCGGCATATGCCGTATAATCCCGGCGGAAACCACGGCGCATCGCATGAAGCCCCGGTATCATCGGGGTTTCCTTTTTTTAGGTCAAGACAAACAGGTATGCATGATCTTCTCCCTGCCGGCCTCGGGCTGCGGGTACAACAATCGCCGCGTCGGATCACCCGGGCGGCAGTGGATTCGCTGGAGCAGCTGATCATAGTCACTCCGGCCAAGTGGCCTGATAAAGGCTGGAGCCAACTGCCCGATGGGAAACACCTCGAAGCGCTGGTGCGGCGGGCCGGCGTGGAACCGGAGCGACGAATTTGGCAATCGCGGCTGTCGAATCGGCTGGCCACTGGGCTCACGCTCGGCAGGTTGCCGGAAGCGGCCGAGGGTATCGATATACCCGGCGCCTACCCACTGCTGCGGTTCGCCGGGGAACTGGCGGCTGCGGCGCTGCAGGACAAACCCCACAAGCTCGGGCTGACGGTGCTGGGCCTGTCGGCCGATGAGTCGGCAAGTCTGGTGCGCGCGATGGTTCTGGCTGTCGCTGCGCACCGGTTTCAATTGCCACGGTATCAAAGCGGCAAAACCACGCGTTCGCGGACTTTGACCCTGAAAGTTTTCGGGCTCGGCGAGCGCGTTGACGTCGGGCGAAGTCTTGCGGAAGCTGAGGCGACCAACCTGGCACGCTGGTTGACAGCCCAGCCGCCCAACAAGCTCGATGCCAGGACCTATCGGGACGCGCTCGAACAGCTGAGCGCCGATAACGGCTGGCGCATGCGCTTTCTGGATGAAAAGCAGCTGAAGCGGCTGGCGGCCGGCGCATTCCTGGCCGTCGCCCAGGGAAATGCCAGCGCGGACGCCGGAATCGCGCACATCCGCTACCGACCCGGCAAAACCACCGCAAGCCCCGCGCTGGCGCTGGTGGGCAAGGGCATCATTTTTGATACCGGCGGAACGAATCTGAAGCCCTTTAGAGCGATGCTGGACATGCACCACGACATGGCAGGCAGCGCGGTGGCGGTAGCGACCCTGCTCGCGCTGACCAGGCTTAAGGTGCCATTTGCAGTGGACTGCTGGCTCGCTATCACCGAAAACCGGCTAAGCGCCGATGCGTACAAGTCGCGCGACATCGTGACGGCCAGCAACGGCACCACGATCGAGGTCATACATACCGATGCCGAGGGACGCATGGCGCTGGCCGATACGCTGGCGCTCGCCGCGCGCGAACAGCCGGAACTGATACTCGACTACGCAACTTTGACAGGTTCATGCGTGCAGGCGCTGACCGAGCGATACAGCGGGGTGTTCAGCAATCGCGACGCGCTGAATCAACTGTTAATCGACGTGGGCCGTGAGTCCGGCGAACGGGTGTGGCCATTTCCGATGGATAAGGACTTCGATGATGACCTGAAGTCATCGGTTGCGGACATTCTTCAGTGCGCGATGGACGGCACCGGTGACCACATTCACGCTGCGCGGTTTTTGCAGAGATTTGTACCAGACAACATTCCGTGGGTGCACATGGATCTGAGCTCCGGCAGCCGTAAAAGTGAACTTGCCCAGATCCCATCCGGCACGACCGGATTTGGCGTGCGCTTCAGTCTAAGCCTGGTTCTTGACCATGGCGAGACTGTCAAACAGACTGCTAATGCAATTAAAAACTGAACCGAACAGCACAATGGATACAGAGCCGGCACATCCTATCAGTCAACGCTTTCGGAGCTTTTTACCGGTGGTCATAGACGTCGAGACCGGCGGGTTCAATCCCAAAACGGACGCGCTCCTCGACATCGCATCGGTGCTGGTGAAATTCGATGATGACGGTTGGCTTCGCCGCGGCGAAACGCATCGGTTTCATGTGTTGCCATTCCCGAAAGCCAACATCGAAAAGGCCGCGCTGGAAGTGAACCGGATTGACCCCCATCACCCATTGCGGCCCGCGATCCCCGAACGCGATGCCCTGCAACGCGTATTTCGCGAAGTGCGCCAGGAAATACGCGATACTGGATGCACGCGCGCCATACTCGTCGGGCACAACGCGCATTTCGACCTGAGTTTTCTGAACGAGGCGGCTGCTCGTGCGGGCATTAAAAGAAACCCATTCCACCCGTTCAGCGTTTTTGACACGGCCACGCTGGGAGGCGTGGCTTTCGGTCAGACTGTGCTTGCTCGAGCCGCCGAGGCGGCCGGGCTCGGCTGGGACGCCGACGCCGCGCATTCAGCTGCTTACGATGCGGAACAAACCGCTGATCTGTTCTGTGAAATCGTGAACCGTTTCAGGCCAGCATTCGAAAGTACGCTGAGCGCACCCTCTGATGCCCGGGACGAAGGGTAATACAGCGGCGTTACAGTATTTCGCGAATGGCTACTCGAGCTCGTCGAGCAATTTTTGCAGTTCGCCGGACTCGTACATCTGTATGGCGATATCGGACCCCCCCAGTAAATCACCGTTGACGTACAGTTGCGGAAACGTCGGCCATTCGGAGTAATCCTTCAGCCCCTGGCGAAGCTCAGGGTCTTCCAGAATATTCACGTAGGCAAACCGCTTACTGCACGATTTTAGAGCGTTTACCACCTGTGCGGAGAATCCACACTGCGGGAATTCCGGCGTGCCCTTCATGTAAAGCAGAACCGGAAACTCGTTCAGTTGTTCCTTGATACGTTCGCTAATCGTCACTGTGTTCCGTCCGTCGTGGTCGATTAATCGGTCAGTATATCGCAACTGCTGCGGTGCCGTCGCTTCAGCCCACTAGGGGATGCTTCGGGAATCGGCGCTGCAGCTCATCGACCAGAGCCCATTGCTCCTCGCCGCTCATCGTGCCCCACGCGATGATCTCCTCCAACCGCCGCAGGCAGCCCATGCACACGTGCTCCTCATCCAGCGTACAGATGTTGACGCACGGGGACATGGGGCGGGATGCTCTGCTGTTCACAAAAACCTCTCCTGAAGAATACCCTTCATCCACGTCCCGGGCCAACGTCCAGATTGAAATATGTGGACTGCTCGCCTATTCTTCCGTGAGGATTATGTATACGAACCGCTGGGGCTACTAGACAGCATCCGACGAGTTAATCAGCAATATTCAACACGGGAGAACAAAAACCATGAATCCACTCAAAACCGTTACCGGAACTCTTGTTTCCGGTCTGATTCTGGCAGCGATTATCGCGGGGGCAGCCACGAGCGTTGGCAGGGTAGACAGCGGCGCCGTGATAATTTTGATACACGTGGCCGCGGGCGTCACATGGATTGGCCTGCTCTACTATTTCAACTTCGTGCAGGTCCAGGCACTGGGCGAAGCCGTGGCAGACGAAGGCGGTCCTGGAGGTGCGGGTATTACCAAGTATGTCGCGCCTCGGGCACTGCTCTGGTTCCGCTGGTCTGCCCTGGCGACGTGGCTGTCTGGCGCCCTTTACTTGCTTGAGCGAGGGGCGTTTATGGCAGCATTTACGCTCGGTGCAGTTCCAGGGGGAAGCACCCCTTATTACGGACTCGTTATCGGCGTAGGCGCGTGGCTAGGCACCATCATGTTATTTAATGTCTGGATCCTGATCTGGCCAAACCAGAAAAAGATCCTCGGCATCGTCGAAGCGAGCGCCGACCAGATCGGCACAGCCAAAATGGTCGCACTGATGGCGTCGCGTACCAACACGGCATTGTCGATCCCCATGCTGATGAGCATGGTCGGCGCTCATCATGGGTTTTTCCTCTAAACCGCAACGAAATCCAAAAACATCGGTATGATTGAAAGACCCGGCCCAGCCGGGTCTTTCCTTTCAGGTGTATGAGGATCATTGAATGGCCACGGCGAAACCGACCGGATTGTTTGCGCGACGTATTGCCGACGACACGCGCCGTGCGCTGGAGGAAGACGTGGGCAGGGGAGACCTGACCGCCGCACTGGTACCTGAGGATCGGCGAGCGGCTGCGACGGTAATCGCGCGAGAGCCGGCGTGCATTTGCGGCCGCCCCTGGTTCGATGAAGTGTTTCATCAAATGAGCCACTCGGTCGTTATTGACTGGCGCGTGGCCGAGGGCGGAGTCGTTGCAGCCGACGGAACGGTTTGCGAGCTACGCGGCCCGGCCAGGGTTCTGTTGACCGGTGAACGAACGGCGCTCAATTTTCTTCAACTGCTTTCAGCCGTGGCCACCCAGGCGCGCGCCTACACCGACGCGGTGGCGGGCACGACCGTCCGCATACTCGACACGCGCAAGACCATTCCGGGCCTGCGCCTGGCCCAGAAATATGCGGTGACCACCGGCGGCGCCGAAAATCACCGCACCGGCTTGTTCGACGGCGTATTGATAAAAGAGAACCACATCGCCGCCGCCGCCGGCATCCAGGCCACCGTCGAGGCCGCACGAGCAACGGCTGCAGGCGCCATCATCGAGGTTGAAGTCGAGAACCTCGATCAATGTCAGGAAGCCCTCGACGCAGAGCCGGACCGGCTCCTGCTGGACAACTTTTCCCTTGCTGATCTCAGCACGGCAGTAGAAACGCGCAATGCGCGCGCGCCGGGCATCGGCCTGGAGGCATCCGGCGGTGTCACCGTGGAGACCGTCCGGGACATTGCTGAGACCGGGGTCGAGTTTATTTCGGTGGGATCGCTAACCAAGGATATACGCGCGATCGACCTGTCGATGCGATTCAGGCAGGGCTAACGATCACCGCTTCCAAGCCGGCCGCGCCTTGCCGACATCGGTCACGATCAGGCGGTGGCAGCCTTGAGCACGCGCGTGGGCTCTGAGACGCCGTAGCCCTGTGCGTAGTCCACGCCCATGCCTTTCAGCATCGTGATGATCTCGCTGTTCTCGGCAAATTCGGCGATGGTCTTTTTGCCGGTCAGATGACCTATTTCGTTGATCGAGCGCACCATTTCCCGATCGATCGGGTCGTGCAGGATTTCCTTGACGAAACTGCCGTCAATTTTCAGGAAATCGACGGGGAAGTGTTTCAAATAACCGAATGAAGACAGGCCGGTACCGAAGTCATCCAGCGCAAACAGACAACCCAGCTCCTTTAGCGCATTGATAAACCGGCTAGCCTGCGCATAGCTTGCTATCGCCGCAGTTTCCGTGATCTCGAAGCAAATCTTGGATGCCTCCAGGCCACTGTGTTGAAGCTGCTCGATCACGAATGGCAGGAATTTTTCGTCAGTGAACGTCTGACCCGACAGGTTAATTGAGCACATGGACAGACGCTCTCTCTCATCAGCCTCTGAGACCAGCCAGCGGAATGCATTGGATACCACCCACCGATCGATATTCGGCATGATGCCGTAGCGCTCTGCTGCATTGATAATGAGTTCGGGCGATACCAGTGCGCCGTTTTCATCACGCATCCGCAGCAGAAGTTCGTAGTGCATCCCGCCATCATCTTCCTGCAGCGGCAGGATAGTTTGTCGGAACAGTTCGAAACGATCCTCATCGAGAGCGTTGTTGATTCGCGCTGCCCACTGGATCTCGCGGCGCCTGCGGATCAGGTCGATGTCGTTCTCATGGTAACTGTAGATTCGGTTCCTGCCAGCTTCCTTGGCCGCCTGACAGGCGGCATCGGCAGTGGTCAATATCGACCCAACATCATCGCTGTCAGCAGTAATCGGTACGACCCCGATGCTGACGCTAAGCCGGAACGTACGATCTTCCCACTCGAACTTGAAGTCCTGAATCGTCTGCAGCAGGGCCTCCGCGCTGCGCACCGCCTCGTCCATGCTGCAGCTTTCCAGCAACACACCGAACTCGTCCCCTCCGAGCCTCGCGAGACTGTCACGCCAGCGGATTTTTGATTTCAGCAAGGCTCCGAGCTGCCCCAGCATCGAATCACCGGCGCCGTGCCCGCAGGTATCATTGATGATCTTGAACCGGTCGAGGTCAAGGAAACACAGCGCGTAGGACGTTTCCCCGGCCTTGGCACTTTTGAGCGCCCGCTCGAGCCGGGTTTCGAACTCCCGGCGATTGACCAGGCCGGTCACGATGTCATGACTGGCCTGATAGCTGAGACGTCGATTCAACTCTCTGCTTTCACTGACGTCATGAAAGACCAACACGCCGCCGGTTACCTCGCCTTTGTCGTTACGTATCGCCGATGCCGTGCTTTCGATATACAGCTCGTTACCGTCCCGCCGAATCAGCAAGCTGGGACGTACGGATTTGATGGAACGATTACGGCGGATTGCTGCGGATAGCGGATTCTCCAACGGCTCGCAGGTATCCTCGTGAAAACCCCTGAAGATTTCGTCCAACGGCTGGCCAACGGCGTCATCGAGCTTCCAGCCGGTCAGTTCTTCGGCGACCGGGTTCAGGTATTCGACCAAACCCTCGGAATTGGTCGTTACGACCCCGTCGCCGATGGATTGCAACGTAATCTGGGCGCTTTCCTTCTCATGAAATAGGGCTTCTTCGTAAATCTTTTGCTCGGTGATATCCGTCTCGACGCCTATCAGGCGGCGCAAGCGCCCATTTTCATCGAGTAAGCCCTTGGCCCGGCATTGCACCCAGCGCCATTCGCCATCGTGCCGCTGCATCCGATGAACGCTTTCGAAAATATCGATATTACCGGCCAGATGTTCGCGCAGCCTTGCCTGTACGCGGGCCAGATCGTCCGGATGCACCATCCTTCGCCAGTCCGGTGGGGTCTGCTCAATGGCCTCATCGCTGTACCCCATGATGGCCTTCCACTGGGGCGAGAAATCGATACGGTTATTTATTGCATCGAAGTCCCACAACCCGTCGTTGGCGGTCCGGATAATCAGCGCCTTTCTTTCCGACTCCAACTCCAGTTCCTGCACCGTGAACAGCCGCTCCATGCCGGACGCGAAACTTGATCCCAGCAGTTTCAACAGAAGCTTGTGATCGGCTTCCCAGATGTCCTGAGCTTGCCCGTGACACAGTGCCATGAAGCCGGCGCGCCGGCCCTTGACCGAGAATCCGATCAACAGGATCGATGCAATCTTCAGTTCCGCCAAGCGTCGGGCATCCTTGGAGCAGGCTTTCGGCGGTGAAGCCGTATCACGAATCTCCTGCAAGCCGAGGTGGTTGAATCTCCCCGTTAGCCACGGCCAGTCTTCGATCCTGTCACCTTGCAACTGCTGTGGGTTACAGGTGGTAAAGCTCGCCCGAACCGTGTGGACGGTTTCAATGCGATCCCCGTCTTTGTCAAACAGCGCGACGCACGCAGCGTCACAACCCGAACTCTCCTGGATCACTTCCAGTCCAGTCGACAGGACATCGTTGGCTGTATCGCGCTCGAGATTCTGAAAGTCAACGGCAACTTTCGTGTAGATAACATCCACACCACCGGCGGTGCGGTTACCGTGCAGGGCCCGATGCAGGCCTGTGAGTGTTGAGGAGTGATTAATGACTTGCCTTGCTCCTGCCACAGCACGACATGCGGCATGATGGCTGCCGCCAATGTCGACACCGGATACGCATCGGAACAGGTCGTCGAAACCGATACCCGTACTGCGCACAACAACAGGCGCCATTCTGACATGGTTCTGGAGGAATACAAGCTAAGACAATGTAAACAGTAGCTTTGATGGAGCTCCACGGCGCCCGTATACCGGCCGAATAATCCACACCTCACTTGTCAATCGGTGGCCACTTCAGATAACGTTCCACTTGTTGTTGTCGCGATCAGCCGGCGCCGCTTGCGCAAGCTGGTCACACCCCGGGGTCAGCACCGCCGCCGCCATGTGGTATGTCTATATCGTTCAATGCGCCGACCGGACTCTGTATACCGGGATCGCCAAGGATCTTGACGCCCGCCTCGCCCAGCATAATGCGGGCGATGGTGCGAAATACACGCGCGCGAGGCGGCCAGTTCAGCTCGTCTATAGCGAGCGGGCCGAAGGGCGCGGACTCGCGCAACAACGGGAAATTGCAATCAAGCGCATGCAGACGGCAGCGAAACATCGGCTGATTGCGAACGCTACCGGCGATCGATGCGCGAACGGGGACGGGCTATGAAGTTTTTGGTTGGACTGATCCTCGGCCTGATTGCCGGTATCGGGCTGTCACTGTACTGGAACGGTTTCTTTGGTGGGTGGAACGACCCGATTTACACGGTCGCCTCGATAATAAGCCATGAACCAAAAGCGGGCGACAATTCGGAAACCACGTTGATGATTTTCATCAACGGGCAATCGGGTCATGTCAAAGAACTGGTCTGCCTGTTACCCCCGGATGTGATCCTCGGTGGCGGGCCGAATCCGAGCATGGCGGAACGACTGTTGGGCGAACCCGAGCCGGCCTGGACCGGTGTACGCAGCGTGCGGGTACTCGACAAGGCCGACAGTTCGACTTTCGGCGCCGACCGCTTTTATTGCGATCGTATTTCCTGATCCTGGCGCGGAAGGCCGGGAGCATGCGCGGGTCGCAGCACCACCAAACGATGGCACGGCGCCGTATTAAGCCAAGCTTAAACCGTTATACTGGCGCGGTCAGAATTGCCCAAACTAGAAAAATATCTGCGCGGGGGTCGCTGCGAATGCCGAAATCATCGTGGCATTCAATTTCGTCGCTAGTGCTTACGGTTTGCATTGCAACGGCCGTCGCAAGCGGCTGCGCGACCTTTAAACCCACGCCTATCGATCAAATACCGTTCAAGGAACGGGTCCATACCCAGGAACGTGACGGCATACGTGTCAGCGTTGCGGTATTGAGCCGGGACGAGGCCCGACAAGCGTTTGATGTCAAGCTGGAAAAACGCGGCATCCAGCCAGTCTGGATTAAAGTCGA
>JAPUGB010000058.1 GCA_027293165.1 Gammaproteobacteria bacterium
CGATTCGGCGACTGCGGCGCTGGGATCAATCAGGGTCAGCGCTGCATCAATTAGGGGTTTTTGCAAAAGTATCAGCAGCCCCGCGAGGAACAGGGCCATGACGAACGGTTGCCCCAGGCCGGCTCTCATAGCATCGGGACTGCCTGCACCGTAAGCCTGCGCCGTGACGCCCGTTGTGCCCATCCGCAAAAAATTCAGCCCCATGAACAGGACACTGAATATCATCGAGCCGGCCGCGACCGCGCCCATGTACCAGGCATCACCGAGGTGGCCCATAACGGCCGTGTCGACCATGCCCAATAAAGGCACGGAAATGCTCGACAGGGTCATCGGCGCCGCGATGCGCCAGACAGACCGGTCTCCGTAAGGGTCAGTCACGACAGACGGAGCTTGCCGGCATCACACCGCGCCAATCGAATCGGCTTACAGACGTTCGATAATCGCATCGGCGAAGGCATCGGTGCTGAGTTGACCACCGAGGTCGCGGGTCTTTTGCCCGTCGGTCAGCGCCTTGTCATAGGCCTTCTTTATTCGTTCAGCAACCCGGTGACTGTCAGCGTCATCCATCGTCTCAGCAAAATAATTGAGCATCATCACCGCCGACATCAAAAGTGCCAGCGGATTGGCAATGTTTTGTCCTGCAATGTCGGGCGCTGATCCGTGCACGGCCTCGAAAGTTGCGCCGTCGTCACCGAAATTGGCGCCCGGTACGACACCGAGCCCACCGACAAAACCGGCACAGAGATCGCTGATGACATCACCGTAGAGGTTCTCGAGCAACAACACGTCGAATTGGGTTGGGTCCTGGACCAGGCGCATGCAGGCCGCATCGATAATTGCCGTGTCGTATTGGATATCCGAATAATCCTTGCTGACTGCTTCGGCGCATTTCAGGAACAGGCCATCAGTCAACTTCATGATATTGGCTTTATGGAAGACCGTGATCTTCTTGCGTTTTCGTACGGTTGCGTAATCGAATGCCCATTTGGAGATGCGTAAGCAGCCCTTCTCAGTGGCGACCTTCATGCTCGTAACGACTCCGGGCGTGATTTCATTCTCGACGCCGCTGTAGAGGCCTTCGGTGTTTTCTCTGACGACGACGATGTCGACATCGTCGAAGCGGGTATGCACGCCCGCCAGATTGCGCACCGGCCGCACGGCCGCGTAGAAATGGAGAGTCTTGCGGAGTTGCACGTTGACGGACTGGAAGCCGTCACCCACCGGTGTTGTACACGGTCCTTTCAGCGCGACCTTGTGTTCGCGAATGGCCGTTATCGTATCGGCGGGGAGTACCTCGTCACCGTGCTCGAGGGCAGCGAGGCCTGCCCGACGCTCGATCCATTCGAGCTTTGCGCCAGCTGCTTCGAGTATACGTACTACCGCGGCGGTGATCTCCGGCCCGATGCCGTCGCCGCGAATCAGAACAACCTGGTGAGTCATCATAGGCGGCGCAGTATAGCGAAAAGCCGCGTCGCCGGTGCCGTCATGGAGGCATCATGATTGCATCCGTTGCTTGCCGTTCGAATCGACCCGGCCCTGCCGAGGGCAACGCCCGATTCAGCCACTTCTGGCGGAACAACTTTAAGTGTGTCGGAGCGAACGCGTAAACGCAGTTTCAGTCTTGGCTGTAAGGATTGAAACCGCCGCCCTCGTCGGTATTTTTCAGTTTTGGTTTTTCCGGGGCCGCTTCGTCTTCCGCGCCCGCTTCGTTTTCCGAACCTGCTTCGTCTTTCCCGCCCGCTTCATTTTCCGGGTCGGGGGTATCCTCGACTAGCGCGAGATCGTTATTGTGCAGGCGGCCGACCAGGACAGATGTTTCCTCAGGCTCCTCGCCGTCGGTGTCCCACTCCCAGACAGTCTCTCCCTTGTCGTCGCGCTTGATGCGACCGGCGCCATTGCCCGAGCGCAGGGATTTCAGAATTCGGGATTTTTCCGTTGCCATAGCTTTGCCGTAGATCGTTGGAGATTTGCCGAAGGATGCCAAAATGGAGTGCCCGTGACCGGTACCTGTTTCACAGATTTGCACGCCAACGGCGAATTAATTTTACATTTATCCGCGTACCCGAACGGGTACGCAGGGCCAATTCGTCCGAGATTTTTGTGGTCCGAGGCCTAGGCCGGCGGTATTTCAGCACGCAGCTTACGAATTGCCGCGGCTTCAATCTGGCGGATTCTCTCTGCTGATACGCCGTAGCGATCCGCCAGCGTATGCAAAGTTTCTTTCTGCTCAGTTAACCAGCGAGCCTGAAGGATTTCGCGGCTGCGCTGATCCAGTGATTCAAGTGCGTCTTGCAGGCCGGCGCTGGCGTGTTGCGCCGTATTTTCTGTCTCGAGCGCATCAGCGGGATTGAGTTCCGAGTTTGGCAGATACATTGCCGGCGCATAAGTTGATTCTTCGTCAGCGTCGGGTGTCGGATCGAATGACAGGTCATAGCTGCTCAGGCGGCTCTCCATCTCGGTCACTTCGTGTGGGCTGACCCCTAAGTCTTCGGCTACTGCCTCGGTTTCCTCCGCGGAGAGCCAGCCGAGATTTTTCTTCGCCTTGCGAAGGTTGAAAAACAGTTTCCGTTGTGCCTTGGTCGTAGCGACTTTGACCAGCCGCCAATTGCGCAACACGAACTCGTGAATTTCAGCACGAATCCAGTGGACCGCATACGTGATCAGACGAACCCCGACTTCGGGGTCAAAGCGCTTGACCGCCTTCATCAGGCCTATATTGCCTTCCTGGATAAGATCGCCGATCGGTAAGCCGTAACCGGCATAGCTGCGGGCGATATGCACGACAAAGCGGAGCTGCGACATGACCAGTGTCCGGGCGGCATCGAGGTCATTTTCGTCCAGGAATTTACGCGCGAGTTCGAGTTCCTCTTGCCTGCTCAGCACAGGGATAGCTTTGACAGTCTGGACGTAGGCGTCCAGGCTGCCGACGGGACCCGCAAGAATCAGGTCCCTTTGGCTGGGTACCAAAGCGGTTTCAGTCATTGTCTTGGATTGCCTCCCTTTGCACGTATCTGGAATTTTAGCACTCGGACGGTTAGAGTGCTAATTCGCGGGTAAGTTCCGCCGGAACCTGAGATATAATTCTTTTAAAACAGTAACTTATACTACTTTGGCTCGATTGCAGCCAGGTGCCGCGAGACCGCAGACCAGGCGCCGCCCCAGCCGCACAGGATCCCCCCGGCCAGCACGGCCACCAGCGTCGCCCAATCCAGCCCAAGCAGCTCCAGCCCGTCGCCGTACAGCCCGGTCAGCCGTTGCACAGGCGCGGCAAGCAACAGGTATCCCGCACCGAGCAGCAGCAGTGCAACGATGCCGCCAATGACGCCGTACCAAAGCCCGATGTACAAAAATGGGCGCCGCACGAAACCATTGCTTGCCCCGAGAAGCTTGCAGATCTCGATCTCGTCCCGCCGGTTTTGAATATCCAGACGTATGGTATTTCCAACGGTTACGATTACGGCCCCGACCAGCATCACCGCTGCAATCCAAACTCCGCGTCGCAGAAAATCCAGTATCGCGTTCAGGCGTGCAACCCATTGGGTGTCGATACGAACCTGATCAACTCCGGGCAAGGCCCGTATATCGTGTTCCAGCGCAGCCAGGGCCTGGGGCGTAGCCGCTTTCGTTGGACGGGCTACCAGCGTGTGCGGTAGTGGATTGCCATCCAAAGAATCCAGTAACTCGCTGAGACCAAAGCCCGACTTGAATTGCTCCAATGCCTCGTCCGCCGCGATCACTTCAACCGAATCGATAATTTAGCGTACCGCCAAATCGTCAGCAATAGCGGTGGCGTTCTCCAGAGGCGCGCCGACCTTCAGG
>JAPUGB010000059.1 GCA_027293165.1 Gammaproteobacteria bacterium
CGCGCGTGTCATGTCGGCGGGACGCATGATGTAGAAGTCCCACTGGAAGACGATGTCGTCGCCATACGCAACATACGGGTACGGTGCAGCCAACACTCCACTACCGTCTACCGAAAAAATTCCGTTGACCGGGTCGTTGGCAATGTGCATGACCTCGACGGTACGATTCCCAAGAAACGGATTTGTCCATTCGCTCAGAATTTCGCCGGTGTCCGGGTCCATGTACAGCAGTACCTCGCAGCTATGGTAGCGCCAGCCCTCCGGGGCCTTCTCAATGCGTGCTGCACCGAAGCCAAAGGTCTTGAAGCAGCGGTAATTCTGTTCCTGTGGCACCATTGCCCAGGCGATTCCCGGAAAGCCAAAGAAGAAATCCTTTTCAGCGAGATCGCCACGGATTTTCATCATCGCCATGAAGTTCGTTTCCGGATCGTCCAGGTCGAGTTCGCCGTCTGGTGGCGTATTGATGAACGACGTTTGGAGCGTGCGCATGGTCATTGTTCTTCTCCGCTGGGCTGAGTGTGGTTCGCTCTGGCAAAAGATTGCCCCAACTTATCGCAGAATGCCCGCGGTTTGCTGCGGCCGTCCAACGCGTGGCTTGCGTGGGCAGTTCGGACAAATTTCCGCCGCCACAGGACATTGCGCTTCGGGCCCGATGATGAATAATAGCTCCTGTCAGGTGTCCAGCGACGCCAGCCTACGATGGCCATCAGGTTAACTGCATGAAAAATATGGGAAAATATCCAATCCTGCTCACCGCCGTGGTGGCGCTGACCGGTTTCGCTTCCCCGGCCTACGCGTACCTCGATCCCAGTACCGGCAGCATGATCATTTCCGCGGTCCTCGGGGTACTCGCCACGCTCGGGCTGGCCTTGAAGACCTACTGGTACAAGCTGAAGTCCGTGTTTCGGCGCGGGGATGCCCGGCCTAACGTCGGCACCGAACCGGCCGAGTCCACCGACCCGGGTTCTGCTGGCGAACCATGATGCGGCCCAGCCTGCAGCGCACTGGTTAAAAGTTTCCTGCCTGTCGGCTTAAAGCTATATTTTTGCAGGCTGGTCTGACGACTGATCCTGAGCGTGTATAAAAGCATCAAATACTGGCGTCAGTATCGCGCCTACAAAAATCTGCCCCGCAGGGACCGGCGCATCATCATCTATTCCGAAAGCGGGCAGGACTGGCACCATTTCGATCCAATCGTTGACCACCTGACCGGCCCGCTCGGTGAGACTGTCTGCTACCTGACCTCGGATCTCACGGACCCTGGTTTGGTGCAGGGCAACCCTAATCTCAGTGCGTATTGCATTGGTCGCGGGTTGATTCGAACCATGTGTTTCCAGTGGCTGGACGCAGATGTCATGATGATGACGGTGATCGATCTGGGCAATCTCCAGCTCAGGCGTTCGATCAACCCGGTTTATTACGCATTCATGTTTCACTCATTAATCAGTGCGCATATGGCGGACCATGCGGATTCTTACGATCACTACGACGCCATACTGTGCGCCGGCCCGCACCAGGCGCGCGAAATTCGCCGACGCGAGGAATTGCATGAGCTGGCGCCGAAACAACTGGTGGAACACGGCTATCATCGACTCGAGCAGCTGATCGGGGAGCGCAGAGACCCGCCGGCACCCAGTAATGATGGAGATATCCACGTATTACTGGCGCCATCGTGGGGTGAGCAGACGATCCTGAACCTTTTCGGCGTGGAGCTGACCGGAATTCTGCTGGATGCTGGTTTTAAGGTCACCCTGCGGCCGCACTATCAGACGCGCTGGCAGACACCCAAAATTATCGATCAGATCGTCGACAAGTATAAGGACCGCCCTGGGTTCCGGCTGGTCGAACAAATGGGCGAAAGCGACTCGCTATTCGATTCGCATGTGATGATCACCGAATGGTCGGGCGCCGGGATGGATTACGGAATGGGCTTGGAAAAACCGGTCTTGTTCATCGATGTGCCACCCAAGGCGCGGAATGATTCCTGGCAGGAAATCGGCATCGAGCCGTTCGAATCGCTGGTTCGTGACCGGATAGGAGCAATATTGGCAGTGGATGAACTTGAACGGGCGCCGGATGCCATCCGCAGGCTGTTGTCCGATCCCGACGCGT
Organism: Gammaproteobacteria bacterium; assembly: GCA_027293165.1. Taxonomy (GTDB): domain Bacteria; phylum Pseudomonadota; class Gammaproteobacteria; order Steroidobacterales; genus JAPUGB01. Next base: position 2,113 of record JAPUGB010000059.1, read on the forward strand.
TCCGTGCAAACGTCCGCAAGCTGCGCGAGGAATCAGTATTTAACCTTGGCAGTAGTTCGGCCGCCGCTGCAGAGGCGATCGTAGCGATGGCTCGCGAATCCGGGGCGCGCCAGTTTGCAGCCAACGTAACGAACTGATGTCGTTGGATGCCGTCATCGAAAGACCAGAGCCCAGACATTAATAATGAATGAGTCTCGTAAAGTTATGCGCCGGGATTTGCTGCGCTGGGCCGGCTGGTTCGGAATTATCAATGCCGCGCTGTACGCCTTAATCGGCCTACGTTACCTGGTCGCGTTCGGCATACCGGCTGGCATCCCCGCGACGATTTACCTCGTGTGTGTTTACCTGACGCACTTCGCGTTGCTCGGCATGTTGCCATTGATGTTGCTCACCACGACGGCTGCCCTGGTGCTGCCGGCAAAGCGTTTAACGATGGCCGTGGCCGTTCTGGTTACATCCGTAATCCTGGCCTTGCTCGTGCTGGATACCAATATTTTTACGCAGTACCGCTTTCACCTGAGCGCGTTGACCATGGTGATTTTTGAGCCGCTGACCTGGGTTCTGGCCGGCACGGTGCTGATTGTGGCGCTGGTATTCGAGTCGGTGCTGGCCGGCGCGACCTGGCCACGTTTTTCCGTTCGCCCCAACGGTCGGCCGGGCGTTTGGCTGGCCATTGGGCTCAGTGTTGTCTGGGTGACCGGGCAGAGCATCCACGTTTGGGCCGATGCGACAGCTTATGCGCCGGTGACCAGTTTTACGCGGGCTCTGCCACTGTATTTCCCGATGAAAGCCAAGCGGACTTTGACCCGACTGGGTCTGCTCGATCCGGCGGCAGTGGAACAGCGCCGCCTGATGCGCCAAGCAAGTGCGCCGGAATCAACGGACCTGCGTTATCCGCTCGCCACTCTCCAATGCGATGCGACTGCCCAAGGCCAGCTGAACCTGCTGATCATATTGATCGACGGCCTACGGCCGGACGGGATTACGCAGCGCCAGACGCCTAACATTGCGCGTTTTCGCAGCCAGAGCCTGGTTTTTGAAAACCACTTCAGTGGCGGCAATTCATCGCGAATGGGCATTTTCTCGATGTTTTACGGATTGCCCAGCACGTACTGGCAATCGTTTTACGGGCTGCAGCGGGAACCGGTCTTTATGGAGACGGTTCGTGAGCAAGGCTACGAGGTTGGCTTGTGGAGTGCAGTTGGTTTTGGCAGCCCGTCACAGATCGATCGCACGGTGTTTGCCGGCATGTCCGGCCTGCCGCCGATAGACGCTGAACGAACGATGGCCGAAAGAAACAGCGATGTCAGCCGAGACTGGAATGCCTGGCTCGAGCAACAGGATCCGGCCAGCCCGTTTTTCGCGTTTCTTTATTATGATCCCGGTATTCAGGCGGCTGAATTGACCGATGCCAGGGCCGATCCGGTGCCGGCGGCGGCAGACGAAGTCACGCGACGCCACAGGGAGTATCAGCAGGGCCTTGGCTTTGTCGACGAACAGGTCGGCCGGGCGCTTGCAGGCCTGGCAAGCGCCGGCGTGGCCGAGCGAACCATCGTTCTGATCACGGGGGATCACGGCTACGAGTTTGACGACAACGGCTTGGGTTACATCGGCCATGCCAGTAACTTCAGCGCCGCACAGTTACATACGCCGATGATGTTGCGCTGGCCGGGCAAACTGCCCGCGGTATTCCGGCACCGCAGTTCTCACCATGATCTGCCGTCAACGCTGTTGCAGGAAGTATTCGGCTGTCGCAACCCGGCCAGTGACTACAGCAGCGGTCGGAATCTGTTCCTCCAACAGTCCTGGGACTGGGTCATAGCGGGCAGTTACACAGCGCACGCGATCGTTGAACCCGATCAGCTTGTCGTGAGCTATCCCGGTGGGTTTATCGAAGTCCTTGGGCCCGATTACCGGTCCGACCCTGATCTGCAGCTCAATGCCGGGATCATGCAGGAGGCGATGCTGGAAATGCGGCGTTTTTACCGGTGAAACCTACTGCTGGCTTTCCACTGGCCGTAATTCTGGCGCTGACGGTCGCCGTTGTTCCCGGCTGGGCGGTGGAGCCTATCAGCGTCAAGACTGGCCATTTCGATATCGCCTTCGAAGCCGAGAGCGCGTTTCCGTCCGGTTGGTCGCTTTGTGCGCCGAACTGTGGGGCAGACGCTGCGCGGACAGCGAATTTTTTAGACCCACGAACCGCCACCGGGTTTTTTCGACCGGTGGTGCCCGATGATCCGGATGCAACGCGGTTGTTGCAGCAACTCAGGTACTCGGCAGAGTTGGAGCGCGGCACCGGCACGTTCACGGTGTCGTTTCGGTCGGAGCCCAATCCGGCCGGTCTTGCGCTGACGCAGCGGTATACGTTCTCGAACTCGGACCGGAAAATTCAGGCTGCATTCGAATTACCCGACGGAGCCGCGATTGAGTTGACCAACGGCCTCGCGTTTATCCCCGAACAACTGCCCGGCCTGGCCAGCTTTTATGGTGGCGTGCGCCCGATACGGATGGCCGGCGGTGAGCAGCGTACGCTGGATATCGAGGAGCCGGAGGACGCGGCGTTTGAAATGACTGCCGGCGAATGGTCCGGCATTCGCAACCGCTTTTGGACCTGGGTGGCCCGTCCACTGGATGCGTCGATTCGGGTCGATATTGACGAGGTGGCGACGAATCAGCCGCGGGTGGTGTTTGCACCCGGCACTACCGGTGGCAGCTTGCGAATGGAGATTTATGCGGGTCCGGTGGAATGGTCCGCGTTGAACGCCGCAGCGCCTGAGTTGACTGCCATGTTGTTCGCCGCGTTGTGGGACTGGTTACGGACGCTCTGTTTTGCTTTGTTGATCTTGCTGGGCTGGCTGGTTCAGTTGGTTGGCAGTTCGGGCTTCGCGATTATTCTTTTATCACTCAGCGTCAAGATCCTGATGTCGCCGTTGACGTACGTCGCCGATCGTTGGCAACAGGACGTCAACCGGATTCAGAGCCTGTTGAAGCCTCAGCTCGATGAGATCAAAGCGAAGTTCAAGGGCGAGGATGCGCACGAGCGGACCCTGGGCGTCTACCGGGAGCACGGCGTGCATCCGTTGTATACGTTCAAGAGCCTGGCTGGTTTTTTGATCCAGATCCCGGTGTTTATCGCCGCGTTCGATATGCTCGGCGAAAACTTTGCACTCGACGGCACGGCTTTCCTTTGGATCGAAGACTTGGCGAAACCGGATCGCTGGCTAGGCCTGCCATGGGCGATACCGTTTTTCGGGGCTCACCTGAATCTGTTGCCATTCCTGATGACGGCATTGACGCTATTGGCGGCCTGGTCGCAGCGCGACGCTTCGTTGTCGGCTGATCTGCAACAACAACAGGCGCGGCGTTTGTACCTGATGGCCGGTGCGTTCTTCGTGTTGCTGTACACGTTCCCGGCCGGCATGGTGCTGTACTGGACGTCGTCGAATCTGTTTCACCTGATCAAGGTACAGGCGTTACAAATCGTCGCACGTTTTCGACACAACGCTGCGGTTTAAGGTTCGCCGTCGGACCCACTCGCGGCGGTTTGGCCGCGCAAAACCGGCACAACCGGTCGGGATACGTGAAACGAAAAAATCTCAATCTCATCGAGTTCCACCTGCGTGTTGCTCAGTTCAATGACGAGGCGGCGGCCGTCCGTCCACCACGGTGAGCCGAGGTGATTGTGCATTGGGTCGTCCTTGCTCGCGTAGCCGACGCCGTCGATATAGCCAAAAGTAGCGACTCTTCCCGCCGTGGCCAGGTCCTCGGCCAGGTACTCACGCGCCTCGTCGATATCGGGGTCGATCTCGTGGGTCGTCAGGTTCCAGGCCTTGGTCGTCATGCGCACGCCGATGTCGCGGCTCATACCGCCGACGAAGACGAGCTTGCCGTTATAGGTCATTGGCGCCAGCCACAGGCGCAAATGATTGCGTTCGTTAATCGTGTCCCGCGCCTTTTGCAAGCCGGCGTCCTGTGGCCGCAGGTAAATATACAGCGCGCTGATCGGCGAGTACTTGTATTCGGCGCCGAAAAACGATTTGAACGTTTTCCAGCTCGTCCCGGCCGTCACGATTTCGGTCTCGTCCCAACCGGCCGCAATAAACGGTGCCAGAATATTGTCAGGTTCACCTATGACGACGATGTTGATTGGGTCACCGGCGCCAGTGCCGTTTTTCTTCGTAGTGCAGCACGGCAGCTGTCGCAGTGCTTCAGCGAATGCCGCATCGTCGTCATACTGGACGAACTGCTCTCTCGTATAGATCGATTCGAAGTCGACGCGTTCCCAATCCGCTTTCAGGCCTGGAACCGAGACATAGAATTCGAAATATTCAATGCCGCCTTCGGCTAACAGCCGGATGCGTACTTCCCGGGTGCCCCGTTTAAGATTCGCATATACAAAACCCGAGTTTCGGCTCCGTGGTAGCAGCTCGGGATCGATTTTATGACCTTCGAAATATCGATCCAGCTGGTCGTTTCGGGTCGGGTTACCGACCTTGTGAAACAGGGAGGCGGCCTCCATGGCCGAATAGTAACGTGGGTCAACGGAGCTCAGCATCAGATGGCGTGGCTGGTCCGTGTTGTTTTCAATGTCGATCCATACTGGCTGGATGCGCTTCTTTTTGAGGTTGACCCCGAACGCACTTCGCGCTTCGTCTTCCGATAGCGCTGCAACCGTGATTCGCAGACCATCACGTTCCTGGGTCTGGGCTCTCTCCATGAACGGGATCTCGTCCAGCGACTGGGGCGGCTTGACGGTTGCGCAGCCAGCGACAAGCAGTACCACGAACAGCGCCGGCACCCGCCACGTTACCGGTGATGGGCCAATCAGAAGTGAACGCCCGATCAGCTTGAGCCTACTGCGAATCATTATTCGTGCTGGATTGCTGCTGACGTTGTCGTGCACGACGATCCTCGATGCCGTAAAAATCGATTGCCTCGAAGCGTACCGGTTGCAGTGACAGGCCCATGACGAGGCGGTCGCCATCCGTGTGGTAATCCATGTTGGCTGCCGTCTTGCGCGGGTTATCGGGACTGACGATACCGACGCCGGTCGTGTACCCGAGAGCGGATATGACCTGGGCCATCAGGAAATCCTCGCCGAGGTAGGTCCGGGCGCCATCGACATCGGGGTCGACATCCCGGGAGATGCTGCCGATCCACACAAAGCTGCCGTCGAAGCGCAAATTGGTAATCCACAGAATCAAGGCGATGCTGGCATGCGTTGTATCGCGCACTTTGAGCACACCAACATCAGGCGGCCGGCCCTCGTATTTCAATCCACCGAAATAGTTGCGGACGGATTCCCACAGGAATGAATCCGCCGCATCCCAACCGGCTTTGACCAGGCTTTCATCCAGGGCTTGATGGCTGACAATGACGATATTCAGCGGATCGCGCGGCGGTGCGTCATCGGAGCGTGATGTGCAGCAGGGCAGGGCAGCTACGGCGTCGAGAAAATCCTGCTCGTCGGTAAAATGGACCAGCTGGTCTTCGGTATAGGTCTGGAAAATTGCGTCCTGGTCCCACGCGACTTCGAATCCGGGCACGTCGATATAAAACTCGAAATCCCTGACATCGCGGTCGCCGAACAACCGGACTCGGACCTGCTTGGTGCCGATGCGCTGATTGCTGAATGCGAAACCCTCGGAGCTGCCGC
>JAPUGB010000006.1 GCA_027293165.1 Gammaproteobacteria bacterium
TCGGTGATTGTCGCCAGTGTTGAAGCGCAATTCCAACTGCAACGGGTTTTCCGGGCCATAACCGGCGGCAACATAAAGCTTGCGTGCTGCTGCGAGACGCTTGTCGTGATTCCAGTCTGCGTAATCCAGCCGGGCCGACTGGTACCCACTGATGCCTGGAGGAATCCAACTCCAAGCGGCAACATCTCCGCTATTCATGATCTTCTCGGCCAGCACCTGGCGATCAATCACCATGGATAAGGCCCGTCGCAGCCCCGGCCGATCCTTGAATGGCGGGCGCGTCAGGTTAAAACCATAAAAATAAGTGCCGAGGTAAGGGACAAGGTGCAACGCAGTGGCCTGTTCTCTTCGAGCCCAGGCAACACGCCGCGCTGGAAGCGTGAAAGTCAGATCCAGTTCTCCGGCCCGAAATCGGCTTAATTCAGCATTTTCGTCATTCAGCGGGTAATAAATAACGGTGTCTATCGCCACACCGTTACGGTTCCAGTAATGCGGGTTTTTCTTGAGCTCGAGGTGACCGTGCACCCGCCAACTAGCCAGTAAATAAGCTCCATTTGTCACGCTGTTTTCCGGTCGCGAAAAACGCTCGCTCGCCTTAGCCAGGCTATCCCGGTTGACGGGAAATGCCACCGGCAGGGCCAGCAGCTGGGGCAAGTGTGCGGCAGGCATATCCAATTGGATCAACAACCGCCCGGCGGAATCCGCTCGCACTCCCAGGGTCTCGGGCTCGGCTCGTCCGGCCACGATTGCCTTGGCATTTTCGATGACATCCAGCACTTTCGCGTAAGGCGACGCGGTAGCCGGTTGCAATGCACGCCGCAAGCCAAACACGAAATCGTGCACTGTTACTGGCGTTCCGTCGGACCACTTCGCGTCGTTACGCAACACGAACGTGTAAAGCAAGCCGTCATCGGATACTTGCCAGGAGCGGGCGACTCCCGGCGCAATGCTGCCATCGGCCGCATGCTTGGTCAGACCTTCGTAAAGGTCTCGCATTATATTTTGGGTTTCCACACCACGTGTGCGGTGCGGGTCCAGCGATTCGGGTTCAACGCCATTACCACGCCGCAGGATTTTGCGGCCGTCCTCGGCCGTCACCGCGCTGGAACCAAGTGCCAGCAAAAGTAATAAGGAAGCGAAATTACGAAACATGACAGCCCAGCAACCGTTGCCCAGTAGAAACCGTACCGCGTTTACTTCGCGGCAGCAAAAAATTCAGGCGCTGCGCGCTAACAGGTGCCGCTGTTTTTTTAAATAGACCAGTAATATGGAAATGGCGGCAGGTGTAATGCCGGGAATAGCCGCCGCCTGGCCAATAGTTGCCGGCTTCGTTGCATCCAGTTTCTGTTTTACTTCCGCAGACAGGCCAGTAACGGATTCGTAGTCCAGGCTTTCTGGTAACCGGGTTTCTTCGTGCCGCCGGTGTTTTTCTATTTCATCTTGTTGGCGTTTAATGTAGCCAGCATACTTCACCTGGATTTCAACCTGCTCGGCAACATCAGCTGGCACCGAAGTCGTATCGACCTTGGTAATCGCTGCAAGCATGCGATAAGTCACTTCGGGACGGCGTAAAAGTTCCGTGGCATGTTGTTCAACCGAAATGGTCAAACCCGGTAACAGGGAAACACCGTCAAGCATGGTGTCTTCCGGTCGCACCAGCAAGTCTTCGAGGCGTGAGTATTCCAGCTTGATTGCGTCACGTTTTACGGAGAACACATCCCATTGCTTATCTGTTACCAACTTCAAGTCACGGCCTGCTTCTGTCAGCCGCAGGTCGGCATTGTCCTCGCGTAATATCAATCGATATTCTGCGCGCGAAGTAAACATTCGGTAAGGTTCTTGCGTTCCACGCGAAACGAGATCATCGACCAGCACGCCGAGGTAGGCTTCGTCGCGGCGCGGACACCAGGGACTCTTACCGGCAACCTGGCGCGCCGCATTGAGACCAGCCAGCAAGCCCTGGGCTGCGGCCTCTTCGTAACCCGTGGTGCCATTGATCTGACCTGCAAAAAACAACCCCGCAAGCGCTTTGGTCTCCAGCGAGTAGTTGAGGTCGCGCGGATCAAAAAAGTCGTACTCGATGGCGTAACCGGGTCGAGTGATGTGCGCCTCAGCAAAGCCTCGGATGCTGCGCACCAGTGCCAGCTGAACATCGAACGGCAGGCTGGTCGAAATTCCATTCGGGTACAGTTCGCTCGTCGCCAGACCTTCGGGTTCGACGAAAATCTGATGATTCACCCGCTCCGCAAAGCGCACCACCTTGTCTTCGATGCTCGGGCAGTAGCGTGGACCCTCGCCTTCGATCACGCCCGTGTACAGCGGCGAACGATCGAGCGCTGCGAGAATGATTGCATGCGTTGTCGGGTTGGTTTGGGTGATGTAGCAGGGCACCTGCCGCGGTCGCCGCAATGCCACTCCAGCACTACCATCACCCGCGGCGCCTCGGTCAGCGCCTTCGTGCATGAATGACAACACCGGGGTGGGTTCGTCACCGGGTTGTGCAGTCATCGCCGCGAAATCCACCGTCCTGCCGTCTATTCTTGGCGGAGTACCGGTCTTCAGCCGGGCGACTCGAAACGGCAAAGCCCGCAGCCGTTCCGCCAGCGCGTTGGCCGGCGCATCACCCGCACGGCCACCCGGATGATTTTCCAGCCCGATGTGAATCCGCCCGCCCAGGAACGTACCGGTGGTCAGCACGACGGCACGAGCGCGCACTGTAAGGCCCATCTGTGTCACGACCCCTTCGACACGCTGCTTGCCGGGCGCGCCAGTCACCAGCAGGTCGACCACCGATTGCTGAAAGACCTGCAGATTGTCCTGTGCATCGAGCAGGCCCTGAATCGATTGCCGGTACAACGCCCGATCGGCCTGGGCCCGGGTTGCGCGCACAGCGGGTCCTTTGCTTGCGTTGAGAACGCGCAGCTGAATCCCGGCCATATCCGCCGCCCGGCCCATAATCCCGTCAAGGGCATCGATTTCACGTACCAAATGGGATTTGCCGATGCCGCCGATCGCCGGATTGCACGACATCTGGCCAATGGTTTCCAGACTCTGCGTGAGCAACAGTGTCCGCGCACCCAGGCGGGCGGATGCCATCGCGGCTTCGCAGCCGGCATGGCCGCCGCCGATCACGATCACATCAAAGAGCTGGGGAAATTCCATGACGTTAGAAAACAGGGCTGATTTGGGCTGCGCAGTATACTCATTGGGGCTGCAGGCGCGTTACTCATTTGCCGATACAGAAGCGGCTGAAAATCTCGCCCAGCAGTTCATCCGAGGTCATCTCACCCACAATATCGCCCAGCGCCGCATGCACCTGGCGTAATTCCTCCGCAATCAGCTCACCCGCCATAGTCCCCGTCGCCAGTGTCCGGCATCGATCCGCAGCCGCCAGCGCTGCCTCCAGTGCCAGCACATGCCGCTTGCGCGCGGTAAATCGGCCGCCGTCCGCCGCATAGCCAACGGCATTTTTGATCACAGCGATAAGCGCATCGAGTCCTTGCCCGGTCAACGCAGAGACAGCAACCACCCCGGCTGGCAGGCTGTCGGCCATGTCCGGGACGAGGTCAATCTTATTGGCGATCTGGATCAGACGGGACGGGTCCAGATCGGGCAACACCGCTTCCAGCGTATCGAACGACCATTCGGTCTGTTGCTCATCGACGGCAACGACACCCAGAACGATGTCTGCATTGACGCCCTCGCGGCGGGCCCGCCGGACCCCCTCGAGTTCGATGGGGTCAGCGGATTCCCGTAAACCCGCGGTGTCGACCACCACCACAGGCAAACCGTCCAGCACCAGGTCGACCTGCACCAGATCGCGCGTGGTACCGGGAATGTCCGTCACAATAGCGCGGGCTTCGCCCGCCAGAGCGTTGAGCAAACTGGACTTGCCGACGTTGGGCGCGCCGAGCAGCGCCAGCGTCACCCCGTCGCGCAGCAAAATTCCTTGTGCACACTCACAGAGCAACGAATTCAGAGCTTCGAGGATATCAATCAGTCGTTCGCCAACCTGGCCGCCCGCCAGCAGATCGATGTCGTCGTCCGGAAAATCGATTGCCGCTTCGACGAACATGCGTAATTCGACCACTTTGGCGTCGATGGCGTGGACGCTGGCAGAAAATTCGCCCGCCAGAGAACGGCTGGCGCCGCGAGCCGCTGCAATCGATGAGCTCGCGATGAGATCGGCGACCGCTTCGGCCTGCGCCAGATCCAGCTTGCCATTGTTGAACGCCCGTTCGGTGAATTCCCCCGGTCGCGCCAACCGCGCACCCAGGCCAAGCACCGCGTCGAGCAGCATCTGCATGACAACGGGGCCACCATGGCCCTGCAGCTCGACGACATCTTCGCCGGTGAACGAGTTGGGTTGGCTGAAATAAAGCACGATGCCGGAATCGATGATCGAACTGTCGGTCGCGAAAAAATCGCGCAATTGAGCCTGCCGTGGCAGCGGCTCGAC
>JAPUGB010000060.1 GCA_027293165.1 Gammaproteobacteria bacterium
CGCGCACGAAACCCGGCATATCCCGGGGATTGGTGATCAAGTAATTCAACCCGCCGATCTTGACGAATGCAAAGCAGTTCCCGGTGAGCGCGAATATATGATAGAGGGGCAGCGCGGTGATCACGGTCTCTTCGCCGTTGCTGAGATAGGGGCTCATCCACGCGGTGGCCTGCTCGACGTTGGCGACCATATTGCCGTGTGTCAGCATTGCGCCCTTCGCCACACCGGTCGTTCCACCGGTGTATTGCAGAAAGGCCAAATCGTCGCGGCAGAGATTCACGTCATCGAGGGAAGCCGCTTTTCCCTGGGAAATCGCGTCGCTGAAACGAATCGTATTCGCGATATGGAACGCCGGCACCATCTGTTTGACGTACTTGACGGCCAGGTTGACTATGAGCGACTTGGGGAAAGGCAACAGATCACCAATCCGGGTCGTGATCACTGCCCTTACAGGCGTTTCCGCCAGGCACTCCTCCAGGACGTGGGCGAAGTTCTCCAATATTACGATGGCGGAAGTGCCCGAATCGGCGAGCTGATGACGCAGCTCTCTGGGCGTGTACAGCGGATTGACGTTGACCACCGCGAGTCCTGCGCGCAAAGCTCCGAATAGCGCCACCGGATACTGCAGCAGGTTCGGCATCATGATGGCGAACCGATCGCCTTTTTTCAGACCCAGCCCCGACTGCAGAAATCCGGCGAAGTCCCTGCTGAGGATATCGAGCTCGTCGAAGCTCAGGGTTTTCCCCATATTGGTGAATGCGGGGCGTTCGCCGAAGCGCGCGACACTGTCCTCGAACAACTCCGCCAGCGATGCGTATTGATCAGCATCGATGTCTGCCGGCACTCCCTCAGGGTAGCTGTCCAGCCAGATTCTCTCCACGCCCTTGTTCATGAATTCCTCACCACCACCGTGAGCCCCATCTCCCCGCGAGTACCATATTAGACCAGAGCTCCGATCAGTCCATCGCGGTTGATTTTGGCTCACTGTATACGCTTTAGTTAATTACGGACCATAAAGTCGGTAGCTGGAGGTGCGGCAAGCAATGGCGCCCCCCCCCGCAAAAACAATAACGCCGACGACTCCGGAGGGACTTGTGACCGCACACCATGCGCGAGCCGGGGCGGGATGCGCGCGCATCGTCGGTCTGCCCGCGCTGATTGTGATTCTGTGCCAAGTCTTGGCCGGCCCTGCCGCCGCGCTCGATTGGGAGTTCGAGGATGTCGACATTCGCTTCGATACGGCCCTTTCTCAGCGTGTAACGGTTCGGAAGTCGGAGCGCGATCTCAATCCATCATCGGCATCGCCAACGGCGGTACGGCGCACTCCGTCAACTACGACCACGGCAGAATCGCCCAGAACGTCTCCCGACTCACCAGCGATCTGGATATCGACGGTGGCGCGCTGAGCACCTTTTTCCGGGTCACGGGATTCATCGATTGGTAGCAGCGCAACCGCACGCGTGCGCGTACGCCACTCACCAAGCAGGCTCTGGAGATCGTCGGCTGTTCGGCGTCAGCCCGTTCGACGGCGCCATGCAGCGCGGGCGCGGGAGTGCCACGTTGCCTGACCGGGCGGGGCCTGCGCGGGACTTCTGACTGTCCCGTCGGCGATGTCCGGGCGCCACCGGGCCGTGCGCCTGGCGGCGGCGCGCCGCTGCTCGACGAGCTCGCGGGCCTCGCGCCTCATCCGGTCCAGCTCCGATGCATCCTCGCGGCGTAACTGTGTGCTCAAAGCGCCGCTGCCGGGATCAGGCAGCAGCAATTCTGTCCCCACACTACTCGCGATGCTGCCGACTGCAATCGCTGGCCCAAGCATGTCCTTCGCAGTCGCGGGTTTGCGTGCCGGGGCCGCCTTCTTAACTGTGGTGCGCAAAGCGACGACGACGCCGGTGAACCACAGGAACAAGGTAATAATGTTGACGGGAAGAAATAGCCACATGGACAGATCGATCTCGGACTCTCCGAATACCTTTACACCGTTCAGCTGATGCCGGCCGAAGATCCCCTCGTGCAGGTCTTCCCAGAACTCGCTGCCGCGCGCGTACACATCGAGAACGTTTCCAGTGGCCGCGTCCAGTTGCGCGCCATAGCCGATCTTGGTCCGAATCTCCATAATTCCCTTCTCGGGATAGGTGTATATCCGCCAGATGTCGGACCAGCCTTCTACCTGCAGCTCCGGAATAGTCTTCGCCACGTCCAGCACCTGCTGATAGTCGAGATGCGGTACGCTGGAAACTCCCCGTTTGTAGTCAGGCATAACCCCCGGAATCTCATGGCGCAGCTGTAACGCCAGGCCCGAGGTGATAACGATGAGCCACGGGATCGTGACTACGAGCGCCGCCCAGTAGTGATACTTGAAGCAAAACTGGGTGAGAGTGAGCGACCTTTGTCTCACGTCCACGACCCAATTCGATCGGCGCCGATCGCGCCGGTAGCGTCGCCAGCGCCGGGCGCTGGCACCGAAGCCCAAGTACAGCCCGGACAGGGTCAGGAACAGAGCCCCGACACCCGCCGGCAGAAACAACCACAAGCGCCCACCGAATGCCGATCCGTCGTGAATCTTCATGACGATATCGTTCCAACGCTGGCCGGTTTTGATGACGGCACCGGTGGTGGCGTCGACTTGGGTTTCCAGGTGGCCTGGCGTCCTTACCTTGATAATCCCCTTTCTGGGACGGTAGTCCGTCAACAGAAGATCATCCCACCCGTCCACGTCCATTTGCGGGACGGCGCGCACCGCCTGTAAGACCTGATCCTGGGATACCTGGGGCTGAAAGGTGGCCGAGCCTCGCTCAGAGACCGGTTGAATCCACTCTACGGACTTTCGCACCTGCAAGAATATGCCGGTGGCGATTACGATTAGCAGCGGCGCTGCGACGGCAATAGCCGCCCAATTGTGCGCCCGCCGCAGGTTGCGACTGACCCCCTCTCTCATTCTCCAACTCCTGCCGTCGTCCTGCGGTCATCCGCATGGCGTTCCCTTCCCTGGTCGCGGCTTGTTGTTAGCGACAAGATTTGTTCTTTGCATCCTGCTGCCGTCCTGGCCAGGCGCCCGGTCTAAGATCTATACTAGACGTATAGGACCGGGGCCAAACTCGACCCCGTGGATCGCGACTCGAGGCGCTGCTCCGCAATAAGCAATCACGGGGCAAACGGGACCTCGGTCGAACAACCGACCACGGACGCGTCTTTCTAGTCACTCAGTTTGCTGGAGAACGAGATTGGAACCCCCGTCCAACAATCCCCTCAGCAGCCCTGTCGAGTAGATCTGAATCATACATGGTTCTGCACCGATTTGTGCGTAGTCGACAGTTTGCTCGCTGGAGGGACCGAGCCGGACATACAACGGTTAAAAAACAAACACCCGAAAATCACCAATAATTCGTCCCATGATCGATTTTAGTAAGTTTGATTACAAAAGATTACATTGGTGCGCGGTGCGGACCGGCACGATGGCACTTTTTCTGTGTCTGTTGACGGCAGCAGCGGCGCGCGCGGAATCGATCGTCGTCGCTGGTACCGGTGCTAGCCCGAAAATGTTCAGGGACGTGGCCGAGTCCTTCGAATAGGCCAATCCCGAT
>JAPUGB010000061.1 GCA_027293165.1 Gammaproteobacteria bacterium
TGCGGGTTTCGTCCCTACGTGCACGATCCAGACGCTATTGAATCATGGATAATCGCTCAGGGCTTCGAGAAGCGAATGCAACACCGGTCGTTGGTCTGGATAACACAGGTTTACGCACGCTGAGGTATTAGCGAGGCTAGACCACCACCGGGCAAATCGATGCCCGCGGGTCAAACCTCTCAGCCATGATCCACTTAAGGGGTTAGGGCAGTACCCGCTCGGTACCGAGATGGGTCGATCCGAACCTCTACAGCCAGCCTTTGTCCCGGGCAATGCGGGCCGCGTCTACCCGGTTCGTGGCATCCAGCTTGCTGATCGCCTCGGATACATAGTTGCGCACGGTGCCTTCATGCAAACCTAATTCCTCGGCAATCCGGGCATTACTCCACCCTTCTGCACAAAACCTGAGCACCTGTTGTTCGCGGTCGGTAAGTGGGTCGGGTTCGCTCCACGCCTCCTCGGCAAGCACCGGGTCGATGGCGCGTCCCCCTGCGTGCACCCTGCGTATCGCATTCGGCAGCACGTCTCCCGGTGAGTCTTTGAGCAGATAACCGCGTGCGCCGGCATCCAGTGCGCGGCGTAAATAACCCGACCGGGCAAAGGTAGTAACGATAATGACACCACCTGCCAGCTGCTCGTCGCGAATGCGCTCCGCGAGCTCGAGCCCACCCAGTTCGGGCATCTCGATGTCGGTCAGTACGATGTCGGGTGCAGTCGTCCGCGCCAGCTCGAGCGCTTCCTTGCCGTTTTTTGCCAACGCAACCACCTCGAGGTCGTCCTCAAGGTCGAGCAAGGTCCCCAGCGCACTCAGCAGCATGGCCTGGTCTTCGGCAATAAGGACGCGAATCACGAGTCGTTATGCCACATCTTGGACGGAATCGTCGTCGATGCCCCTCGGCCCTACAAGGAGGGGTATACGGACCCTGATCGACGTCCCCGATGCGCTGTCGATTTCCATCGATCCGCCGAGTGACTCGACACGCTCGCGCATGCCGCTGAGCCCCGCGCCTTCGATTAAGCTCCCACCGCTACCGTTGTCACCGACCTTGAGTTCCATTGCTCTATCGACTATCACGAGACCTATCTTGCAGCGCGTGCCGCCAGCGTGACGGATCACGTTGGTCACCGCCTCACGCAAAACCATCGCGATTACGTTGGTAACGTGACTGGGTGCCCTGGTCGCATCGTCATCGATCTCGAAGCTCGCCTCGATTTCGGCGCTGTCCAATGCCAATCGGATGTTATCCAGTTCTTCGACAAGGCCTGCACGCCGATAACCCTGCACCGCCTCGCGAACCTGGCCCAACGCCTCCCGCGAGATGCGTTCGATTTCCTCAACGTCCTGATGGGCTCTATCGGGATCGCGAGCGATCAGCTTCGCCGCCAAGCGCGCCTTCAACACACTGACGGATAGCGTATGGCCCAACAAGTCATGCAGATCGCGGGCAATTCGTTCCCGCTCGGCGATCTTGGCCAGACGTTCAATCTCCGATTGCTTGCGGCGGAGCTGCTCGTTGGTTTTTTTCGTCTCGGACCAATGAATGCAGTAGCCGCCGAGGACAACAGCAAACAGCGTCGTCGAGGCCCAGAAGCCGACGCTCAGATCGAACACCAACGCCTCGATGCCAATGGCCGCCGCAATGATTGCCAACGCCGTCAGCGACCAGGACGGGCGCCCGAGGAAACCCACGGTGCCACCGGCATAGGCGAAGAACAAGCACGCCATCGGATTCACGGGCGTGATCACCACGCCGAGCAATGTCATGCCGGTGAGAGGTAGCGCCGCGGTTGCACCTGATAAACGGAAGATCCACCAAAACAACGGCACGAAGAGCGTAATCGCTCCCCCAATAACCAACCACTCCAGCACGGACGCTCCGCTCCGGTACCCAGTGAGCGGCAGCAAGATCAGCGGACACAAGCAAAGTAGTCGAAGTATCAAGTTTAACGTCGACGGCATAGCAACCTCCATGAAGAGGATACCCGATTGTCCACGGCGATGCCCCTGACCAATGTCATATACGTGCCCTGACCATGTTCACTGGCGCTGAATCCAGCAGTCGGAGATACCCGGCTCAAGCCCTCGAACCGGAGTTCAAAAATGTCTGAACATGCATTAGTTACCGTTGCCGCCATCAAGAGTAGACCGATCGGACGCCCCCATCATTTATTATAACAACAGAGAGTTATAGGTAATTGGAGTTTCCGACTCTGGTGGTGGGAAAGTCGGGGGGCGTATGGGTTCCCAGCAGCGTCCCCTCGTCACCCTCCCCACTTCGTAATAGTCCGCAATGTCCGGATTTTCTCCCAAATTACATCACCGAATTCGCTGGTCAGTCGCAAACCAAGTAAATAGCCGCCGTAGGCAGCTGCCAACCAAATGAAACCGTTGTTGACTGTGATGTATTCAGGCAGCGTATCGAACCACACAAAAGCTGCAATCAGGTTCGTCACGGAGTTGACAAAAAACTCAATGAACAAATCAAGCCCAAGTTTGTTGACCCAGGTGCCCGGATCACTGAGTCCAAGGATGAACTCCCAGATCTCGAAAATTTCGATCAATGCATAAGTGAGAATGGCCATGGTACCGTAGAAACCGCCACCAAATGACATGATCTTGTAGTGGAAAATGTCGCCGATACCGACGGACCGTATTTCACCCCGATTCTTTTTGGAAGTCTTCGCATGCGCCTTATGCTGACGCTGCAAGTCTTCCTCGCCCACGAACTTTTTCATCCTGCCGCTGGCGATGGACCATTGCAGGATGGCAAAGGTAAAGAGCGCGACCGGAATCGCGCCAAGCAATACCGCGCTGAAAACTTCCAGGACCATACCTGGCCTCGTCCTGACTGATCAAGGGGGCAGTTTACTTCATAAACAGGCTGTCGCGATCCACCGCCCGCCACAGGTTTAGCACCGACGACGGGCCTTACATCTTCAGCACGACCCGGTATCTTGCCTTGCCGGCCTCGAGGTGCGCAAACGCCGCGTTGATGTCCGTGACGTCGAATTCCTCCGTCATCGCTTGGATGTTGTGGCGCGCCGCGAAATCGAGCATGTCACGCGTGGCCAGCGGCGTACCCAGGGCGCTGCCTGATAGCGATTTTTCGCCAAAAATCAGGGTCCCGGGTCGTACCTGCAGTGGCGTTTGCACTGCCCCGACCGTATGCAATGTACCCATCGGTGCCAGGGCCTCTGCGAATGCCTGCCAGTTCAGTTCCACGTCGACGGTATTGAGGATAAGATCGAATTTGCCGGCTAATCGGGACATTTCCTCGTCGCTGCGCGAATTGGCGACATGATGGGCGCCCAGTCGTTTTGCTTCCTCGGCCTTCTCCGGGGAGGAGGAAAAAGCGGTGACCTCACAACCCCACTTGTTGAAGAATTGCAGAGCCAGGTGGCCGAGGCCGCCGATACCGATAACCGCGATTTTGGCCGACGCCTTGATACCGAGTTGTACCAACGGGTAATACACCGTGATGCCGGCGCAGAGCAACGGACCAACCTTGCTGACATCAAGTTGATCGGGTATCGGTGTTGCCCAGACCCAGTGACAACGTACCGTATCGGCAAAGCCACCGTGACGGCCTGCAATCGTGATCCTGACACTGTCGCAAAGATTGTGTTGACCGGACAGGCAGGGATTGCAGTGCATGCAGCTATCGGAGAACCAGCCCAGCCCAACCCTGTCACCGACCTTGACACTGTTGACCACCTCACCGGCATTAACGACGCTACCAACAATTTCATGGCCCGCCACCAGGGGAAACTGCGAGCGGCCCCAGGCGTTTTGCCACATGCTGAGGTCGGAGTGGCAGATCCCGCAGTATTCGACCTTGATGTCGACTTCTTCCGGCCCGATTTCCGGCAGCTCGTAGGTGAACGGTTCAAACGGTGAACAAACGTCTGGCGCTGCGTACGCATTAACCCTGGTTCCCATACAAGAGGTTCCTCGTGATCGGGTATCTGTTAACAAGGTAGTTTAAAGTCTCTACAGGACTCATCGCAAGGAAAGAGTAGCGGAGCCGGAATCTGGTAAATCAAATACCAATGCGGCCAGAACGGTACCAGCTCCTATCCAATATGGAATGTGCAATGAAGCTGCTATTGCACGAGGCCCGGGCATTTTCTCCACGCCGCCAGTTCGCTCCGGAAACAGTTCGGTTTTCGTCTGCCCTTGCCTGGTCGCTTTCCATTTTTGATTTTTCCGGAGCTGCCTGCGCCACGTTTATTGGCAGGCATCCATCACTGTTACAACGGAGCACGCCAACCGTTCCGTCTTCACACCGCGACTTGTATAAATCACCCTCCTCATCTCGATGCACGAAGACAGGTCTTTCACAGATATCCAAATCAACGAGCAGGGAAGCCTGAGTATCCCTGTCCATCCTGTAAATACAATCGTGTCGTTTTTCCGGTCATTCTATGCCAAGACAATCATGCAGCAATTCTGCCATACCGATGATGCAACCCACCGAC
>JAPUGB010000062.1 GCA_027293165.1 Gammaproteobacteria bacterium
TAGAGGATCAACAGGGCCCGCAGCCGAGGAGTGCGCATGTAGGAGCGCACGCCGAAACTGATTTCACTCCAAATGCCGCCGAGACGATCGACGTGCTCGGTGGCAGGTACGGTGGTGGCGAGAATCAGGGCGGCCGACACCAGAAATGCAATTGAATTGGCCTGAAACAACGCATCAAAGGAAAATAACAGCAACGCCAAACCGGCAAAGATCGGGCTCAGCAGGTTTTCGAGATCATAGGCCAGCCGCGAATACGACAACGCACGCGTGTACTGCTGCTCGTCAGGCAATATGTCCGGGATGGTCGCCTGAAACACCGGCTTGAATCCGGCCGAGAACAGATTCAGCAGGAAAATCAGCACATAGATCTGCCAGACGGCCGTGACGAACGGCATCGCCAGCACAATCGCGGCCCGGACGATGTCCAGCGTGATCAGCAGTGGTTTGCGAGGCAAACGGTGCGCCAGGCCGCCAACGATTGGCGCAAACACGACATAGGCGACCATCTTGAATGCCATTGCCGTACCCAGCACGATACCGGCGTTGCCGCCGACGAGATCATAGGCCAGCAGCGTCAATGCCACCGTGGTCAGGCCGGTTCCGACGAGCGCGATAACCTGCGCAGTAAACAACTTGCGAAAGTCAGGATTTTTCAGCGGTGACTGGATCGCCATAGAGCTGCCTTCCGTGGTCTAAGGCTTATGTCACGAACGGTCTGTTGGGGACTACTGCGTCGCACCTAAGAATACGCCGGAGCCAGGCTGCCTGCCAGCGGCTCTGTTGGCGCCAGCACGGTGCAGGTCAAGGGCCCCGTGATAGACTGAGTGCTTCGTCGTTCCCGGCCAGATTGTAAAGCGCCGGTCGAGGTGAAACCCATGGCTAGCCACGCCCCTAAGCGTACCCCCGACAAATCCAGTGCCGATGTCGTGCCGATCCGTACCGGCCAGCAATATATCGACAGTTTGCGCGGCCGCAACCTGACGATCTACCTGTTCGGCGAACTCGTCGATGAACCGGTAGATCATCCGATGATCCGTCCGTCGATCAACGCGGTCGCCGAAACCTATGACCTGGCAGAACGGAACCCGGAGCTGGCAAGCGCGATATCACCGTTCACCGGCGAGCGCATCAACCGGTTTCTGCATATCGCCGAGAGTGCCGAAGACCTGGTATTGCAGAACAAGATGCAGCGGCGCCTGGGTCAATTGACCGGCACCTGCTTCCAACGCTGTGTCGGCATGGATGCGCTGAATTCGCTGTTCTCGGTCACCTATGAAATGGACGAAGCGCACAGCACCAAATACCATCAACGCTTCCGCGACTTTGTCACGATGGTGCAACGTCATGGCTACCTGATCGGCGGCGCGATGACCGACGTCAAGGGCGATCGCAGCAAGGCACCACACGAGCAAACCGACGCGGACCTGTATGTGCATATCACGCGTCGCACCGATGCTGGGCTCTACATCAAGGGAGCCAAGGCGCACCAGACCGGCTGTATCAATTCGCATTGGTTGATTGTCATGCCAACGCTGCGCCTGGGCGATAAAGACAAAGAGTTCGCGGTTATCGGCGCAATTCCGGCCGACGCTAAAGGCATCACCTATATCTATGGGCGCCAGTCCTGCGACACGCGCAGCATGGAGGGCTCAGGCCTGGATGCAGGTAACAGCAAATTCTCCGGGCAGGAGGCAATGGTCATCTTCGATGACGTGTTTATCCCCTGGGAACACGTGTTCATGGACGGGGAGCACGAATTCGCGGCGATGCTGGTCGAACGTTTCACCTGTTATCACCGCCGCAGCTACGTCTGCAAATCCGGTGTCGGTGATGTGCTGATCGGCGCGGCCGCCACAATCGCCGAGTACAACGGCGTTGAAAAGGCGTCGCACATCCGGGACAAGCTGGTCGAGATGACCCATCTGAACGAGACGATTTACGCCACCGGGATCGCGTCGAGCTACCAGGCCACACCGACCAAATCCGGTGTCTATATCAACGACGACATGTTATCCAACGTATGCAAGCACCACGTGACCAAGATACCGTACGAGATTGGCCGGCTGGCGCAGGACCTGGCCGGCGGACTGGTCGTCACTCTGCCGTCTGAGCAAGATCTCGAACACCCCACAGTCGGCGCGTTGATTCGAAAATACCTGAAGGGGCGGGATGACATTCCGACCGAGGACCGCATACGTATCCTCCGCCTGATCGAGAACATGACGCTCGGACGCAATGCGGTCGGTTACCTGACCGAGTCGATGCATGGGGCCGGGTCGCCGCAGGCCCAGCGCATTCAGATTGCCCGTCAGATGCAGGTGGAGTTCAAGAAGCAACTGGCCAAGACGCTGGCCGGAATTCCGGCCGAATCCCAGCAAGAAGTTTCCGAAGATCTGTCGGATTACTTTGCCCGCGTGTTCAGCATCCCCGGCAAAGATACCGACGATACCGACGATAGCTGAGCCAGGCTGCGACGGCGGAACGCCTCAGTAGGGGCCCTCCTCCACAATTTCGCCGTGCGGCAGATTCCAGCGAAACACCGCATACCACGCTCGCTCGGTCGCCGTAAGTTTGAGCAGATCCAGCCTCGAATGCAGTGGGTGACGGACTTCGACGTGTCCGCGCCCCAGCCAGCACTGACCAATGACCTCGCGGTCGGCGACGGTCAGCCGAATCAACTGACGATACGAAGGCTTCGCCGGATCGGGATTCGGAATATGGCGTTCGTATACCGACGCCAAACCGGCGTAGGGCATTTCATCCGGTTGCGCTGCGCGTTCAATAACCATGGAACCTTCCATCATCGTGACGCCGTTTCGCGCAAGACGCCCGAACACCTGGTTCGCGTGAATCTCGACCGGGATGTCGTCCATCAGCAATTTGGGCATGCCGAACAGCTCTCGGCCCCCGAGCATGGCCATGTCGTCCGACACCCACAGGTATGGCATCGTCTGGACCGTCTCATTCCCGTAACGCACCTCCTGTATCAGACCGACCTCCCGAAAGCTCAGCGAATTCGGTGGCTGCACATTGTTGGTGAAAAACACTCGGACCCGGTTGTGTTCGCCCGGTTGGCAGAACGACGGCGTGACACGCGCTAACTCGTCCGTGTCAGCGGTGCACTCGATGATCAGCATTTCGGCCCGCTCCATCGGGTGCGGACCCTGGCCCAGCGGCGAACTCCAGACCGGCATGACCAGTTGTGGTGGTGATTTTTTGGCCATTGGCTACCTCGGGAGCGTAAACCTAGCGGCCGGGTGGCGACCGGTCAACCGCAAGGTAAATGTCCGGACAACGGAAAGCCAAGCGGCACCTGTGGCGGCAAATCTGGGCTAGAATTCACATTTCCACCCTTGACGCTGGAATAAACTAAGCTACGGGACTTAATTGTGACTCAGCCAGCCCAAAAATCCACCGTCGGCCAGGATACCCGGGAACAGATTATCCTGGCCGCCGAGCAGCTGTTCGGAGAATTCGGAATCGACGCGGTATCGATGCGGCAAATCAACGTCGCCGCGGAACAGCGGAACTCATCCGCGGCGCACTATCATTTCGGCTCCAAGGAAGCCTTGGTTATGGAGACGTTCCACTATCGCATGGAACGTATTAACCGCCGGCGACTGCAACGACTGGATGAAATTGCTGAAGCGGGGCAAGTCGGTGACCTGCGCAGGCTGGTGACGGCCATGATCTTGCCCATTGTCGAAGAAATCGAAAAATCCAAAGGCGGCAATCACTATATCCGCTTCGAGGCACGGGCTCTTGGGCATCCCAAGCTTGATTTTTTCGCCCTGTGGCGCAGTGAACACAGCGAGGGATTGGGGCGCATCTACGCGCTTCTGAAGACAGTTCTACCCGACATTCCTAAATCACTTCTCAGTCAGCGCTTCGGAA
This sequence comes from Gammaproteobacteria bacterium, assembly GCA_027293165.1. GTDB lineage: Bacteria > Pseudomonadota > Gammaproteobacteria > Steroidobacterales > JAPUGB01. The sequence goes on from JAPUGB010000062.1 coordinate 3,895, forward strand.
TGATCATGGAGCTGATCATTCACTCGCTTGCAGACCGCGAGATTTTCCGTGTGACTGCGGAGAAAGGCAGCGGCTTCTACGCCCCTGTTTTTATCAACAATCTCGTGGACGGCTGTACCGGCGTGCTTAACGCGCCCGTATCGTCTGAAACGCAAATCGAGATAGACCGGCAAACTTAGTCTGATGGGGTACACCCGAATTGACGTGCGTCCCGTTACCGGCGCGCTGGGTGCAGAAGTCAGTGGCATCCGCCTTGCCGAACCACTCGACGAGGAAACTTTCACAGAGCTGCGGGATGCGTGGCTTACTTACCAAGTCGTGTTTTTCCGCGATCAGGAGCTGACACCCGAGCAACATGTCGCTTTCGCCGGGCAGTTTGGCAAATTCCAGAAGCCCGGGTTTGTCCCTACCCTGGAAGACCACCCGAATATCCGCAAACAGGAGATGGACGAAAACCACAAAATCGGCTCGGACGTCACCTGGCATACCGACGATACGTTCGTCGAAATACCGTCAATGGGCTCGGTGCTGTATGCACTGGAGGTGCCCGAAGCCGGCGGCGACACGGCCTGGATAAACATGCACAAGGCGTTTGAAACCCTGTCGGAACCGATGCAGGCATTCATCAGTCCGATGACTGCGATACACGACATTTCAGCGACCATGGGCCCTGGCATACTGAGAGACTACGGCGCCGAAGCCTGGCAGAAACTGCGTGATTCCACTCCGCCGGTCGAACACCCGGTGGTGCGAACGCATCGCGAGACCGGCCGCAAATCCCTGTTCGTTAACCCGCTGTTAACTTCTTCGATCAAAGGCCTCAGTGAACCAGAGAGCCGGATGTTGCTCGATCTCCTGTTCCAGCATATGCAGCAGCCGGAAAACATGTGTCGTTTTCGCTGGCGAAAACATTCAGTCGCATTCTGGGACAATCGGTCGACGGCACACAAAGGCATCAATGATTTTTTCCCGGCCCATCGGCTGATGCACCGGGTCGCCATCGCGGACACCGAGCGACCGCGCTAACCTCACGTACGCCCGATAAATCGGCCTTGCTTCGAGCGCCCTGTGGCCAAGTTCAGATCGCCGCAGGACTATGTCCGAAAGTGCTGCTAGTCTGACGCGTGACGTATAAAGGCAGTGGTAGATTGCCGAAACATCAAACCGTCAGTCGCGCCCCGCTGAAGGCGGAACAACGAGGAAGAAATCATGAAATACAAGAAGCTCGGAAATTCCGATCTGGAGGTATCCGTTGTCGGCCTCGGCTGCATGATGTTTGGCAGTATGTGCGACCAAAAACAAACGAACGACGTCGTCGACGCGGCAATCGATGAAGGCATCAATATGTTTGACGTTGCCGACATTTACGGCCACCCACCGGGCACAGCCGAGACGATGGTGGGCAAAGCGTTGGGCAAACGGCGCAAAGACATTGTGCTCGCAACGAAATTCGGCGCCCAGAGCGGCGGACGCGGCGGTAGCATCGAGGGCGGCGGTACCCGCGAATACATTATGAAGGCTGTCGAACAAAGCCTCGAACGACTCGGTACCGATTACATCGATCTTTACCAGTACCACTTTCCGGAAGTTGCGACACCGATCGAAGAAACACTGCAGGCGCTCGACGATCTGGTTAAACAGGGCAAGGTACGGCACATAGGCTGCTCGAACATGGATGGCGCCCAGCTGTCTGAAGCCGATTCTGTTGCTAGCGAGCAAAATCTCAGTGCGTTCGTCTCGGCACAGAACTGGTACAGCCTGCTTCACCGGGATATCGAGACCGACCTGCTGCCGGTGGCCGAAGAAATCAATGTCGGCATCATTCCCTATTTTCCGCTGGAAAGCGGATTACTGACCGGCAAGTACCGCAAAGGTGCCGAGGACCCCGAGGGTTCACGCCTCGCCAAATGGGGTGGCGCGTTCAAGACCGACGACAAAATGGATGCCGTTGAAGCGATGCGGGATTACGGTGAGAGTATTGACCGAAGCGTGCTGGAACTGGCTATGGGCCGGCTGACGAATCGACCCGCAGTTACGACGGTAATCGCCGGCGTCACCAAACCGGAGCAAGTTCGGCAGAACGCGGCAGCAGGTACCTGGGAACTGACCGCGGACGACATCGCCGCGGTCGATCAGCTAACCGCCGCCTGGGTCTGAACGGGCGGATTTACCGGTCGGTGAATCGGCAGACCGGAATCGGACTCAAACGCTTTCGGCGTCGACGGTTCAGTCAATTGTCTGCCGCTCCACGGCCTCCCGATAAGGTTTACATGTCGCCCAGAGAATCAGCCCGCCGAGAACGACCGAGCCGACATTAACGACGGTGATCGACTGCCCGACCGCCATCGGATCTTTGTAAATAGTGTCCGTTATCCAGCCGACCGCGGTCGGACCCAAACCCGCCGTGATGATGTTCAGGAACAGCATCCAGGTTGCGGATATCTGCCCGCGCAGGCGGTTCGGGGTCACCAGCTGCAGCGCCGCGGCCGCCATGCCCATTGAGATCGCAGAGCCGAATGCAAACGGACACAAGATCATCAGCGCCAGCGTCGGGTCCTTTACGGATGTCGCCACCAAGCTCAGTGGTGTCATGATAATCGCCGCGAGTACGGCGACGCGCAGTGTCGCATCCTGGTACCCCTTGCGCAGCAGATAGTCGGCGAGCCAGCCACCACCGATTGCGCCCAGCGGCGAAAAAATCACTACGATCAGACCCAGCTTCAGGCCGGTCTCAGCCGGGGCGAAGCCAACCACCCGCATGAAATAAGTGGGGATCCACGTCGCCATCGTCGTCATCGGCAGCGCCAACAAAGCGAACCCGCAGAAATGAGCGATATAGACCCGCCAACGTACAAAGGCGAATTTCAGCCCTTGTTTCAATGAAATCTCGTCATCCTTGCCAGCGCTGATTCCCTGACGCGCCGGTTCCCTGACGGTGAACATCAGCGCCGCCACCAGAACTCCAGGCAGGCCGATCGCGATGAACGCCATTTGCCAGGGCGCGACTGTGCCAATCAACGGCAGCTCGATCGACTCGGCGCCGGCAGCAAAGCGAATCGCAATACCGCCAAATATCAATGCCAGGCCAACCCCGAAGAACGCACCGGATTGGTAGACGCTGATGGCCCGGCCGAGTTTTTCTCGCGGAAATGAGTCGGCGATCATTGAGTAGGCCGCCGGCGACAGAGTGGCTTCACCGACGCCCACACCCACTCGCGCCAGGAACAATTCCCAGAAGTTTCTCGCAAGGCCGCAGGTCGCAGTCATCAGGCTCCACATAAAGATG
>JAPUGB010000063.1 GCA_027293165.1 Gammaproteobacteria bacterium
GCGAAATGAACATCACCAATTCGGGTGAAGTTTGGGTATATGTTTGTACAAACAAAACCGCGCCAAAGCCGGGTTTTTTGTTGCGCTGCATGAGTCCGCTTTGGGTCGAAAGCGGACATCGCATCAAATTCACAAGTTCAAACTTAGCGCGACTTTTGTAAGTGAATTCTAGACATGATGGCAGGTCCGCTTCGGGTCGAACGCGGACTTAGGTGGCCGGTCAACGTAAGGCCTGAACCTTGCGGGCTGTCCTAATGTAGTGCTGTTGGGTGGTCTGCAATGTTGCATGCCCTAACCGCTGAGACGCCCTACTGTTGAGCCGTTTTGCGGCCGGCATTTTACCCGGCTAGGGTACCCCCTGCACCGTCACGCTCAGTCGGCGCCGGTGGGGGCCGGTGCGATGTTCCCAGAGATACAGACCCTGCCAGATTCCCAGCGCACAGCGCCCGTTTTCCACCGGGACGGTCAGTGTCGTCTGGGTGAGCACGCTGCGAATGTGTGCCGGCATATCATCCGGACCTTCCGAGCTGTGCAGGAACACCCCATCACCGTCCGGTATCAGCCGTGCCATAAAGGTTTCCAGGTCGGTACGGACGTCAGGGTCCGCGTTTTCGCAGATCGTCAGCGATGCGCTGGTATGCGCGACGTAGACGTGGCACATTCCAACGTCGATACCGGAATCCGCGACGATTTCAGCGACCTCGTCGGTCACTTCATAGGTGCCACGGCCACGGGTGTCCACGTTCAGCGATTTTCGGATCAGCACGTCAGTATTCTTTTTTTGAGCAGTCATAACGAATTGTAACGAAAACTGGTGACGCCGGAACGGTTCCAAAATTTGACCCGCGTGCTGGATCGCCGGCAGCCAGACCTGACCGTACTGGCCGAGGACGTGCACAAAACGCACAATATCGCCGCGTTGCTCAGGACCTGCGATGCCGTCGGAATACCAGCCATGCATGTGGTCTCGCCTGGCGGCGAGTTCCGGCGCCATCACATGGTCGCCGGTGGCAGCACGAAATGGGTCCAGACGCACATACACGCCGACATTGACGCCGCCATATTTGAATTAAAACAGTACAGTTTTCAAATCATTGCAGCAGATATATCGGAAATATCTGAAGACTACCGGGCCATCGACTACACCGGCCCGACGACGCTGCTGCTAGGTTCCGAACGCGACGGCCTTAGCGCGCACGCGCGGTCCCTCGCCGACCGGCACGTCCATGTGCCGATGCGCGGCCTGGTCAGTTCGCTGAACGTGTCGGTGGCCTGTGCGCTGATCCTGTTCGAAGCAGCCCGGCAACGTGAGCAAGCCGGAATGTACCGGCAGCGGCAGCTGGATAGCGAAACCTTCGCGCGTACACTGTTCGAGTGGTGTTACCCGGACGTGGCGCGCCGCTGCCGGGACAAAAGCTTGCCCTATCCGGATCTCAACAGCGATGGATGCATGGTGGACAACCCACTGGCTGAGCCATCCGAAAGCGCTACTCCTCAGGGTACGTAAGGGCGACCGTACCTCAAACGCAAGGTTTTGACCTTGCCAAACCACGGGATGCTGACGATGTAAATGTTGTCGTACTCGTTGGCTTCGATCGGCGGGAGTTTTTTACTGCCATGAAGTTTCTGGATCAGCTTGGGAATGGCGTCACTGTGAGTGATCACGAGCACGATTTTGCCTTTGTATTCGGTCAGGATCTGCTTGATCAAACCCTCGATATTATCGGGTGCCGCGGTACGCACCGGAACCTGCAGGCGCTTTGAGAGTGGCTCTGCGGTTTCCTGAGTGCGCCGATACTGGGTGGCAAAGATCGCGTCAACACCTGCAATCACGTCTATGTCCGCTAGCACGCGCGCCAGTTCCTTTGCCCGCTGCTCACCGGAGCGGCTCAGGCCGGGGTTCTCTTCCTGACCAGCGACGCGATCGGCATGTCGAATCAAAATGACGGTGGTTGTCGCCTGCGATTCGAAAAACCAAGCCATGCCGGTCGCCAGTAACAGAAATCCTGCGACGGCAACCAAGCGCCGCTTCAATCTTCGTCTACGTTTATTTTCTGGTGTTGGCACGCCTTCCCTCACCGGTCAGCGCCGTGTGTTATGAATCGGCCGTAGTGTCAGCGCTTCCCGCGGTCACTGCTGTTCACTACCTTGTATTCGGCATCGATGTACTCGTCGTTTGCCGCGTCAGCATTGATTTGCCGGCGCACCCACCAGAGTCGAATGGCCACCACCACTGCCAGCATTAGCGCGAAGCCGAATAAAGCTGCCAACACGAAAGCGCCCAGCACCAACGATACGCCGAGGATCACGAGTCCCCCGATTAAACCCAGCAGTTGCATCAGGAAACTGCGCGGTTTCTGTTCGATTCCAATGTAACGAATCTGAGCCATAGGATTGATATTCTAGTCAATATTGGTTACAGCCGCTCCTCTTCCAGAATCTCAAGACCAGTCAGCTTCCAGTTCCCGTTCACCGGTTGCACGCGCATGTCTGCCTTATAGCGGTTGGCGCGCTGATGCAGGTGGCCCCAATGGCCTACGGCGCCGGCGACGGTCCAGGTCGCGTTGGCGACAAAACCGGCGTCATCACTAGGGCGGGTCGTCAACTCGGTCAATTCGATGCTCTTGACCTTGGCCCGGGCGCCACCCTGACTGGCAAGTTCCAGGCCGCGGCGGGTCTCCAGATAGATTTTCGTCAACAACTCACCTTCGACGCTCTGCAGGAGTACATCGTAGATTTTGCCTTCATCCCGAAAGTCGAAGGCCCTGTAGACATTGTGTAGCAGGCCACCAACGATCTCCTGTCCGCGTTCGTCTGAAACAACAGCTGCCTGGCCCAGGTAGAACGCGGCCGCGCTCACGAGCGCTGCGGCACCGAGGCCATAAAGAGCTGCACCAACCGGACCATCATCGCGCAGCCCGTAGAGCCAACGAATCAAAAGTACCAAAGTCGCAGCGAGTAACAGCCAGCGCAAATCCAGCATGACCCGCGCCACGGTTGATGGCGGTGCAGCAATAACAGCAAGTGTCGGCAAGACTGGGTTCTTCAAGAAATTTTGCCATACCAGGACCGCGTAATCGGGCTCCAGGTACACCGGCAACGCGCCGGCCTGATCCACCGACGCGGCCGGTATCAACTGAATCTTGTCGTTAAACAGGTCCCACGTCATCGTGACGCGTTCTGGTAAGGGTTCGACAATCGGGTAGACGAATATCACGCCGAGTATCGCGGAATTGATGTCCAATTCTTCCGGTGGATCGATTACCCGACTGGCCTTTAAGCTGCGGTCGAGAAAGTTAATGCGCGCCAGCTCGGGTGCAATGCGTTCGCCATCAATTACCACAGCCTGATGTTCGCGCAGGAATTCGGCTGCTGTGCGCTTGAGCTCGTCCTGCATGTCGACCGGTATCGTCTGGCGCCCTGACAGTCCGAGATCGATCCAGCTCTGCAGATCCTTGGGCCGAACGACGATCTCCTTGCGCACCTCGTAAGGTTCCACGTAGATAAAACCGCTCATTGGGGAAAAGTAAGTGCGCCGCAAGTTGCGGGTTCGGAAGCTCGAATACCATGGGTCGTTCCAGTCGAGGTCCAGCACCTGGCTTCGGGAAAGGTAGCGGAAATCATTGACCGGCACTTTCAAGTGATAGACCACGAATCCTACAGAGGCCGTGACATCGTCCCAGCGACCGCCAAAAGTCAGCGAATCCGGTTGGCCGTCAAACAAGTACTCAAGCCGCGCGCTTATGACGGTTTCCGGCTCGGCTTCGCCTGCCGGTAACGGTTCACCACTGACCTTGTCTCGCCGCACCCGTTCGCCCGGTCCGATCGCCAGGATGCGAGCCGCAAGCGCAAGGCCGTCGTGATTCAGGATCACAAGGTTTTCGGTGATAAAGGTCCGCAGCCTTTGGGGCAGCGGCGCAGGTGCATAGCCCATGCGCTCGTAAACCTCGTCCGGTAGCAGGTTGCGAAAGGCACGCAGATCCGCCAAACCGATTTCGAGTTCAACAACGACGCGATTGTCTTCGATGAAAAATTCAGCAATGGTCGTGGCCGACATCGCCTGGCTGCGCATAATCGCGTCGGCACTTAGCGGCCCGGCAATAAATAAGGCGGCGAGCAGTATCACGCCTGCGCCAATGTTTCTTCTTGTCATTGCGAATGCTACCTAGAAAAAACGCTGTTATTGTTCGTAGCGAATGCCCGGGCTGACAACGTCAGCCGGCGGCGGACCAGCACTGTGCCTGAGGATCAGGCAGGCGTAAAGCCGGTGATCAGTCCCTCTCCGACCCACTGCCGAAGCAACTGCGCCGCGACCGCGGGCACCTCAGCTTCTGCATGCCACTGGCAGAGCCCGTTACAGACGCTGGCAAAATCCTCGCCGGCGCGAAAAGCGGACATTGCACAGTCCTCGGCCGGGTCGAGAGAACGCCAGTAGACAACAAGCTCCTGCCGCCATATGGCCCAGGGGATCGGTTGGGAATGGCATTTCGCCGGCGGCGGTTTCGCGTCGTTACTGACCGACT
>JAPUGB010000064.1 GCA_027293165.1 Gammaproteobacteria bacterium
ATCCGACCAGTGAACCAGGCAGTCTGAAAATGACCGATAGGGAAGCCTGCCGGCGGGCGAGGGCATTCGAGAATGCCGTTTACGTTATTTCCGCGAACACCGCGTCGATCGACGATATTCCGATCCCGGCCTACACCTGCAGCATGATGTCGAAAGTGGTCGACTACAATTCAAATATCCTTGCCGAGGCGGCGCCGGGCGGCGAGAGCATGCTGGCACATGCGGTCATCGATATTCGCGGCCTGCGCTCGAAACGGCGCCGCGTTGGCATGTCAAACTTGCTGGCGAGGCAGCCGACCGACTTGTATGCAATGGCGTATGCCGAGGCCAATATTCACCCGGCCAATACCCTGCTACAGGACGGTAAGGTCACGCCGCCGGCTGACCGCGTGGCGTTCTACCGGGAGCGGCAGGAAAAGGTTCTCGAGCGCATGACGAACGCAGGCATCATTTAAGCCGCGGAGCGGCAGAATGACTGCCTGCTGGACGGATTTCGGTCTGAAAAACGCCACCGATTGGTGTAAGTTTCGTTGTAGAACAGGCCTATGGCGCCGCCTTGCGGCGGCGGACCCAGCGCATTGGAGTAAGCCTTGATGGAGCTGATGACGACGACCCGGCGTGCGTTCCTGTCCGGTTCGGGCGCGCTTGCTCTGACGCTGCGCTATGGCGTGGCGCTGGCGCAAGACAGCGGGGCCGGCCAGTATCGTCGCTGGGAAGACCTGATGCGCAACAAGTGGACCTGGGACCGCGTCGTGCGCGGCAGCCGCGGGATCAATTGCACCGGCCACTGTGCATTCAATGTATACGTTCGCAACGGCATCGTCTGGCGCGAAGAACAGCAGGGCGAATACGGGGCATCCGGCGACGACGTACCGGATTACGGCCCGCGCGGTTGTCAGAAAGGCCTGCGCCATGCCAAGCAAATGTATGGCAAGCAGCGGGTCCTGTACCCGATGAAGCGTGCTGGCGAGCGCGGTGAAGGACAGTGGGAGCGCATCAGCTGGGACCAGGCACTGACAGAGATCGGCGGCAAGTTTATCGACTACGCCGTGACGGATGGGCCCAGATCGATAAGCTTTGCCATGGGCACGGCGCTGCTGCTGAAACGGGCGACGTTTGGCGGCCTGTTCCGCTTCGGCAACATCACCGGATGTGAAATGCCGGAGACCTTTGCCGGGGTCGGCGATCTGCCGGTCGGGGCGTTCCAGACACTCGGGCATCCGTTGCCAGGCGACAGCATGGCCGCCGTATACAAGTCAAAGTGCTGCCTCGTTTGGGTGTGTAACCCGGCCGTGACGCGGATCCCAGACGCCCATTTTTTCTGGGAGGCCCGATACAACGGCACCGACGTCGTCGTGATTTCGCCGGACTTCAACCCGAGCGCGATGCACGCATCGAAGTGGGTCAACCCGAAGCCCGGTACCGATGGCGCGCTGGCCATGGCGATGGTACAGACGATTATCGAAGACGGCACGATCGAGTGGGATTACGTCCGCGAACAAACCGACCTGCCTTTCCTCGTACGTTTGGATAACCAGAAATTCCTGCGTGAGTCCGACCTGGTCGAAGGCGGAAGGGAAGACGGATTCTATTTCTGGGATGCTGATAAGCGAGAGCCGGTACTGGCGCCGGGCACTGGCTTCACTCCATCCTTTGGCCCTGCTCCGGAGGGACCCGAAGAATCCCTGGTGCTCGGTGCGTTCGAGCCGGCTGTGGAAGGGCAATGGACGGTTGCAACCTCCGACGGTGCGGTCGACGTCACGACGGTATTCGAACTCGCAAAACAGATCGCACAGAACTACACGCCGGAAAAAGTCGCCGATATTACTGGGGTCAATCCAGCGGTGATTCGTAATATCGCCCGCTCGTTCGCGGGTTCCGGTGCAGGAATGATTTTCGCCGGATACCGTGTCAACAAGTGGTTGCATGGCGATTTGGTTCTGCGGGCCTGGCTGTTGATGTGCGCGCTGACCGGCGACACCGGTCGTGAGGGCGGTGGTTTGCAGACCACGAATATGCCAAGAGCCGACGGAATGCAGAAATACTTCTTCGACGGTCTGGGACCCAGGCTGCGAGTGGCCGCGCTCTCGACCTGGGATTACGCGAAGACCGACTATCGCCAGCTCAATGCTGAGATCTATGGCGACGAAGTGGCCGATCACATCGACAAGCATTACCGCGAAGCGATCGAGCGGAAGTGGATGCCGGACTATGGCGAGAAGCCGTGGAATATGGCGATCATGGCGGGACACAACCCGGTCAGCTGGCGTGCATCCGGGCAGCGGTGGCGCGAGACGGCGCTGTCGAAGGTCAAGACCCTGGTTACGATCACGCCGGACATGAGCGCGACGGCGATGTATTCAGACTACGTGTTGCCCGCTGCCCATCACTACGAAATTCAGGACATGACGATGGAAGGCCGTACACCATACGTGAGTGTCCTCGATGCTGCGGTCGAGCCGCTCGGCGACTCGAAACCGGACTGGATCATACAGAAAGAACTGCTGGAGAAAATCAGCGAGCTGGCCGTCGAGCGGGGCATCGAGCCGATCCAGGATTCGATGTTTGGCCGGCCTATCGAGCGCGATTACACGCAGGCGGGCAAGCTGTTTACGCTGAACGGGCGGTTTAAGGACACGCGCGACGTTGTCGAGTTCATCTTTGAAAATACGCCGGGCCTGCCGAAGATTACCTGGGAAGAATTCGCCGAGGCCGGCATCGTGCGCAGCGAGGACTCCGAGGACGTGCAGTTTGGCCCAGGTGCAGCATTCAACTACCAAACGCTGGCCAGCACCCGCGACAAAAAGCCGTACAAGACCCTGACGGGCCGGCAGCAATTCTATATCGACCACGATTGGTTCCTGAGCGAAGGTGAACAATTGCCGATTTACAAGGATCCGCTCGCGATTGACGGTTATGAGCTGCGCCTGACCATGGGGCACGCGCGCCACGGAGTACACAGCCTGTACCGGGACGATTCACTGCTGCTCAGCCTGCAGCGCGGGGAGCCAGACATCCACGTCAATCCCGATGATGCAAAGGTGCGTGATGTTGACGATGGTGAATTGATCAGGGTTTTTAATTCATTCGGTTCATTTGTTGCCCAGGCGCGAGTCACGGCGAGCATGCAGCCGAAACAGTTGTTCATGTATCATGGCTGGGATCCGATGATGTTCCGCGAACGCCAGAATTTTAATAGCGTGATCTCGACGGCGGGACTGTTGAAGCCAGTGCAAATGGTCAGCGGTTACGGTCATCTGAATTTCCGGGCGCCGGAAAACGTGCCCAATCAGACGCATCATGACTGCACATGCAACTTTGAAAAATACGTAGGGGCGTGATGGTGATTGATCGCGCGCAACGATTGACGATCTAGCGTCAGTTCTTTGACGGGGGTAACTGAAGTGAGCGTTGAACGACAAGTAGCAATGGTAATCGACCTGAACAAGTGTATCGGTTGCCAAGCCTGTACCGCGGCGTGCAAGAGCCTGTGGACGGATGAGCCGGGCCAGGAACACATGCTGTGGAACAACGTGGAGACCAAGCCCGGGCCGGGATATCCGCGTAATTGGGAAGACAACGGCGGGGGCTGGAATGAAGACCGGACGGCACTGAAGCCGGGGCGCCTGGCGGAGCGAAGCGAGTTTGGCGGAGAAATTCCGCTGAACTTTGAGGAGGTGTATTTCGAGGGCAGCGAGGCGCGGCTGCAGCAGAAAGCCCCGATGGGCAAGGGCTCCAACTGGGATGAGGACACCTCGTCGGGCGACTACCCAAACAACTACCATTTTTACTTACCGCGGTTGTGCAACCACTGCACCAAGCCGTCGTGTTTGGAGGCGTGCCCGGTGCGGGCGATCTACAAGCGCCCGCAGGACGGGATCGTGCTGGTGGATGCGGACCGCTGCCAGGGGTTTCGGGAGTGCAACAAGGCGTGCCCGTACGACAAGGTGTATTTCAACTACGTGACGGGCAAGAGCCAGAAGTGCATTTTTTGTTTTCCGCGGCTGGAGGAGGGGGTAGCGCCGGCGTGTGCGCGGCAGTGTCCCGGGCGGTTGCGGTTTGTTGGGTATGTAGAGGATGTGGACGGGCCAATCGACAAGCTGGTGAACCAGTGGAAAGTTGCTTTGCCGTTGCACCCGGAATATGGGACGGAGCCGAACGTATTTTATGTGCCGCCGATACTGCCGCCGAAGTTTGATGCTGACGGTAATTTCGTGGACGAGGACGATCCCCGGGTGCCGATGGAGTATTTACGCACCTTGTTTGGGCCACAGGTGGATGAGGCGCTGATCACCATGCACTTTGAGATGGAGAAAAAGCAGGAAGGCAAGGCCAGCGAACTGATGGACCTGCTGATTGCGAAAGAGTGGAAGTCGCTATTCGCCATCACCGACGTCAAAGTCGCCTGAGGGCGTTAATCGGCAATTACACAGAGCCTACTCGTGCGCAGCATATATCGCATTTGCCAGTGGCTGTCCTTGCCAATTGCTGATACTTGATCTATCGTTTGACGGCACCGAAAGCATAGCCACGCCGTTGTTATGAATCAGCGAAGATTTCGAATTATTGCATTTTTCATGCTCGTGCTATTTGCGGCCCAGCCCTTTGCGTCCCTGATCCAGGCTTATGACCTGTCCCTTGAGGGACCCGCATCGGCCGTTGATCATCAGCATTGCGCGGACAAACAATCGCCGCTCAACCTGGACGTTCTTTTTGATACCGCCCAAGACTCAAATACATGCAGCGAAGGCTGCCAACATTGTGTCGGCAGTTGCTCTGTGGTCTTTTGTGGCTCTGAGCTGGACGCAATATCCGTATCGTTAGCCATGGTTTTCGTCAGTTATGCTTATCTTTTGGCGGAAGGTCCGGCAGAAATCCTCTTTCACCCACCCCGACTAGCCTAAGCCCAAGGGCATCGCGCCCGGAATTTCCGGCGGTTCCTGTGCTTCGGGAACCCTGGGTCCATTTGTGGGTTACGAGCTGATGATCATCTCCCTGTCTTGTATCGGTGAAGGGGCCCCGAATCCGTTCCGTCAGAGCCTTCTCATCCCTTAATTTATGAGAGTCATGAAGAATCCGAAATACACACCGACGATACCCGGCACGGCGCCATTATCTCGCAGGCGCTTCGTGACTGGTATCGCTGCCGGTGGAGCATTGTTATCGCTGGGTATAGACCCAAGGCGCGGGCTTGCTGCGACAGCAGCGCATTCCGAACCGCAAACCCTGCAAGGAAATCGGTTTGACTTGCGCATCGGATATCAGGAAGTCAACTTTACCGGACATCGACGGATCGCTACGGCGGTCAACGGCACCGTACCGTCGCCGGTGCTGCGATGGAGGGAAGGGGATTCCGTTACTTTGCGGGTCACCAATCAGCTGGCCGTGGACAGCTCCATTCACTGGCATGGGATTCTTGTGCCAACCGATATGGACGGTGTGCCCGGCTTGAGTTTCAACGGTATAGCGCCGGGTGAGACTTTTGAATATCGGTTCGATGTTAAGCAGAGCGGCACCTTTTGGTACCACAGCCATTCCGATTTTCAGGAACAGACGGGGATGTATGGCGCGATCGTTATCGACTCGAGACAACCCGAACCGTTCACCTACGATCGCGAGTACGTAGTCATGCTGTCAGATTGGAGCGATGAAGATCCGGAAAAGATCTACGCGAAGCTGAAGAAAATGAGTCATTACTACAACTTTCGACAGCGCACGGCCGGCGACCTGTGGCGCGATCTTGAGAGGCAGGGGTTAAAGCAGACCTGGAATCAACGAGCTATGTGGAACCGAATGCGGATGAGCTATCGCGACATCTCCGACGTAACGGGATATACATACACGTTCCTGATGAATGGGCGAACGCCTGCAGATGGTTGGACAGGCCAGTTCAAGCGCGGAGAAAAAGTGCGTTTGCGCTTTGTTAACGGCGCGGCAATGAGCTTTTTCGATGTGCGAATTCCGGGACTCGAGATGACAGTCGTGGCGGCCGATGGCCAGAATATTGAGCCCGTAACGGTAGACGAGTTCCGGATCGGCGTTGCAGAAACCTACGATGTCATCGTCGCACCCAAAAACGACACCGCGTATTCGATCTTCGCACAAGCGATCGACAGAACAGGCTATGCACGAGGGACCCTGACGCCCGATCCCTCTTTAAGGGCTAGCGTCCCGGAGATGGACCCTGCTCCTGTATTGACGCATGCGGACATGGGTATGGCGATGGATCATGGCGCCATCGATCACAGCATGCACGACATGGACAACGCTGCGGTAACAACAGCCGGCAGAGTGGGCCATGGAAGCACTGAACCAATCGTCCATCGAGCAACCGAATTTGGGCCGCAGGTGGATATGCGAGCGGAGGATCCACAGTACCGGCCGAACGATCCGGGAATTGGGCTACGCGATAATGGCCGGCGCGTTCTGACTTACGCGGATTTGAGCAATCTTTACCCAAGCCCTGACCCTCGCGACCCCGAAAGGGAAATCCAGCTTCACCTGACTGGAAATATGGCCCGGTATATGTGGTCCATTAACGGCATAAAGTTCGCTGATTCTGAGCCGCTGGAGCTTGAATATGGCGAGCGTGTTCGCATCACCCTGGTGAATGACACCATGATGAACCATCCGATTCATTTGCACGGAATGTGGAGTGACCTGGAGTCCGGCGACGGTGCTCATCTGCCCCGCAAGCACACGGTCATCGTCCAACCGGGCTCGAAGATAAGCTATCTGGTCACAGCCGATGCACGCGGCACCTGGGCCTATCACTGCCACCTGCTCTTCCACATGCCAGGCATGTTTCGGACGGTCATCGTCAGCTAGAAATGAAACCGATTAAGAAGCATATTTGTATAGGACTGCTGTTCGGCGGCCTTGGCGTATGGACCGCAGCATTGGCGGCAACGGAAGATGACCCCGTCTTGGCCAAAGTCATGATTGGCCAACTGGAAATGCGTGCCGCATCCGGCGACAACCCGTTGGTATGGGATGACGTGCAGGCTTGGGTAGGCAAGGACCTAAACAAATTATGGCTCAAGACCGAAGGCGAATATGTTGATAACCGGATCGAAGAGCTGGAGATTCAGTTGCTTTACAGCCGTGCGCTCACAACCTACTGGGATTTGCAGGCCGGATGGCGTCGCAACATACGCCCCGAGCCAACCCGCGATTGGCTTGCCCTGGGCTTTAAAGGGCTTGCGCCGTATTTTTTTGACATTGATGCCGCCGTTTTTATTGGCGAAAGTGGACGCACGGCGGCACGGCTTGAAGGAGAATATCAGCTCCTGTTTACACAGCGCCTGATTCTGACGCCGGATCTGGAAATCAACTGGTATGGAAAAGACGATGTCGGAGCTGGCATAGGCTCCGGCCTGTCCGATATGGAGCTTGGCCTGCGGCTACGTTATGAAATCCGCCGGGAGTTTGCCCCGTATGTCGGCGTAAATTGGTGGAAAAAGTTTGGCGACACAGGGGATTTCGCGAGGGCGGCCGGTGAAAAGACAGATGACTTTCAGTGGGTCATAGGTCTTCGTGCGTGGTTCTAGTCACGTGGCTACTAGCGGGCGCGTTCCCGATCGCGACTTAATTGGCCGGGTGTTGCTGGAACAGGACGACCCTGTGCCCGTCCGGATCAGTGAATGCGACGTCGGTGCGGGGCGGATCATAGAGTTCGAACCGGCGGTCGACGGTGACGCCTTTATCCTTCAATTGCCGGATGACTTCATCAAGATCGCCATCGACTTCGGTGATGATCAGGACTCGATGGTTACCGTCTGTCGGGTTGGCCGGCGCCTCCCTGGACTCGGTCAGGGCCAATGCGCCCCAGCCGTCGTCGCCGGTGGACAGGAAAGCAATCCGTAGCGGCTTATCGGGAGCCAGGTTGAACAGGTTCTGCATCAGCCCGCCCTCCGATGCAGGCCCCGCATAGGCCACTTGAAACCCGAGTATGTCCCGGTATATGCGCAGCGATCTTTCCAGATCTGCGACCAGCAGGTTTGGCCGGTGAATTTTCGCGGTGGTCATCCGAGGATCGTGTCGACCGTCGCGAGTCCGCGCGATTCTATTTCAGCGCCGGCACGACCCGCTCGCCGAGCAACTTGATGCCGTGGGCCTGGTGCTTTTTCAATTCGATGCAGGTTTCGGTCACACCGATCGCTTTGTACTCGAGCAGGTGCTCGATAATACGATCCAGGTCGTCAATTCCGCCGGTCAAAGTCAGCTTGTCAACGCACCGATCGAGCAGTCGATCCGGCAGACCCTCTACTGAGTCCGCATCCTTAGCGGCCATCGCGTAAATCTCCGGGATATGCTTCATGATGATGGCGAAATCATCCTCGCTCATAATCTCCAGCATCATGTAATCTCGGAACAGCGCGCGGAAACCGATCCAGCGTTTCGCCTCGTGTCGAGCCTCAGCCGGGTCGTCGTAGACGTACCATGCCATAAAATTATTGAAACGAAATCCCGTCGGATCCCGCCCAATCTCCGCCTGTCGGTCATGCACGCTATCGATAGCCGTCTTGGCGAGGTTGACGGATAGATCACTCATGAATATACCGTCAGCCGTCTTGGCGGCCATGTGCACCATTTGCGGACGGTTGGCGCCTGCGTAAATGAATGGTGGCTCAGCCGTCGTC
>JAPUGB010000065.1 GCA_027293165.1 Gammaproteobacteria bacterium
GGCTCCCGCAACGACACGGACAGCAAGTAATCATACAAACGGTCGTCCAAGGCTATAGTCTTATTGCTCATGTGGCGATCTCGACAGACAGGCTCATGATGCCGTCCAGGGCCACCGAAAAGGTATCCCCAGCCATCAGCGCAACTCCCTGGGAACGCGCGGTCGAACCCGGTGGCCCCAGCGCCACGGTGTCCCCGGGTCTAAAACCGAAACGACCCGACAATGTCGCCAAGAGCTCGGCGGCGGAATCCGCCGTCGGCCACACGGAATCCTCACTCACCAACACGTCGTTGATTCGCATGCCTGCACTGACCTGCTCCGGTGGCGGCATCGCATCTGCGGTGACCATGGCCGGCCCCATCGGGCAGGCGCCGGGGAACTGCTTACTGTCAATGTAACGCCGCCATCCTTCGGCAACCGTCAAATCCGTTGCGGCTGGCGGCAGCAGCGACAAATCAATGATCAGTGTATAGGCCGCTACCGCCGCCGCCGCTTCCACGCTGCTGGCCTGGTACAACGGTTTTCCTAATACGGCGGCCAGCATACCCATTGCCACCACCTGGTCTTTGCCGTTCCATGGCGGACGAACCAGCGCCGCCGGTCCGACGACGGTGTTTGGACCTTTGATGAAAGCCACCGGATCGGGCTCGCCCGCTCCGTTGCCGGCCGGGGCGCTGATCAGAACCAATCCGGGTCGACGCACCGGCGCCATCAAAGCCGTCCCGGAAAATGGCAACAGCACACCGGTATCGCGCATTTTGGATTCCTCGGCCGCGGTGGCATTTTCCGCCGCACGTACAAGGCGCATGGCATGTTCGCGACCTTTGTCGCCAGCTACCAGAATGCTAACCACGGACTGTGGAATCCACTGCGACTCGGCTAACGTGACGGGAGCCGCCGTCAAGTCGAGAATGTCACCACTGTCCAGCAGCACGCCAGGTCGGCCGGCCACTTCGCGGGCATCGATGGTGACCAGTTTCATTGTTCTTTATCCCGCTGTTTGAAACATTTTAGTCACCGTTGTCTGCAACTGTAACGACCAGACCATCCAGCTCACCCGTGACTTCGAGTTGGCAGGTCAAACGACTGTTTTCGCGTCGATCCTCTGCCGAATCCAGCATAGCATCCTCCATATTTTCCATTGGCGGCAATTTTTCCAGCCACTGGTCGTCAATGTAACTGTGGCAGGTTGCACACGCACAGGCACCGCCGCATTCCGCTACGATTCCAGGCACATTGTTGTCAATGGCGCCTTCCATAACGGTATAGCCGATGTCCACCTCCACTTCATGGACCTTTCCGTCGCGAGCGTGGTAGATAATTTTAGGCATCAGCTGGTGATTCTCGCTGTGATCGATTGTCAGGGTTGGTTCGCAGCAGACCGCGTATTCTCTGTTTCAGAGAACCTACAGGCCTTCTCGATTTGGCGCTCAAAGCCTGATTCGGCCGCTACACGCAGGCGGGCGAATAGACTAGTAAGTATTGGAAACTCCGCCGCCCGCCTGTCTCATTGAATCGAGCTGCTGCTGCAGTTGCTTCAGCCGCTTCTGCTCATTCTGGATAAAATTCAGCCACGAGTTGGCATTCTTCTTGCTGCGCGAGTCTCTGGCAGCCCGGCGAAAAGCATTCATAGCACCACCGAGATTATCGGTCTCGAACAGGCACATGCCCAGCACCATGTTGGCCGTATCGGCGCGCTTCAGGTCACCCTTGCGGATTCCCGCCCTGGCCGCCTCGATGCACTCTTTGTACCTGCTGAGATTTAGAAGGGACTGCGCGAGCCGCACATCGAGTTCACCATCATCGGACAGTCTGGCCGCTTCTTTCAGGGCGGGCACTGCTTTGTTGTCTTCCTGTGCAAGTGTCCATGCCTGCGACAGCAGGCGCCAATTCTTGGCGTCTTTTTTGACCTGTCCTGCCTCCATCCCTTTCTCGAGAACTCTCCCCGCCTTGTAGGGCACTTCGGCCTGCAGGAACAGCTGGGATAGTTGCACCAGCTCGGTATTTCTCTGCAGCAGTCCCTGGTCGTAGGCCGCTTCATACGCACTGAGTTGCCGACGTTCCTGATCAAGTTCACCGTACATTGCGGATAATTGGGTCCAGTATTCCTTCTTGGGCCACTGCACGACCAGGATTTCCAGGATGTCTTTTACTTTCGGAATATCGTCGAGCTCCCAATACGCCACGCGCAGCAACAGCCACCATTGTTCCTTTACTGAAGTGCCACGCTCCCGGGCAATGCTCATTGCGCGCTCTACCGGTTGAATGATGTCGCGGTATCGTTCCAGTTGATAATAGCCGGTGGCCATAAAAATGAATGGTTCCGGGCCGGGATTTTCCGACTCCGCCACCCACTGATTCATCATATCGATCGCACCCTGGTAGTCCTCGAGGATAAATTTCAACTGCGCTACCGTATAAATCGTCGACGTGCGCAGCCCCTCCGGAATTTCCGGTTCCTGCAGAACTTGTTGATATGCCCGAATGGCGTCGTCGTATCGTTCCATCGAGTAATAGATGAAACCGTAGAAATTGTTCATCTGCGCCCGTTCATATGGCGACAGCTTGGGCATGGTCTTGATCGCGTCGAGCTCCGATAGTGCCCTGAGATAATCCGGCTGCACGTCGGGTGTTTCCTCCGGAGGATCCGCAAACTCCTGGGCCTGCGCCAGGCGTTTGTAAACTTTCTCACTCATCGAACCGGTGCGCTTGGTCTTGCGTTTTTCATCGGATTTCTTGTCGGCAGACTGCCCCGAACCTCCTCCGGAGCCCCCACCGTATTGAGCCTGCGCTACACCGCTGCTCCAACCCGGCACCAACAGTGGCAGGCTAGCGACCAGCGTGGCCACAACCAAACGCTGTAGTGCCGTTGACATCAGTCGTCTTCCATCTCAAAGCGGATGATGTGTTGGACGCCGGGAACCTCGATCTCCTGGCCATCGACCACCCGTGGTTTGTATTTGAACTTGCCGGCTGCATTGACCGAGGCACGCTCAAATAAGGAACTGGTGCATTCGATGGATCTCACATCGCGGACCGTGCCGGTTTTCGTCACGGTAAACTCCAACAGACAGTAACCCTCCAGGCCCCGGGTCTGAGCGCGGCGCGGGTAGATCGGGGCAACCTTCACGATCGGCATATAATCACCGTCGACGACCGCAAAATTTCCGCGGGTTGGATCAAGATTTATGCCCATGCGACCAAACGATATGTCCACTGTATGGGAGGTATCCAGCGGGTCGACCTGAGGTTGGGGCATTTCAGGCGGTGGCCGTTCCGGCTCCGGCGGCTTCTCGGGCTTGGCCTCATCGAGGTTCACGACTTCATCGCGCTTGATCCGGACAAAATCGACGAATCGAAAATCGCGGCTATTCGTCAGCGCATCTTTACCCGTCGCAATCAGGATCTGCATGAGCCACAGCAAGGCAAACGTCACCACCAAGCCGCTCACCCCGGCAATGGCAAAACGGGTCAACATCGAGCTGCCAGCTGTTGCCTGCATATTCAAGCCCCAATCAAGCCTTCATTGTACCCGTGATTAGTCATCCTGAGCCGCGATTGAAATATTGAATATCTTGGCCAGCCGGGCCGAATCCATGACCAGGATCACGGTCTCCGTGTAGGCTTTCTTGTCCGCCTGGATCACGACCGCGCCTTCCGGGTTTTCAGCGTGCAGCCGTTCGAGCACGGCCCGAACTGCCCGCGGATCGATCCGGCGACGGTCGATCCAGATCTCATTTGATTCGCTGATTGCCACCAATATGTTGGCATTCTCTAGAACCTCGCGGGTTTGGGCGTCCGGTCGGTTCACGTCAATGCCGGCTTCCTTGACAAAAGACGCAGTGACAATAAAAAAGATCAGCATGATAAACACGACGTCGAGCATCGGCGTCAGGTTGATCTCACTTTCGTCTTCTTCGCTAGCCGCCTGAATAATGGTTCTGCGCATAACTTGGCCTCTAAAATCTCAGCATGATCACAGTCAGTTTCAGTGGTCCATGGTCAATTGCTCTTCGAGACTTTGGACTCGGTTGACCACCGCTCGCGAAATGATTGTGACCAGAAACACCCCGGACAGGGCCCCTACCATCCCCGCCATGGTCGGAATCGTGGCCTTGGATACCCCGGCCGCCATGGAGCGAGCGTTGCCGGTGCCGGATATCGCCATGACGTCGAACACCTCGATCATTCCGGTGACGGTCCCCATCAAACCCAGCAGCGGACATAGCGCGACCAGGGTCTGGATCACCGGCACCGATCGATTGGCGGATATCGAAAACCGGGAAATCATCGCGTCGCGGATCCGTTGGGCACGCCAGGAGCGTCGTTCGGCCCGGGCCTCCCAGGTGTCCCGTATATCTCTAGCAAGGCCGACCAGCCCGGTGCGGTAGTAGATAAACCGCTCCACGATGAGCATCCACATCGTGAAAATGACGATAGCAATTACAGTCAGGACATCGCCTCCGAGCTCCATGAAGTCCCGGACCGCCTCAAATGCGTCGATCAACCACTGCATACTAGGCTTGTCCCCAGCTTTTACGGCACGGCCCGCAAGGCTAGCGTTCGCCCTGGCGCTCTGCGTGCTCGGCCAGAATGCCCGCGCTCTGCTCCTGCAGCACCTGCACGATCCGCCTGCTGCGGCCGCTGACCAGCGTGTGTAACAGGACCATCGGAATAGCGACGGTGAGCCCCAGCACAGTCGTGACCAGCGCCTGGGAAATGCCGCCGGCCATAAGTTTCGGATCGCCGGTTCCATACAACGTGATCGCCTGGAAAGTCTGAATCATTCCCGTGACGGTCCCGAGCAGGCCCATCAATGGCGCGACCACCGAGATGATCTTGATAAACAGCAGGGCTCGATTCAAAGCCGGGGTCTCTTTGAAAATCGCCTCGGACATTTTCAGTTCGAGCGTCTCGGTATCCGCGCTTTTGTTCGCGTCACAGACGCGCAACACGCGGCCCAGCGCATTGTCATTGCTCGGCGTGCTGCTGTTGAGCTGTGCCGTTACCTTGCGGCTCGCTATACCCAGCACGACCATGCGCTCCAGGGATATAAGCAAGCCGATAATGCCCAGCGCAATGATCAGGTAACCGACCAGCCCGCCTTGCTGAATTCGCTCGACCAGGTTGGGCCGCGCGACCAGCGATTTGAGCACGCCACCCAGCGTCGGATCCAGGCCAAACCGCACCAACGCGTCATCCGAGTTCAACAGGTCCGAGGTGCTGCGGGTGAACCGCCGCTGCTCCGGCTGCCTGGGCAATTCCGATACCTTTTGGGTATTGGCGTCAAAATCGAGGTATTTCCCATCGGAGACGATGTTGAACAATCCCACCCGGGCGACCTCCATGATCTCCTCGGTGCCGTCTTCCGTGATCACCGCTGTGTCGAAGCGGACGATTTTCCCGCTTTCGGTCATCTCGCGTTGCAGCTCAAACCACAGGCGCTCAATTTCCTCGATGGACGGCAGTTGGGAAGCGCTGCCTATCTTCTTGGCCAGATCGCCGAGAAATTGACCCCGGTCCGGATACTGAATGTTGGTCAGGGAACTGTCGAAACGGCCCCGCGCATCGCCGGCGACCTGTTGCATGACCCCGAACAATTCTTTCAGGGCGCCGAGGCGCTCATTGTATAAGGCCTTCAGATCCGCCAACGCGCCCTCATTCGCATCGAATTCATTCTCCAGTTGCTCACTGCGCCGCTCCTCGGCTCTCTTGGCCGCCTCTGCATCGCGCAACAGCCGCTGCTGATCGGCCCTGGACGCCCGGAATCGCTCCTCGCGTTGACGGTTTTCCTGATTGTCGTTAATCCGCCCCTGTTCCACCTGGCGCAGCAATTCGTCGATACTGACAGCTTTTTGTGCGACGGCGCTGGACGGCCCCAGAACGGCAACCGCCAGCACCGAGGCGCCTAGCCAGTTTAAATATATGCGCTTCATCAGGTTGCCTCCGGTGTATCGACAGGCAGCAACACCAGGTCCGGAGCGATTTGTTTGTTCGCAATTCGCAGTCCCTGCCGAATCGAATTCTTGTACTCGTTACCGAGCTCGACCCACTTGCGTTCGTCCTGGTCCCAGGCGCCCGACAGCTTGCCGTCGGCGGTCTGATACAGGAGCGCAATCCGACCGATGCGCAGAAACTCCACGTTCCGCGTCGCGCCATCAATATTCAGGGTACCGGTATAGGCTTCGATCGTTCGCCCGTAGTCGTTTTCGATCTGGTATGTCTCCATGACCTTGCGGAACCTTTCTGCAACCGTAATTTCCTCAGTCTCGAGCAATAATTCCAGCTGAGCCACACGAGCTTGTCGCTCTTCCAGCAGGAACGGCACGTCGAGCGACACAAATTGCGTCACCGACTCGATCATTCTCAGCATCAGCGGGGCGATCTGGCGGCTGACAACCGCAACGCGGTCAATGGACTCATTGAGTTCCGCCATTTTGGCAACCTGGCGATTAATCTGCCGTTGCAGCAGCTCGTTGTAAATGCGCAGCCCGTCAATTTCCTTGAGTACTGCTTTGTACTGGTCTTCCAGCAGCCGCGTCTGATCGACGACCGCGTCGATCGTTTGCTGCGACTCCTGCGCCAGCGTGGTTCGGTTCTGTTGAACCCCGATGACGTCGTTTAGTGACTGGGCCTGAGCTGCCAGCTGCCATGCTACCGCCGCGGCGACACATCCAGCCAACAGACAGGAACCCCTCTTCATCACATTCATGAAGTCTCCCCCTGCTTGATTATCGGAGTGATCAATTCCGGAAAAATCTTGTAGGCCTGCGTGTTCAATTTTTTGTGTGGCCGTTCGGTACCTTACTACACAAGAGTTAGAGACGCATCCGCGCCCAATTGCAAACTTTTGCTTGTGTGCTCCCCCGCAAACCCGCTGCCGACACCATGAGATCAGCGCCGCGGCTAAATGAAAATATTTTCGGTACTCTGGGTACTCGTTCCGTAGTCCAATCACCGCCGCGCTGCCGCGGGACCTGCCGCGTGATAGCAGGCAACACGCTTCCCCCCTTTCTACGGCGGCCGTCCTACCCCTGTGGCCGGCCGGCAGAATATTATACGCGGCAGGCAACGCCAGCACCGTTGGCTAGGGGCACATTGAACGGCCGGCTCGCGCCAGCCAGGCTGGGAACCCCAGCCTGGGGCTCCGCCCATTCCGGGCTCGCCAACATGAATTAAGTATAAAGTTAAGTAAACTAATAGTTTATATAATCTACCTACTGTATTTTCTCCATTTTGATTACGCCACTCGCCGGCGGATCGCCAGACGCTGAGCCGACCGGTTGTTGCTTAAAATTCAAACGCTTGAGGTTGACAAGCCTGCGCGCTTCCCGGAACATGCTCGGATGCCTACAACCTGCGAAACAGTGCGAAATGGCTCCCCATGGGCCGGGATCACCGGGATACTGCGTCCGCTGTTGGTGCTGCTTTGCCGCTGCAGGTGCGGGCCGATGACCGGGTAAATTCCCTACAAGTCATGAAAACCCCGCACCCAGCCAGGTAGCGGGGTTTTTTTATGCCGTTAAGGCGGCGTGCCGAGGAGCTAACAATGCAAATTTATTCCGAAAGCGATGTCAACGTCGACAAGCTCACTGACAAAAGGATCGCCGTGCTTGGATACGGCAGCCAGGGTCGGGCACATGCGCTCAATTTAAAGGATAGCGGTCTCGATGTCGTGGCGGGCCTGCGGCCCGACGGCGCCAGCTGGGCAAAGGCCCAGGCAGACGGACTGGAAGTTCAGCGCCCGGAAGATGCCGTCACTGATGCGGCCCTGGTCGCTTTCCTGGTGCCGGACACGGCGCAGCCGGCGCTCTACGAGCAAGTGGTGGACGGGATTCCACAAGCAGCGACGTTGCTGTTTGCGCACGGCTTCAATATTCATTATGACCAGATCCAGCCGCGGGAAGACCTCGATGTGGTCTTGATTGCGCCGAAGGGACCGGGCGATCTGGTCAGACGCCAATACCAACAAGGCAAAGGCGTTCCGTGCCTGGTTGCTGTTGCGCAGGACCGAAGCGGCGAAGCCATGGCAACGGCCTTGGCCTATGCGCACGGGATCGGGGGCTCCCGGGGCGGGATTCTGGAAACCACTTTTGCCGAGGAAACCGAGACTGACCTGTTCGGCGAACAAGCGGTCCTGTGCGGCGGGGCAACCGAACTGGTGCTGGCTGGATTCGACACGCTGGTCAAGGCCGGCTATCAGCCCGAGGTGGCCTATTTCGAGTGCATGCACGAACTGAAGCTGATCGTTGATTTGCTGCACGAGGGCGGACTAAAGAAAATGCATCAGTTCATCAGCGAAACGGCCAAGTGGGGAGATTTGAAGAGCGGCCCACGCGTAATCGACGCGCACGTGCGTGAGCGCATGCAGGAAATCCTGGCGGAAATCCAGGACGGCAGTTTTGCAAAGGAGTGGGTTGCAGAGAACCGGCAGGGCCGCAGTGAGTATCAGCGAATGCTCGCCGCGGATCTGGCCCATCCCATCGAGACGGTAGGTAGGGAGCTGCGCGCCCGCATGCCCTGGCTGGAAGAGTAACAGCGACCGGGGTTCCACCGATGTGGCCCGGAATTCGGGCGCGGCAACGGAAATAGAGAAAATCGGAGGCACAGGATGAACAAGCGAGCTGAGGATCGCGTCTTCATATTCGACACGAGCTTACGGGATGGCGAACAGGCACCCGGGTGCAGCATGACGCTGCGCGAGAAGCTGAGGGTCGCCGCGGCACTCCGTGAACTTAAGGTCGATGTCATCGAGGCTGGGTTTCCGGCCGCTTCTCCCGGCGATTTCGACGCAGTACAGGCTATTGCCGGTGAGATCGACGGACCGATCATCTGCGGACTGGCGCGTTGCAATCCAACCGACATCGAGCGGGTCTGGAACGCGGTGAGGTCCGCCGATCGGCACCGGATTCATGTGTTCGTGGCGACCAGTGAGATTCACCGTGAGCACAAGCTGCAGATGGCGAAGGAAGAAATCATCAAGAGCGCTGTAAGCGCGGTGGAAATGGCGAAGGCGCACTGTGACGATGTCGAATTCTCGCCCGAAGACGCGTCTCGCACCGAGCTGGCCTATCTGGCGGACGTCGTCACGGCCGTCATCGAGGCTGGTGCAACCACCGTCAATATACCGGACACGGTGGGATATACAGTACCCGATGAATTTGCCGAGCTATTCAGGTACCTGAAACAGCATGTGCCAGGTATCGACGACATCGTGCTTAGCGTGCACTGTCACGATGACCTGGGTATGGCGGTCGCCAATAGCCTGGCGGCGGTCGGCGCGGGAGCGCGCCAGATTGAGTGCACCATTAACGGGATTGGCGAGCGGGCCGGCAACTGTTCACTCGAAGAAGTGGTCATGGCGCTCAAGACCCGCGCGGAATTTTTTGGCGTCGGTACCGGTATCGACACGCGCAAGTTATACCCAACCAGCCGCCTGGTTGCGAGCATCACCGGCATGCACATTCCGCGCAATAAGGCCGTCGTTGGGGAGAACGCATTCGCGCATGAAGCCGGCATTCATCAACACGGCATGCTGAAGAATGCTGCAACCTACGAAATCATGCTGCCCGAAGACGTCGGCATCAGTCAGTCGAATTTGGTACTGGGCAAGCACAGTGGTCGTCATGCATTCCGGGAACGCGTCCGGCAACTCGGGTTCGAACTCGATGATGATGAACTGAACCGGGCCTTCACGGACTTCAAGAGCCTGGCCGACCGGAAAAAGGAGCTGTTCGATGCCGATTTAGAAGCCATCATCATGAATACCGGCACCGGTATCCAGGGCCCGTGGCAATTGGATGAACTCAATATAACGGCCGGCACCGGAAAAATCGCTGCCGCGGCGGTTCGACTCAGTCATGCCGACGGGCAGACGATCAGTGAGGCATCAGTGGGCGACGGCCCGGTCGAGGCAGCATTCAAGGCCATAGAAAGAGCGGCAGGCGTGTCCGCGGACCTGAAAAATTTCGAGGTCCGAAGCGTAACGGTCGGCGAGGACGCCCAAGGTGAGGTGACCGTAACCGTAGAATATAATGGCCAAAGCTACAGGGGGCATGGCATCAGCACGGATATCGTGGAGGCCGGCGCCAGGGCGTATCTTGAAGTCATTAATCGTATCTGCCGACGGCAGGAAACCGGCGCAGACAGAGCAGCCGAAAAACAGCAAAGCATCGCCGGTATCTAGCAGCGGTCACCATCAAGGAGTAACGATGCCGATCAACGAATGCGACTGGATCTGGCAGAACGGCAAACTGGTGCCGTGGTCAGAGGCCCAAGTGCACGTGCTGACACACGGCCTGCACTACGGCTCGACCGTATTCGAAGGAATTCGTGTATACGCAACCCCGTCAGGGTCGATGGCATTTCGGCTGCAGGCACACACGCGGCGCATGCTCGATTCTGCGCGGATTCACCGCATCAACATCCCGTATAGCGAGGACCAGATCAACGCCGCCTGCCGGGAAGTTGTGCTGCGCAACCAGTTGACCAACGGGGCCTACATTCGCCCCATCGCCTATCGCGGTTACGGCGAGATCGGGCTGGCACCTGCGGCCGATCATCCGGTTGAAATGGCGATCGCTGCCTGGGAGTGGGGAGCTTACCTGGGCTCCGAGGCTCTGGAAAACGGCGTCGACGTCTGCGTGTCATCGTGGCAAAGGGTGGCTCCGAATACGATCCCGGCGCTGGCAAAAGCCGGCGGCAATTATCTGTCGAGCACCCTGGTCAGTCTGGAAGCCAGGGAAAACGGGTTCGCAGAGGGTATTGCGCTGGCCAGCGACGGCACCGTCAGCGAGGGCGCCGGCGAAAACCTGTTTTTGGTCAAGGACGGCAAAGTGTATACGCCGCCTGCGGCGGCCTCGATCCTGCCGGGTATTACCCGCAATAGCGTGATGGTGCTAGCCGAGAAAGCCGGCATAAACATCCAGGAACAATTGATCCCGCGGGAGATGCTGTACATCGCTGACGAAATATTTTTAACCGGCACCGCGGCGGAGATTACCCCGGTACGCTCGGTTGACCGGATCGCCGTTGGCAATGGAAAGCGAGGTGATCTGACACGTCAGTTGCAGGACAGTTTCTTCGGGTTATTTAAAGGTACGACGAAAGATGAATGGGGCTGGCTGGAGCCGCTGGAGTCTGAATCAAAAATAAAACAGAAAGCCGCCGGGTGACCGGCGCTTGATTTGCTTCGGGTTGTCGCCAGATTTTCTTAGCTTGGAATATTAGTCTCGCGGAGAACTCTCAGCCATGAGCGGAAAATCGCTGTTCGAAAAAGTGTGGGACGAGCATATCGTCGTGCCCGAGACGGACGATGCGCCGGCCGTGCTCTATATCGACCTGCACCTGATTCATGAGGTCACGACGCCGCAGGCGTTCGCGCTGTTGAAAGATCAACAGCTGTCGGTGCGTCGTCCCGATTTGACGCTGGCCACGATGGATCACTCGACCCCCACCGTGCCGGTAACCACCCTGAAGGACCTGGAAGTGGTTGCCGAGGCGCCAGCGGCGGCGCAGATTCGCGCGATGATCGACAACTGCGAACACTTCGGGATCGAACTGTATGGTTTCGGCAGCGAATACCGCGGCATCGTGCACGTGATCGGCCCTGAACTCGGGGCTACACAGCCCGGCAAAACCATCGTCTGCGGTGACAGCCATACCAGCACGCATGGCGCGTTCGGGGCGCTGGCTTTCGGCATCGGTTCGACCGAGGCGGCACACGTGCTGGTCACGCAATGCCTACTGCAACGCAAGCCCAAAATAATGGCGGTGACGATCGACGGCGCTTTGCAAACCGGGGTTTCCGCCAAGGACGTGATCCTGGCGCTGATCGGACAGATCGGTGTCGAAGGCGGCGTCGGTCATGTCATCGAGTACCTCGGAAACCCGTTGGCGGGGCTGAACATGGAACAGCGCATGACCATCTGCAACATGACCATCGAAGGCGGCGCCCGGGCCGGCATGATGGCGCCCGACGCAATCACGCTTGAATACCTTGCCGGCAGGCCGCAGGCACCTGCTGGCGCCGACTGGGATGCGGCGGTCGAACGCTGGCGTAAACTGCCGTCGGATCCCGATGCCCGCTTCGACCGGGAAGTCAGCCTCGACGCGTCGCGGCTCGAGCCGATGATCACCTTCGGCACCAACCCCGGTATGGTCATCCCGGTCACGCAACCGGTTCCCACCGATACCGGCGACCCGAGTTTCCGTAAGGCGCTCGATTACATGCAGGTCGAAGCCGGCAAGCCGATACTTGGCAAAGCCATAGACATAGTCTTTATTGGCAGTTGCACCAATTCACGCATGACCGACCTGCGGCAGGCCGCTGAAATGATCAAGGGGCATAAAGTCGCCGACTCGGTGCGGATGCTGGTCGTGCCCGGATCCCAGTCGATCAAGGCAGAGGCGGAGGCGGAAGGGCTGGACGAAATTTTCATCAGCGCCGGCGCTGAGTGGCGGGAATCGGGATGCTCGATGTGCCTGGGCATGAACGGTGACGTGGTCGGACGCGGCCAGTTGGCGGTTAGCACCAGCAACCGGAATTTCGAAGGGCGCCAGGGCGTGGGCGCGCGAACGGTGTTGGCCAGCCCGGCAACTGCCGTCGCATCGGCAATCAGTGGAACGATCGCCGACCCTCGCGAACTGAACCGGCACTAACGCAGCTCGAACGAAAACCTTAGGCAAGCGCGACAAACGATTTGATGGAAAAAATAATCCGCATAGAGTCGAAGACCCTGGTGCTGCCGCTGGATGACGTGGACACGGACCAGATAATCCCGGCCCGGTTTCTGACCACGACGACCAGGGACGGGATCGGCAACGCTTTATTCGCCGACTGGCGCTATGACGCCAACGGCGAGCCGAATGCCGATTTTGTATTAAATGGCCCCGACGTAGCCGGTTGCGAGGTGTTAGTGGCCGGCCGGAATTTCGGTTGCGGTTCCTCTCGGGAACATGCGCCGTGGGCCCTGGTGGATTTCGGTATTCGCGCAGTCGTCAGCACGGCGATCGCTGATATCTTCCGCAACAACTCGCTCAAAAATGGTCTCGTGCCGGTCATCGTCGATGCGGATACACACCAGTATCTTCTCGACAACCCCGGCATAACGGTCATCGTCGACGTGAAGCAACGGACACTGTCGCTGCCCGATGGCCGGACCGCTACATTCCCGATCGATGGTTTCTCCCGGCACTGCATCATGAACGGCATCGACCAACTGGGGTTTCTGCGGCAGCAGGAAGCGGCGATAGCGGATTTTGAGACCAACCGCCCTTGGACGCCCTGATCGCAATCCTGCCGGGAGACGGCATCGGACCCGAGGTGACCCACGAAGGGGTGCGCGTACTGAACGCCATTGCCGAACAGTATGGGCATCGCTTTGAACGGCGGGAAGCGCTGATCGGCGGCGCAGCCCTGGACGCCTTAGATATTCCCGCACCGGAAGCGACGCTCGACCTGGCCCGGGAAGCGGACGCCGTTCTGCTCGGCGCCGTCGGCGGTCCCAAATGGAACGACGTGCCCGGCGACAAGCGGCCCGAGCGTGGGCTGCTGAACCTGCGCGCGGCGATGAATACGTTCGCGAACGTTCGGCCGGTAGTCCCCCACGAAGCACTACGCGGTGCATCACCAATAAAGGAAGAACTGCTGGTCGGCGTCGACATGATCGTCGTCCGGGAGCTGACCGGAGGTATCTATTTCGGAGAGAAACAGCGCAGTGCAGACAGCGCGACCGACGTCTGCACATACACTCGCGAGGAAATCGTACGGGTACTGCGAATTGCGGGCCAGCTCGCCCAGCAGCGCAAAGGCCGGGTCACGTCAGTGGACAAGTCCAACGTGCTGGAAACTTCGCGGCTCTGGCAAAGCGTCGCCAGGGAGTTTTTTGCGGAGGAGTTTCCGGAACTTGAAATCGAGCATCTGCTCGTCGACGCGGCAGCGATGCACCTGCTCTCAAGGCCGCGCGATTTCGACGTCATAGTCACCGAAAACATGTTCGGCGACATTCTGACGGATGAGGCATCGATGCTGGCCGGTTCGATGGGCATGCTGCCGTCGGCATCGTTGAACGCCGGCAAAAAGGGCCTGTATGAGCCGATTCACGGTTCTGCTCCGGATATTGCCGGTCAAGGGATCGCAAATCCCTGCGGGTGCATCCTCAGCGTCGCAATGCTGCTCCGGCACTCACTGAGCCTCGAAGCGGAGGCTGCGGCAGTTGAAGCGGCCGTGTTCGGGGCATTGGACCAGGGATACCGCACGGCCGACATCGCCATCGCGGGCGCACCGTCCGTCACAACCCGGGAAATGGGCGACGCAATCGCGGCGGGCTTACCGGCAGGCGACTAGGCCAGCGCAGAAAAACCGTCTGGCGCAACCGCGACCGCATCAAGCGCGCAGTCCAGCGCGTGCTCGACATCTGCCACCAGGTCAGCAGTGGCTTCGATCCCGGCGGACAAACGAATCAGTCCCGGGCAAAGGCCGGCAGTCCGCTTGCTGTCTTCGTCGACAACACCATGGGTCATGCTCCACGGATGAGATGCCAGGCTCTCAACTCCACCCAGTGATTCGGCCAGCGAGAAATATTTCAGCGCCTCGAGGAACGCTCGTGCCGCTGGCTCTCTGCCCGCGAGTTCCAGACTGAGCATGCCACCAAAACCTCGCTGCTGGCGCTTCGCTACGGTATGCCCGGGGTGATCATGCAGACCGGGATAATAAACGCGCCTGACAGCCGCGTGGCCCACGGCAAGATCTGCCAGCGCGGCTGCGTTTTCTTCGTGCAGACGCATCCGCGCGTGTAGCGTGCGTAATCCTCGCAGCGTTAAGAAGCTATCGAACGGCGCGCCGGTCAGACCAATCGCGTTGGCCCAATACTGCATCTGCTCATGCAACTCCGCCGTGGTCGCCACCACGGCGCCACCGACGACGTCACTGTGGCCGTTAAGATACTTGGTGGTCGAATGCACGACCAGGTCGGCGCCGAACTCGATCGGCCGCTGCAACACCGGTGACAGGAAAGTATTGTCCACCGCCAACAGCGCATCGCTGTCCAACAGCCGCCGACTGAGCTTCCGTAAATCGACGATTCGCAGCAGCGGATTGGTCGGCGTTTCAACCCAAACCAGTCGCGGGTTCTGCGCCAGCACGCGGTCCAGTTCCGCCGCATCGGTTTGGTCTATCAATTCAAGCCGGAACAACCCGCGCCGAGCGAATCCAGTCAACAAGCGAAACGTGCCGCCGTAACAATCGTTCGGCGCAATCACCAGGTCGCCGGGATCGACCAACTGGCATACCAGCGTGATTGCGGCCATGCCGGTAGAGGTCACGGTGGCCCCCACCCCACCTTCGAGTTCGGCCAAGGCTTCGGCCAGCGCATCGCGCGTGGGATTGGCCGTGCGCGTGTAATCGTATTTGCGGGGCTTCCCGTAGCCCTCATAGGTGAACGTCGATGACAAATGCAACGGCGGCACGACGGCCCCGTACTGTTCATCGGATTCCAAACCGGCTCGCACGGTTAGCGTTTGCGCAGATGGCTCGTTCGACATGGATCGGTTCTCCGTTTGTAGGTGCTGCTGCTGCAGCGCTGTTCTCTCCGAGAACCCTACGGATCACCGTAAGCGGAACCTTGCGTCCTTTAGCCAGCGGCCGTTCGCAAGGTCTCATCTTCCGGATCCCAATCTGATCTGGAATCCGTAGGACTTGGCACCTTTTCAGGAGGGTTAGTCCCGAAGGTTGCCCCGGCTTCCAAGGGCCTATCCCTCAGCCGGTCTCGATGAGAACTCGTGCAGTGTAGGGGCTTCATCGCTGGCCAGTCAAGAAATTACGCCGAATCGCATGCAAAGTGCCCTGCCCGCTTGCATGCGGCCCGCCGGTGAGGTAATGTACTAACGTATTAGTACATTAATATAACAAAATACCATGAAGGACCATCGTGTGTTGAGCCCTGGCGAGGAAGTTGCCGCCGAAGAAGAACTCTTCAATGGGGTGCTGCAACTCAAGAACATCAGCGAGTGCCGGGCATTTTTCGAGGACCTGTGCACCCCGGCTGAACTGCAGGCGATGAAAGATCGCTGGAGCGTCGCCGAACGGCTGGCCGAAGGACGGACCTATCGTGAGATTCATGAGCTGACCGGGGTCAGCGTGACGACGATTGGCAGGGTATCTAGATATTTATCTTCTGGTTCAGGTGGTTATCAAACTATTTTAAAGAGACTTGGGAAATAATGGCAATGGAAACAACTGACGCTCGTATCAAGATCGCGATACAGAAATCCGGCCGGCTGACTGAACATTCGTTGGAATTGCTGCAGCAGTGCGGGCTGAAATACAGCCGCGGCCGCGATCAGCTGATCGGATTCGGCGAGAACATGCCGGTTGATTTCCTGCTGGTCCGGGACGACGACATCCCCGGGCTGGTGCGCGAGGATGTCTGTGATCTCGGCATCGTCGGCATGAACGTGCTCGAAGAAAAGCGGCTGGAATTCCGCGCGGCCGGCCAGGACGCGCCGTTCCGGCTGATCCAGGAGCTGGACTTCGGGCATTGCCTGCTGTCGTTCGCCTATCCCGAGAACGGCGCAATTCAGTCGTTGGACGACATCGATGGGCAGCGGATTGCGACCAGCTACCCATGGATTGTCAAGGACTTCCTGAAGCGGCGAAACGTCAATGCCGAGGTCGTCGAATTCTCGGGCGCCGTCGAAATCGCCCCCAACCTCGGGCGTGCCGAACTGATCTGCGACCTGGTCTCGACCGGCTCTACGCTGGCGGCGAACAAGCTCACCCAGGGCGAGACGCTCCTTGAAAGCTCTGCGGCGCTGATTCAAACGCCGGTGGAAATTCCGGCATCGAAGTCCGAGTGGGTCAATCGGCTGCTGCAGCGTATTTCCGGGGTGCAGCAGGTTCGCGAAAGCAAATACATCATGATGCACGCACCGCGATCAGCCTTGCCCAAGATATCCGCATTGCTGCCCGGCGCCGAAGCCCCGACGGTGCTGCCACTCGAAGGCTGCGACGACAAAGTAGCGGTGCACGTCGTCTGTCGCGAGACCGTGTTCTGGGAAACCCTCGAGCAACTCAAGGAAGCTGGCGCCAGTTCCCTCCTGGTCGTGCCGGTGGAGAAAATGCTGGCATGAATACCGAAGGGAGCCGTTTTACCTGGTCTGCGTTATCGGAGGCACAGCAGCGCGCAGCGTTGCAACGGCCGGCCGCACGTGACCAGCGGGAAACGGTCGAGCAGGTTCGCGCGATCATTCGGGAGGTCAAGCAGAGCGGCGATCGGGCGCTGCGCGAGCTGACCGAAAGACTGGACGGGGTGAGATTGACAGACTTCAGAGTTGGCGACCAAGAAGCTGCCGATGCTGGACACGCACTGACGGATGCCCAGAAAAACGCCGTGACCGTGGCCATCACGAATGTGTCCCGCTTCCACGCGGCCGAGCCTAGCCTGCCGCTGCGGGTCGAGACCGCCGCCGGCGTCGCCTGCGAACGAATCCTGCGGCCGATTCCCGCGGTTGGACTGTATGTCCCTGCCGGCACGGCGCCACTCCCGTCCACGGCCATTATGCTGGCCGTGCCGGCCGGCCTCGCCGGCTGCCCGGTCAAAGTGTTGTGCACACCACCGCGCGCGGACGGGCGGGCGGACCCGGCCGTGGTGTATGCCGCGCAGGAATGCGGCGTTGCTGACATTTTCAAACTCGGCGGCGCGCAAGCCATCGCTGCGCTGGCTTACGGTACCGAGTCGGTCCCTAAGGTCGACAAGATTTTTGGCCCGGGCAACGCCTGGGTGACCTGCGCGAAAACCGAGGTCGCCACCGACCCCGCCGGCGCGGCTTTCGATATGCCGGCCGGCCCAACCGAGCTGATGGTCATTGCCGATGCGGCCGCCAATCCGCGTGCGGTCGCACTCGATTTGCTGTCCCAGGCGGAACACGGCGCCGATTCCCAGGTCGTGCTGGTCACCGACGCACCCGAACTCGCAGACGCGGTTGCGGACGCCGTGCAAGCGGCGCTTCCCGCGCTGCCGAGGCGCCCTATCATCGAGCAGGCGCTGCGGAACAGCTTGACGATTCTGGTAGACAATGTGCCGCAAGCCATCGATGTGGCCAATGCTTATGCGGCCGAGCACTTGATAATTCAAGTAACAAACCCGAGGCAATATATTGATAGCATTAAGAATGCAGGTTCCGTATTTTTGGGTCCATGGACTCCGGAATCGGTCGGCGACTACTGCAGCGGGACTAACCACGTGTTGCCGACCTACGGATATGCCCGCGCCTACAGCGGCCTGTCAACCCGTGATTTCCAGAAGCAGATTTCGGTCCAGGAGCTGACCGAAGCCGGCCTGCGCGGGCTTGCCCCCACCGTCG
Source organism: Gammaproteobacteria bacterium (assembly GCA_027293165.1). Taxonomy (GTDB): domain Bacteria; phylum Pseudomonadota; class Gammaproteobacteria; order Steroidobacterales; genus JAPUGB01. The sequence goes on from JAPUGB010000065.1 coordinate 18,364, forward strand.
AGGCGCTGGCCGAACTCGAAGGCCTGGATGCCCATGCAGAAGCCGTGCGGGTGCGGCTGAACCCGGGCAGCGGGAGCGCGAATCATGAGTAATTTGCTCGATCTCGCCCGGCCAGAGATCCGGGCCCTGCATGCCTATCGCGCGGCCGGAACTGAGGATGGCCTCATCCGGCTGAATGCGAACGAGACACCATGGCCGGCCACGGGCGGTGGCGACGGCCTGAACCGGTATCCGGACGAACGACCGTTGACGTTGACCGGGCGCCTTGCCGCGCACTACGGTCTCGAGCCTGACGGGGTGCTGCTGACCCGGGGCAGCAGCGATGCGATCGACTTGCTGCTGCGTGGGTTTTGTCGCGCCGGCCGCGACGAAATCGTCATCTGTCCACCGACCTTCGGTATGTACCGGGTATATGCAGACATCCAGGGCGCAGCGGTACGCGAGGTGCCGCTGGTTCGCGACCGCGGGTTTGCGCTCGACTGCCCGGCCCTCATCAATGGGTGGCAGTCGACATCGAAACTGCTGTTTCTGTGCTCACCGAATAACCCGACCGGCAACCGCGTTCCGGACGTCGAACTGGATGAACTCTGCGCGGCGTTGGCCGGTCGGGGGCTGGTGGTCGTCGACGGTGCCTATATCGAGTTCGCGGACAGCGACCCGACCAACCAACTGCTGCAACGACACGACAATGTCGTGGTGCTGAGAACGCTGTCAAAGGCATTTGGCCTGGCCGGTATCCGCTGTGGCGCCCTGCTCGCCCGGGCGGAAATTATCAGCTTGCTCGGGCCGGTCCTGCCGCCCTACGCGTTTCCGACGCCCAGTCTGGAAGCCGCACAGCGCTGCCTGGAGCAAGCCGGCGGTGACGAACTGGCGACACGCATTGCCATACTGACGGCAGAGCGGGTCCGTTTGGCTGATGAACTGGCGCAGCTGGACACCGTGACGCGGGTCTGGCCGAGCGAAGCCAATTTCCTGCTGGTGGAATTCGGCGATCCTGGGCGGGCCGTCGCAGCGGCACGAAAGGGCGGCGTGCTGGTCCGTGATTTCAGCGAAGAGCCCGAATTGGACGGGTGCTTGCGAATCACGGTCGGCGATGCGGACCAGAATAATCAACTATTAACGAGCCTCAGAAACGATGAATAACGGCGATGCCATCATCTTTGTGGATCGCGACGGCACGCTGATTCGCGAACCCGCCGATAGACAGGTTGACCGGCTCGACAAGGTCGAACTGCTGCCGGGCGTGATAGCCAGCATGCAGCGACTGCGCGACGCTGGCTACGAATTTGTCATGGTCAGTAACCAGGACGGGCGCGGCACCAACAGTTTTCCCGAAGAGGCCTTTACCCGCGTGCAGGACTTCGTGCTGAGCTTATTCGATTCGCAGGGCCTCCGGTTTCGCGAGGTATTTATCTGCCCACACTTTGAAACCGATGAATGCTCCTGCCGCAAACCGAAGCCCGGCCTGGTCGCGGCGTTTATGCGCGATACGCCAGTCGATCGACAACGCAGCATGGTCATAGGCGATCGAGACACGGACCTGGCGCTGGCCGGCAACCTCGGCGTTCGGGGCTTCAAAGTCGACGCGGACGATCCTGGTGCCTGGGATCGATTGGCCCGCGATATTCTCGACCAGCCACGCGTTGCCTCGGTCAATCGTAAAACCAGAGAAACGGACATCAGGGTCACGGTTGACCTTGACCGGCAGGGGCCGGCCGAAATCGATACCGGAATCGGTTATTACGATCACATGCTGGAACAGATCTCGAAACACGGCGGTTTCGCGCTGGCGCTCACTTGCAGCGGTGATCTCCAAGTAGACGAACACCACACCGTCGAGGACACTGCCCTGGCTCTGGGACAGGCCATGCGCGAAGCGCTGGGCGATAAACGCGGTATCGGGCGCTATGGATTCACGTTGCCGATGGACGAGGCTCAGGCGCAGGTCGCGATCGATCTAGCTGGCCGGCCGTACCTGGTCTTCGACGGGTCGTTTCCGCGCGAGCGGGTCGGCGGTCTGCCGACCGAACTGGTGCCGCATTTTTTCCGCTCGCTGTCTGATGCACTCGGTGCAGCAATACACTTGTCCGTGCAAGGCGAGAACGCACACCACATGGTGGAGTCATGCTTCAAAGTCACCGGCCGAGCGCTACGCCAGGCGCTGGCGCGCGAAGGCGCGGAGCTTCCAAGCACCAAGGGCCAACTCTGATGTCAGCCGCTCGAGTGGCAATTATCGATGGCGGCGGCGCCAATATCGCGTCGCTGCGCTTTGCGCTCGAACGCCTGGCGGTCGAGAGCGAACTGACCGTGGATATCGCAACGATCCGGTCTGCATCACACGTGATCCTGCCGGGCGTCGGTGCAGCTGCCGATGCGATGAACCGGTTACGCAAGGCGGGCCTCGATCGCGTGATTCCGGAACTGACGCAGCCCGTGCTGGGCATATGTCTTGGCCTGCAGTTGTTGCTCGAAGCGTCGGATGAAGACGACGCCGAATGCCTTGGGATTTTGCGCGGCACCGCGCGCCGGTTTGAAGCGGTTGCGGATCAGCCGGTTCCCCACATGGGCTGGAACCGGATCACCCGAACCAACGGCGGCAGCGTGGTCGGTCTGTTGAACGATATCCCGGATGGTGCGTATTTCTACTTCGTGCACAGCTATGCGCTCGACGTCAACGCGACAACCGTAGCAAGCGCAACCTATGGCTGGGATTTCTCCGCGGTCGTCATGCACAACAACTTCATGGCTACGCAGTTTCACCCGGAACGCTCCGGCGCGCATGGCGCAGCATTGCTGACGAACTTTTTGAGCTGCTACTGAGCATCTGATCCGAGGAGCACGCGAACGTCATGGAGGTGATCCCCGCCTTAGATCTGCTCGGAGGCCGCTGCGTCCGCCTGTACCAGGGCGATTTCGACCAGGTTACCGTTTACGATCAGAACCCGATCGATCTGGCCCGGCGCTACCGGGACGCCGGGATGCAACGACTGCACGTCGTCGACTTGGACGGCGCCCGCAGCGGCGAACCGGGGAACCTGGATTTGATCGCAGAACTGACCGGCGATCTGGGTCTGGCCGTGCAGATCGGTGGCGGCCTTCGCGACCTGGCGCGAGTGCGGACACTGCTGGACACGGGCGCCAGCCGGGTCGTGATCGGCTCGATGGCCGTGACGGACCCGCAAGCCGTCATCGGCTGGATCAACGAACTCGGCGCCGAGCGCGTTATTCCGGCATTTGACGTGAAACTCACCGAACAGGGCGAACCGATGGTCCAAACCCACGGGTGGACAAAAAACAGCGAGCAGACACTGTGGGAACTGATGGACTGCTACGCCGAGACCGGCGCCATGGACTTTCTCTGTACCGACATAAGCAAGGATGGCACGCTGGCGGGGCCCAACATCGAGTTGTACGCAAGCTGCACCGGTCGTTACCCGCAAGCCCGGATCATCGCTTCCGGGGGCGTCGCCGGCTTCGACGACCTCACCGCGTTGGCACAGACCGCGGCTGCGGCGGTCGTCACGGGAAAAGCGCTGCTGGACGGCCGATTGCAACTTGAGGAGATCCAGCGATTCTTGCAAAACGCATAATTCCCTGTCTCGATGTGCGCGATGGCCAGGTGGTCAAGGGCGTGCAGTTCCGCAACCACGAAATCGTGGGTGACATCCTCGCCCTGGCCCAGCGCTATGTTGATGAAGGCGCCGATGAACTCGTGTTTTACGACATCACCGCCAGCCCCGATGGCCGATCAGTGGATCGCGGCTGGATCAACCGGGTCGCTGAAATCCTGAATATTCCATTCTCCGTGGCTGGCGGAATTCGTAGCGTCGCTGAAGCCGAAGAAATACTGAATTACGGCGCCGACAAGATTTCGGTTAACACCCCGGCACTGGCCAACCCCGATCTGATCGATGAACTGGCTCGGCGGTTCGGCACGCAATGCGTGGTAATCGGTATAGACAGCCGCCAGGAGAGCGGCGGCTACCGCGTGTATCAATACACCGGCGATCCGGACAAGACGCGTGAGGCTGGCCGCGAGACCGTCCAATGGGTACGCGAAGTCCAGGAACGCGGTGCCGGCGAGATCGTCCTGAACTGCATGAACCAGGACGGTGTGCGCCAGGGATACGACGCCGAGCAGTTGCGACTGGTGCGACAGGCCTGCAACGTACCGCTGATAGCGTCCGGCGGCGCCGGTGCAATGGAACATTTTGCCGATGTGTTCAACCTGGCGCGGGTCGACGGCGCGTTGGCCGCCAGCGTGTTTCACAAGGCGATAATCGAAATCGGTGATTTGAAGGCCTATCTGCGGGAACGCGGCGTCGAGGTGCGGCTATGACAACGGACAACCTGAAATTTCTATCCGAACTTGAGCAGATTCTGCGGCAGCGTGCCGAGGCGGACCCCAGCGAAAGCTACACGGCGATGCTGCTGCAGAGAGGCCGATCATACATTTCCCAGAAACTCGGCGAAGAAGCCGTCGAATTGGCGATCGCTGGCGTACAAGCGGATGCTGACCGGGTCGTGGCGGAAGCCGCCGATCTGCTTTACCACCTGCTGGTGCTGTTACAGAGCCATGATCTGCAGCTCGGCGACATAGTGACCGAACTCGAGTCGCGGCATCGCTGAGAGAACCCACGGTCGGCAAGCCCACCGCGTAGCGCCGAATGAGGCCTGAACGTGGCGGTGCACATTGACAGTGATCAAATCACCAACTCTTCGGCCGGATTCCTAAGGTTATAGTGCGAACTCATGACGTAGCCGTAGGCACCGGTGTTGGCGATTACCAGCACATCGCCCTCCCGGGTCGGCGGCAGCAGGCGATCGCTGCCCAATCGATCCCCCGTCTCGCAATTTGGGCCGACGATGTTGACGACCTCGGTCGCGGGTTCATCCGGTCGGCTGATATTGGCAATCTCATGATAAGCGCCATAGAGCGCCGGACGGATCAGCGAGTTCATCCCGGTGCTGACACCGACATAGCGCACCTGACCCTTTCCCTTGGTTTGGGTAACAGTGGTAACCAATACCCCGGCTGGAGCAACGACGTACCGGCCCGGCTCCAACCAGATCTCGTAAGCGGGAAACTCTGCACGCAGTTCGCCCAAACCGGCATCCAGTGCGGCCAGGTCCAGCGGTTGCTGTCCGGGTTTCTCCGGGATACCGAGGCCACCGCCCAGATCCAGGTACTGGACTGCGGGAAACAACCCGGCCGCATCCGCCAGGGTACGACCAACGTCGCTCCAATTGTCTGCTTGCAGGATGCCACTGCCGCTGTGGGCGTGCAGCCCAATGACTTCGGCGCCGCAGGCTGCCAGCAACTCGCTGGCTTCTTCCAATTCGAACGCCGGTATGCCGAACTTCGAGTGCACCCCGGCGGTGCGCACATGTTCGTGGTGGCCGCGCCCCTGTCCGGTATCGAGACGCAGGAACACCTGGCGACCGGCGAAAGTATCACCCCAGTGACGCAGCGGATGCAGGTTATCCAGCGTCACCCACACTCCCTGGTCCAACCCAAATTGATATTCTTCGCGCGGTGCAAAATTCGGTGTGAACAGGATCCGATCACGCTCGATATCCGGGAACACCGTCAGCACGCGTTCGATTTCCCCTGGGGAGACGCATTCAAAGTTCAGCCCACCTGCACCCACGGTTTCCAAAATCTCGGGATTGCTGTTCGCCTTGATCGAGTAGTACACGCGGTCGACCGATCGCAATTTTTCGAGGTCCGAGATTGCGTTCTCGAGCGTGCCCCGATCGTAAACGTAGGCTGACGAACGCTCCTGCGCGATTTCGATCAAGCGCTCCCGCTTTTCCATCCACCAGGGCGGGCTGATTGCCGGCAGCGCCGCCCCGGCCTGCTGCAGTTCCTGCCAGGTTTCGCCAAATACCGCGTCGTCCCGTGCCGGCTGCACCAGCGTCGCGTGCAGCCGCTGCACGAGACGCTGCGCCTGTTCTTCTTCGACGACAAAGCTGAGGTTCAGGTCGCTGGCAGCCTGACTGACGAGGTGGATCCGGTGCTCCTCGAACGCCTCCAGCGCCGGGCCAATCTCGTGCAGCATGGCCCTGATTTTCTGGCCGACCAGACTGACGACCGCGACATCGCGGATGATGCGCACGCGACACAGACGTTCCAGCCGCTGCTCCAAGCGTTGCAATATGGCGTCGTCCAGCGAATTCGCACTCGGATCCAAGGTCACCGTGACATTGCTCTCAGACGTAGATATTAGATCAATAGATAATCCTAACTCACTGAAACATAGAAAAGAATCCGAAAGAAAACCGGCCTCCTGCCACATCGACTGGGTCTCCATCGACACCAGCGTGACGCCGCTGCGCCGGGAAATGGCCTTCAGCCGCGGCGCGTCATCGCCGGCATCGTGGCCGATGCGGGTACCCGGCGAATCAGGCCGCAGCGTGCACTTCACCCACATCGGGATATTGAATCGGCGCACCGGCGAGACGGACCGGGGATGCAGCACCGTTGCTCCGGTCGCAGCGATTTCCTGAGCCTCCTCATAGCGCAGCGCCCGCAGCAGCCGCGCACCGGGTACCTCGTGCGGGTTGGCGCTGAACAGACCGGGCACATCGGTCCAGACCTCCAACCGCTGCGCCTGCAGCTTCGCGGCCAGGTAGGCGGCGGAAACGTCGGAACCGCCGCGGCCCAGCAGCACGCCTTCGCCACGTGCATTGCGGGCAATAAAGCCCTGGGTCAGGACCACGCCGTCAAACTTGCCAAGACGCTTTTGCAGCTCAGGGTCCGGGTCATAATCGCAGCGCGCGCCCAGATAGTTGGCGCGTTCGCTGCCATTGACCAACTCGATACTGCGCAACAGCTCGCGCGCATCCAGCCAGTGCACCTCGAGACCCTCGCCTTGCAAATAAGCGGCTCCGAGCGTCGTCGCCATCAGTTCGCCCAGAGCCAACACCGTCGCGTGTACCGGCGGGCTCACCAAGCGCAGCTGCTTAATTCCTGCAATCAGCTGTTCGAGCTGGACCAGGTAAGGCTGCAGCAGTGTGGTCCCATCGACGCCCAGATCGGCAGCCAGCGTTAAATAACGCTCGAAGAACTCAGTCAGCAGCGCATCATCCCCTCCGGCCGTCGCATGGCGCAGCAGTTCCTCCAGCTGGTCGGAGGTTCCTGCAATCGCCGAATGCACCACCAACGGGCGCATACCGGCGTCGAGCCGGTCGCGCACTAACGCGTGGATCGTTGCCCAGTTGGCTGCCGATGCCACGCTGGTGCCGCCGAACTTGAGCACCACCCAAGCGGGTTGTGCGTCGCTGTTTTTGCGTTGTGCCGCATTCATCTTTGCTGTCGGCCCCAAATCACCGTCTATGAAGTCCCGGCGGCTACCGGTCCCCGCCACCACTAAAAAAAAGCCCGCTCCGGCTGCGCCGTTGCGGGCTTCTCTTGATTCCATTCAGACCGGTAACAAATTCCGTCTTAAACCCCGCACCACCAGCATCCGGCCAATCGGCCAGAGCGTTTGTCCATCATGCGTTTACTGTGTTCACGCGTATCCATGCACGGTAGTAAACCCAATGTCCGCACGCCCGTCAACTCCGGCGTCACACCTGCCCGGTCACCGCTCCGAGTGACGCGGAACTCACCAGTCGCGCGTATTTGGCCAGCACTCCCTGCCCGGCTTCAGGCTCCGGTGGCGTCCAGCGCTCGCGACGAGCGCTGAGCTCTGCGTCATCCACAGCCAGCTCAATGGTCCGTTCCTCTGCATGGATCGTGATCCGGTCACCGTCTTCGATCAGCGCCAGCGGACCGCCAACTGCAGCTTCCGGCGTGACGTGACCGACGACAAAGCCGTGGCTGCCGCCGGAGAAACGCCCATCGGTGATCAATGCGACCTGGTCGCCGAGGCCTTTCCCCACGATCGCACTCGTTGGACTGAGCATTTCACGCATGCCGGGGCCGCCTTTGGGACCTTCGTAGCGAATGACCACGACGTCGCCGGCCACCACCGTGCCATCCAGAATCGCCTGTAAGGCGCTTTCCTCGGACCCATAGACCCGAGCCGAACCACTGAAGCTGGTGCCTTCCTTACCCGTAATCTTCGCCACGGCGCCTTCCGGGGCTAGATTCCCGTACAAAATGACGAGGTGGCTGTCTGGCTTGATCGGTTGGTCGAAGCTCTTGACGATGTCCTGCTCCGGCGGATAGTCCGGTGCTGCCGCCAGATTTTCGGCCATCGTCTTGCCACTGACGGTCAGGCAGTCGCCGTGCAGCAATTGCTGGTTCAGCAGCCGTTTCATCAGCGGCTGCACGCCGCCAATGGCGACCAGGTCAGACATCGTGTAAGGGCCACTGGGTTTAAGATCGGCCAGTACCGGAACTTTCGCGCCGATTCGGCTGAAATCATCCAGCTCCAGCTCAACGCCTGCCTCGCATGCCATCGCAATTAAATGCAGCACCGCATTCGTCGACCCACCCAGCGCGATAACCACGGTGACAGCGTTTTCGAAAGCTGCCCGGGTCATGATATCGGATGGTCGGATCCCTGCGCGGATCAGATTGACGACCGCTTCGCCTGCGTTTCTGCTGTCGATGCGTTTGTGTTCAGAGATCGCATCCTGGGCCGAACTGTTGGGCAGGCTCATGCCCAGTGCTTCGATCGCGGACGCCATGGTATTGGCTGTATACATGCCGCCGCAGGAACCTGGCCCGGGTATTGCCGTTCGCTCGACATCGAGCAGTTCCGCTTCGCTAAGCCGGCCGCTCGCAACACCACCGACGGCCTCGAAAACAGACACGATGTCGCGCCGCTGCGGACCCGGCTGTATGGTCCCACCATAGACGAACACCGCCGGGCGGTTGAGCCGGGACATTGCCATCAGGCACCCGGGCATGTTTTTGTCGCAGCCGCCGATCGCGACAAAACCGTCAAATCCCTCGCCGCCGACGACGGTTTCGATGGAGTCTGCGATGACCTCTCGCGACACCAGCGAATACCGCATGCCGGGCGTGCCCATAGAGATTCCGTCTGAAACCGTTATGGTATTGAACAACACCGCTTTACCGCCGGCCGCATTCGCGCCGGCCGCGGCTTCATCCGCCAACTTCCCGATGTGCATATTGCACGGCGTCACCATGCTCCAGGTGGATGCGATACCGATCTGGGATTTGCCAAAGTCTTCATCCGTGAACCCGACGGCGCGGAGCATCGCCCGACTCGGGGCCTTTTCGATACCATCGACTACAACGCTGGAGTAACGGCGCTGTGCCTTGCCGTTTTCGTCTTTCCTGTTCTGCCTGTCAGTCATGGTTTTTGGTTCCGATCCGTTGCGACTGTTGCGTCCGCCTGTTGCGTTCGATTGTACACACGAGCAGCCGAGATGGTCGCAATACCCCGCCAATGCGCTGGTTTGTCAGGCCGTGGTCCGGGCTAAGTCCGCTCATCGTTCAAGCACCTTGCCCGGATTCATGATCCCGCGAGGATCGACCGCCTGCTTGATTGCCCGCATCAGATCCAGTTCCACCTCGGAACGCAGTCGTACCAGTTCACCGGTTTTCAGGGCGCCGATTCCGTGTTCGGCACTGAAACTGCCGCCGAGTTGCACGGCGATTGTATGGATCGCTGCGGTGATCTCGTCCCAGAGATCGAGAAACTCCTGCGAGGGCATTGCTTCCGGCTGGCTCAGGTTGAAATGAATGTTGCCATCGCCGAGGTGCCCGAAAGCGACCGGCCGAACACCTGTCACACGCTGCGCCGCGTAGCTGGCGGCCTCATCTATGAACTGTGCAACCCGTGCCACCGGCACCGAAATATCATTCTTAATGCTGGCTCCAGCGTGACGCTGCGCTTCGGAGATGCTGTGCCTTAGCCTCCACAAATCAGCCCGTTGTGTGCCACTCTGCGCAATGACCCCATCACGAACGACACCCGCTGCCAGGCTGGCATCCAGAAAGCCGGTCAGATTCTGGTCGGTGTCCGCTTGATCCCGCACGCCAGCGATCTCGATCAGTAGATACCAGTCCCACGCCTTGTCAAACGGATCGCGACAACCGTCGATATGGGCCAGTACCATATCCAGCGCGAGCCGCGGAAAAATTTCAAAGGCGATCAATTCATCTCCAAGACTTAGCTGTGCCCGCGTGAACAGGTCAACGGCTGCCCGAGGTTCGTCGACTGCCAGTAACGCCGTCGCAGAGCTGCGCGGTAGCGGGAACAGTTTGCAGACGGCAGCGGTGATAAAACCCAGCGTGCCTTCAGCTCCGATGAATAGTTGTTTCAGATCGTAGCCGGTGTTGTCCTTCCTTAGCCCACGCAGGCCATCAACGATGCGGCCATTTGGCAGCACGACCTCCAGGCCCAGCACCGATTCGCGTACGTTTCCATAGCGCATGACATTGGTACCGCCAGCGTTGGTGGAGATATTCCCACCGATCTGGCAGCTGCCCTCGGCCGCCAGACTGAGTGGAAACAGCCGATCCGCCGCGGCCGCCGCCTGCTGCAAGGTCGCCAGCACGCAACCCGCCTCAGCGGTCAGCGTGAAATTCTCAGCGTCTAGCTCGCGTATTCGATTCAAGCGGGAAGCAGACAGCAAAATCTCCGGTGCGTCCGGTTTACTGTGCGGAATCGCGCCGCCTGCAAGCCCTGTGTTCCCGCCCTGCGGGACAATACCGATTCCTCGCTCGTTGCAGCAGCGCAAAATGGCTGCGACTTCGCCCGTTGTGTCCGGCATCAGCATGATCGGGGTCGAGCCGCTGAACAGACCGCGCCACTCGGATATATGCGGCGCAATCACCTCAGAATCATCGGACCAGCCAGCTGAGCCAACGATACCCTTCAGCTCGCTTAGCGTAGAATTATCCAGTCGCGAGAACATTTTCTATCGTTGCCAAGCGCGGCCCAAACCAACCATCCTTGCATGGCCGGGCCAAATTCGATTACGTTTGTGCATCATCCATGCTATGTATGGTCCTCGCGGTATCATCGCCCGAACCCGCAAACAATGCCATTCAGCACGAGAACCACCACATCAGCCGGGCTGGGTCTGACCGGCTACGAGTACTGGAACAATCCGGTGGGCGATGTCGATTCGCTGAACCTCAGCGAACGCAGCAACCTGGTCGAGCTGGACCGGATACTTCATGCGCTGTGGGGCCTGGGCCGAAATTTTATCCTTGCCTGGTGCGCCTACGATCGAGGCGTGATGCTGCTGGTCCTTCCACACTACGCGGTTGCCAATTACGCGCTGGCCAAACACGACGACATCGTCTCGTCGACTGGACCGCTGCCGTCTGGGGACAGCCAGAATTTCATTATTGGCCTGTTATCTGGCAGGCGGCAGCTAACGCTCAGACAAATTCAGAATTCGGCAAAGCTGCTCGGCGTGGAGACAGAATACGTGGACCTGCGTCAAGCGCTGTCTGGTTCGCCGGCAGAAACCGAAATTGTCGAAAAGCTGATCAAACGTTACAGCGTCAGCTATGTGCAGAATCGGGCAGTAGCTCTGTTTGATATCGTTGGCTTCAGCCTGCTCAGTCCGTTTGAGCAAATGACCCAGCTCAACAGCCTTTCGTACTCGTTGAATTCCGCGCACAGCAAAATTCTGGATAAAGCCATTGATATCAATTTTGCCCGATCAAGCACCGGAGATGGCTTTTACATCTGGAACCGGGACCGCGGTGTGGCAGCCAATACGAATCTGTATCACCTGATGCACCTGGTGTTGGCAGACAACGCCATTGCGCGGCGCAAGGCGCACGGCAGAACCGTACCGTTACTCCGTGCCTGCTTTCACGTGGGCAGTTGCTACGAGTTTCACCAAGCGGAAGGGCTTAATCCAACTGTCTTCAGCGATATCGTCGGAAACGTGACGATCGAACTAGCGCGGATGATCGAACGCGCATTGCCAGGACAGATTTTCGTCGGCGAATTCAATGCCGAGCTGCCTCTTTCTGAAGATCCAGGTGCGGATTTGGTTTCCGTTGACTCGATCGGCTTTGTCGATAGAGCGCAGGAAAACCTGTTGCAGCTGAACGGGCTGGAATTGTCCGGCGAAGCAATCCAATCCATCAAATGCTACCTGACCGGCAAGCAACAATCCGATGGCACGTTTAGCGTGCGCAAAATGAAGATTCATGACAAACACGGCCTAAGTCGCAACGTGTTCAATGCCAAGATCAACATCTATCGCACCGCAGCCGAACCGATCTTACTCGGTATTGAGGATCGCCTCCTCAGTAGCGAGGAACTCGATATACAAACCGTCGAACACATATTCCCCGATGCCCACCACTGATGCTGCAGATTCGCAGCCGATAGTCACGCTCGGGAAGGGAAAAGCAACTCGACAACGTCCCGAAATGTTTCGACAAAATGCACGCTCAGATTCCGCCTGATATATTCGGGAATTTCCTCGAAATCACCTTGGTTTGCTTTGGGAAGAATCACCTCTTTCATTCCCGCGCGCCTGGCCGCGACGAGTTTCTCGCGAACCCCACCGACCGGCAGCACCTGACCGGTCAGCGTCAATTCACCCGTCATCGCTAATTTGTTTCTAATCCGCCGCTGGCGGGCCAGTGACAAAAAAGCACTTGCCATTGTTATGCCCGCGCTGGGCCCATCCTTCGGGGTAGCGCCGGCCGGCACGTGCAGGTGAACTTGCGCGTTATCAAAGTAATCTGACTTGACGCCATATTTCTCGGCATTGCTAACAATGTGACTGTAGGCAATGGTTGCCGACTCCCGCATGACTTCGCCCAACTGTCCAGTCAACGTCATTCCCCGTCCGGACGAATGGACGCGATTGGCTTCGATATTCATGATCGTGCCACCGAGTGCCGTCCACGCCAGACCGGTTGATACTCCGACTCCGCCCACTAACCGGGATGCCTTGAACTCCGGTTTGCCGAGGTATTCTTCCAGTGAATCGGAGCCGACCCGCACAGGCTTCGTTGCGCCCTCGAGTATCTGCACAACCGCCTTTCGCACGACGGCACCGATCTGTTTCTCCAACTTCCGGACTCCTGCTTCCCGGGCATAGCCTTCTATGATCCGACGCAGCGCCGATCGCGTGATCCGAAGGTCCTTGCGGGTCAGCCCTGCGCGTTCAAGCTGCCTTGGAATCAGGTGCTTCAGTGCGATATCCAGCTTCTCCTCGGTCAGGTAGCCGGATAGCCTGATGATCTCCGTACGGTCCAGCAACGGAGCCGGTATCGTATCGAGTTGGTTTGCGGTCGCTATGAACAGCACTTTAGAAAGGTCAAACGGCACATCGATGTAGTGATCAAGGAATCCTGCGTTCTGCTCGGGGTCAAGAACTTCGAGCAGTGCTGAGGCCGGGTCACCGTGATACGAGGCACCAACCTTGTCCAGTTCATCCAGCATGATGACCGGGTTTGCCGAACCGGTGTCCTTGATGGCCTGTATGAATTTTCCAGGCATCGCGCCTATATAGGTTCGACGATGACCCTTGATTTCCGCCTCATCGCGCATGCCCCCAAGCGAAAAGCGGAAAAATTCGCGTCCAAGCGCTGCGGCAATGGAACGGCCCAAAGATGTCTTGCCCACGCCGGGTGGCCCAACGAACAGGAGAATCGACCCCGAAACCTCGCCCTTCATTTCAGCGACGGCGAGAAACTCGATGATTCGCTCCTTGACTTCTTCAAGGCCTTCGTGGTCCTGATCCAAGACGGCCCTCGCCTCGTTCAGATCGATGTAATCCTCCGTGTAGCGTCCCCATGGCAGTGCAGTCAGCCAATCAAGGTAGTTGCGCGTTACCGAGTATTCAGGTGATCCGGTTTCGAGCAACCCTAATTTTTCCATTTCATCATCGATGCGCTTTTGGGCTTTATCAGACAGCGTCAAGTCTTTCAATCGGTCCCTGAAACGATCCTGTTCCGCTGTTCGATCATCCTTGGAGAGACCGAGTTCCTGTTGTATCGCTTTCAATTGCTCACGCAGGAAAACCTCACGTTGCCGTCCGTGGATTTCCTGCTCGACTTTCTCGTGAATCTTGGCCTGCGCACGCGCGATTTCCAGTTCCTTACGAATTAGAACGATCACCTTCTCAAGGCGTGGCATTAGACTATGAGTCTGCAGCACATTCTGCAGCTCAGCCTTCGAGGCAGTCGTCATGGATGCGGCAAAATCCGCCAATCGGGACGGTTCATTGGGACTGAAGTTTTCGAGAAAAACCTTCAGCTCTTCCCCGTACAGTGGGTTCAGGGGAACAAGTTCCTTAATGACGTTGATGATGGCGACCGCGTATGCCTTGATTTCGGATTCGGGACGCGACACCCGTTCGAGCTGGTAGAGGACACGCGCACGATACGGAACTTTTTCGGATATCCATTTGTCGACCGAAAACCGCTGCAAACCTTGTATGAGCACCTGCAAACGGCCTTCGGCTCTCATCGCCCGATGGATTCGGCAAGCAGTTCCGGATGTATACAAGTCATCCGGGCCGGGCTGTTCCGCCGCTTCCGTCTTGGTCAGCAACAGGCCGATCACCTTGTGCTCGGATTCCATTGCGGCCTTGATTGTTGTTTCCCACTTATCGGGCACGACCAAAGGGATCAGCTGACCGGGGAATACCGGCCGGCGTTCCTCTGGAAGTATCGGTATCACGTCCGGCAGAAGTTCGGACGCCCTGACGAGTTCGCCAGAACCGTGCTCGGAGTCGGCTTGCTTGAAATTTTCGTTGTGCTCGATATCCACGCTGGTTCTGCTATTACGCATGCCGCCGCCGCCCCAGCCGGGCAGATTCACATCGCTTCGAACATATATGGGCTCAGAATGGCTGATATCAAGCGGTCCAGCAGTGGCACGGGGATGGCCGAGCCCAAACCTGCGCTTGCCAGCGTATTTAGTCGCCGTCCGGCGCCAGGACCCTCTTTTGCTGCTCTTGTTGAAACATGGTCCATACGGTCAGGAACAAGGCCGCGATAACCGGTCCAATCACGAACCCTGAGACACCAAATACGGTCAATCCGCCGAGTGTTGACAGCAGCACCAGGTAGTCGGGCATTTTGGTATCCCGACCGACGAGTATCGGGCGCAGCAGATTGTCGACGAGCCCGATGACCAGGACGCCAAATGCGATTAAAAAGGCCCCTTTCTGCCAAGCGCCATTCGCGATCAGGATCAGCGCCGCGGGACCCCAGACCAGGCTCGTTCCCACAACCGGCAACAGCGACAAAACAAGCATGACCACACCCCAGAATACCGCGCCCTGTATGCCCAATATCGCGAACATCATGCCGCCGAGAACCCCCTGGATGAACCCAATGACCAGTGTGCTCTTGACGGTCGCGCGCGAAACCTGGGCAAACTTCCTGAACAATTCGCGTTCCCGATCATCCCCAAAAGGCAGGGCGTGGACGATTACTTCGAGTAAATGTTCACCGTCGCGCATGAAGAAAAACAACAGGTACAGCATCAGAAAAAACATCACCACAAACCGTGCCGCGTTTTGCCCTACAGTCAGCGCCATTGATCCAATAAATCTGCTGCCTGCTACTGCTGCGGCAGCCAGATTTTTTCCTATCTCGTCAATGTCGAAACCAATGCGTTCACCGAAGGCTCCCATCTGTGGGAGCAACGACTGAAGCCATATCCATAAAGCCTGCGGATTAATCTCGCCGCTCTGAATGCGCGCGTAAAAGTCGGTCGCTTCTCGCACGACGGCGGATGCGATGAGTAAGGCAGGAACGATTACCGTGAAGAAAATGATGATGACGGTCAGCATCGCTGCCAGCGAGCTCCGCCCGTGTAGCAGGCGCTCCAAATATACCTGGAGTGGATGAAACACGACGCCAAAGGTCGCAGCCCAGAATATAGGTTGTGCAAAGTCTGCAAGCAGACCCAAAAATGCCAGCGTAACCAGAACAACCAGGCCGATAAAAAACGAGTATTGAAGCATTCTTGCCCTTCCGACTACGCCGAATTCACAGGAACAAATGCCGACAACGCCGCCCGCACGCGACTAGCCCAGGCAACGGCGGTCATGGTACACCCGAATTGGAGAATTCCTTACATTTCATATAGGGTGCGCGCTGACATGACAAACTCCTCTGCTAGCGATGCCGATATTTTCCGTGTATCTCAAAGCCTGGACTTTTTTGGCCGACTGGTCCTCGATAACCCCCGCACCTGGCGCCTGATCAGCAAGTTCGAAACCAAAGTGCTGGCTGCACGACTGGCGGACATTGAGATTGAAAGACCCGTTTTCATAACCGGTCTGGCCCGATCGGGCGGCAGGATATTGCTCGAGATCATGGCTGAACTGCCGGGTGTCGCTTCCCACCGCAACAAGGATTTTCCCCTGCTGTTTACGCCGTATTGGTCGAACTGGCTTTTCAAATCTGCCAAAACGAAAGCCGGCAAACCCGCACTGCGAACCCACCGGGACGGTGCCACAAAGGCGCCGAACAGTCCTGAAGCGATGGAAGAAGCGCTGTGGATGCAATTTTTTTCGGGCCTGCACGAGCCACGTGAAAGCAATGTACTGAATGCAACGACCTCGAATAGCTCATTCGAGAAATTTTACATTGATCACATTCGCAAGTTGCTCCTGGGGCGCAATGCCGATCGGTACGTAGCAAAAGCCAACTACCACGTTACCCGGCTCGAATATCTGCTGAAGATTTTCCCCGATGCCCGCTTTGTAATACCGGTTCGGCAGCCGGTAGCGCATATTGCGTCGCTGATGAAGCAACAAGATTTGTTTCGCCGCGGCCAGAAGGCAAACCCACGGGCGCGCGCTCACCTGAAACGGGTCGGGGAATTCGAATTCGGCCTTGATCGCAGGCCGATAAATACCGGTAACACCGAACGTACCAAGGTGGTGTATAGCGCCTGGCGGCGGGGAGAAGAGATTCGTGGCTGGGCAATCTACTGGAGCCAGGTTTACGGGTACCTCGCGGACCTTCTGGAAAAGAGTCCGGCCGTGCGCGCTGCGTCGATTTTGATTCGGTTCGAGGATTTGTGCGACCAACCGAAGACCCATGTCACCAACTTATTTGCACATTGCGGGTTCCCGGATAAAGATCACGACATCAATGCTGCAGCCGGCCAGATACGGAAACCGACGAACTATGCCAATAGCCTTGCGGACGATGAAATCGCATTGATAAAGCTTGAAACCTACGACACAGCCAAGCGGTTGCGCTACTAGCGTTAGCCCGCCACCAAATCTCAACATGACTAGCAACTCCGATTCAGAAAATCGACCTTTTTGGACGTTTTCTCTCGACGTCTATGCACGCCCCGGTATCGCTGACGCCTGCCTAAGCTTGCAGGACCGCCATGGCTGTGACGTCAACATTGTGCTGTTCTGCTGCTGGGCGGCGTCGACCGGTGCAGGTCGCCTGGACGATCGAACCATCGCAGATGCGGTCGCCAGCGTTGCAGAGTGGCAGACTGAGGTAATTAAGCCCGTTCGCGCCGTTCGCCGACGACTTGAAGCCGAATTCACTCATGTTGATCCTAAGATGGCCAGCGAGCTGAAGATAGAAATCGGTGCTACCGAATTGCACGCAGAAAGCGTCGAACAAAACGTATTGGAAAAACTGATCGCGCCCGAACGGGCCAGCCGGAGCGATTCCGCTGCGCAGATGCAAGACGCACAGTACAACCTGCTGGGGTACCTGAAACTGTTGGGGGTCGAGACCAATAACGACGCGCTCGAATCGCTATCGACCATCGTTACCGGCTGCTGCGCCAAACTTTGACAGGCCAGCCTATTGCAATGCCGGGAGGACCCGTTCACCGAGCAGCCGGATTGAATCCTCGGGCTGGCCGTATAACCTGATCGCTAACTCGTTAACGCCGGCCTGACGGTAGCTCATCATAAGCTCGGTCAGTGTATCAACGTCATCCACGCTACCAGTAAGCGTTAAATGCTCCACCAGCGCATCGACGAGCCGGTCCGGTACCCCCTCGATTACCGGTGAATTTGCCGCATAGGCTTTTGCGAATGCGCCTAGATTTTCTTCGACGAAAGCGCTGTCGTCTTCATCCATGAATGTCGAGACATACATGCGGTCCAGCAAGCCCCTGACAAATAATTTGGCGCGCGCTTCCTGAACCGCTTGTGCGCGGTCAGCTTTGACGTGCCAGGAAACCAGATTGCTGATACGAAACTCGGATTCGGACCTCCCGTAATTTACCAATGCGTCGCGGATGATGGCCATGGTCGCATCGATCCGTGGCAAGGGCGTGTCGCTCAACATCAATCCGTCGGCCAGGCGGACTGCCAGGCGTAACATCTGCTCCTTGCTGGCTGCGATATACAGCAACGGCGGCGCATCGCTGGCCCATTCCGGATCGTAGCCATGGATCTGGAATAGCTGCCCATCGAAATCCAGCGGTCTTTTCGCGGAGGCGCCCTGGATGAATTCCACGCATTCGCTGACCCCACGGACCATGTGGGGAATCATCGTGCGGCGGGCCGGTTTTAGCCCCATGCCAATGACGGTCCCGCCTCCGCCGCCGACAACCAGGTTCGCTCGCCCGTTAGAAAATTCGTTCAGGGTGAACAGCTGGTTGGCCAATTTCAGTGGATGCACCTCGAACGGGCTGATTGCGACCGGTCCCAAGCGAATCCTGCTCGTCGCCCGGGCAGCCTCCATGAAACACATGAAAGGATCGCGTGCGGCCAAGTGATTGGCGGTCCACACAGCGCCGAAATCATAGTTTTCGGCCAGCGCCGCGAGTTCAGCAAAGCGTGCCGGGCTATCCGGCTCCAGGACAATGTCAATCTGCATCCAGGGCTACTCCGTGCCAATTCGTGTTGAATTGATTGCCTGCCTGCGAGGGAACACAACGACCGTCAGCCGCCCCATTTAGCGAAGATGTCGCCCCACTTGGCATCGGTCTGAGCAAACAAATCGGGGCAACTATCCCTCAGCAACTCCCGGGACACTGGCGCGAACTTTTTTGGGCCGCCTTCAGCTGGCAGCTGCCGGGTCGCGTCAATGACGATCTTGCTGCTCAGAAATGTGTGCGGCTTGCTCGGATCCGGCACCAGCATCTGGGTTTGCGGCACCACCAGAGTGGCGCTGCCCGGCTGCCACCGCGCACCGATGGCGTGCAGCACCCGGACGGGATCGAAGATATTGACGTCGTGATCGACGACGATGACAATCTTGTTCTGGCCGGGGTTCGCCGAAACCTGTTGACCGGCGGCCATGCCCTCGCCGGGGAAGCGTTTGTTGATTCGCACGAACACAACGCCGATTGTTCCTTTGGGCGTATAAAAACCAGTCAGATTCGGGATCAGCTGTTTATAGCGGTTGAATTCTGCCGCGGTCTGGGGGCCTTTGGGCATGTCCAGTGTAATCCCGGTGAATGAATTCTGAATCCACGGCTTGTCACGGTGGGTGACAAGTTTCAGCTCCATGAAAAAGTTTTCGGGCACCTGCGGGCCCAGGAATCCGAAAAGCTCGCCATAGGGACCTTCCGGCGCGGTCTTATCCAGCGGAATTTCACCCTCTATGATCATCTCGGCATGCGCCGGCACGCGAATGTCGCAAGTTTCACAGCGGACCACTTCGACCGGTTTGCCCCGCAGCCCCCCCGCCACTTCGAGCTCATTGACACCGAAGTCAGCCATCTTGGTACTGCTCGTGACGAAGGTGATCGGGTCAACACCAACGGCTACGGCGCAACGGGCGACCTTGTCGCCGCGTTTTCGCATGCTGTTCAAAATGCGCCAGGCGTGCTGGCCGGGCCCCATGTTCACGCCGATTTGCCGCGGACCCTGAACCTGACAGCGATAAGTACCCACGTTGGAACCAAATTCCGGATCGTCGACAAACACAGCGCCCATATTGATATAACGCCCGGCGTCGGCCGGATTGTTCTGGAGCCAGGCAAACTGCTCGATATCGATCTCGTCGCCGGTAAGCGTTACCTGTTTGCACGGGGCGTCGGCGGCATTGGAAATCTCCACGGGTGGAATGCGCTGCCAGCGTCCGCCACTGTCGAGACGACCGAAGAGTTTGTCCATGACCGCCCAGTACATCTCCTCCTGGTCCTGGGAAACGTTTTCGACACCAAATACGAGCGCTTCGTCGACCCAGCTGCCAAATTGATTGCCAAGCACCGGCCCCTCGCGCCACTGACCCCCGGTCTTGACCCGTTCGACGACGAAGGCTGGCGCTTTCTCATAGCCAAGACGATCCAGCAATCGATAGGCGAAAGCCGTCATTTCGAACGCGTCCTGGTCCATTTCGCGAATACGCTCGACCCGACCCCTGGCCTCTAGGTCGTTAAGAAAGTCGCGGACCGAGTCATACGGGCCGCCTGCTGAACCGGCTGCAGGGAGTTGTGACGCTACACGGCTCATGGCTATCGCTCCGTAATCAAAACTGATGCTGCGGCCAAAACCAGCCACCTCGCTGGCCATGGTCAGCCCGCGTGCATCCTAGGGCTGTGGCGAATCCTGCGGCGCCTGCGCTGCTGCGATCAACTGGCAGGAGGAACACTGACCGCTAGGCGCTTAGGCCCCCCCTCATCCCGCCCAGGTGCTCAGAAGCACCGTGAGCCGATGCCCCCGCAACTGTAATCCAGCTGTAAGCGCTCCGTAACCGGTTTTTAAGCAGTCTCCGTCTAGCCTGCTTCTTCAGTCAAACGGAGCGGGGGTGGGGAGCATGCGAACGATAGACTTTAGCCGCACTCGGTCCTGTCTGCCTGTCCTGACTGCCGGGCTGGTGATGGCGGCCTGCGCCGGCTCGCCGTCTTGGAATACCGCCCACAACGCGAGCAGTTGGCAAGCCAACTCCGACGGGTCAGCTCCGCAGGTGTCGAGCTACGTCTTTAGGGCTGACGCGCTACGCCGCCAACCCATCGTTCGGCGTGCCGCCGGCATTGCCCAGGCCACCGAGCAGATAGCGCGCACATGGTATCTGGACCCGTTCGTCAGGCCGATATCCACCGGAAAGGCGCTCTATGCCGTCGTGTTCAAGTCCAGCACGGGTTTCGTCCAACGGCTCAGCATCGACGTCGTGCAGTTCCCGCTCCTCGAGCAAACTGCAGTGCCCCCGGTGGGCAACCAGCCCGGCATGAATCTACACGAATGGGAAAGCGACCTGGATCGAATCCTTGGAGCGCCGTCGTCGAACGGCAGGATCGAGTTTTTGATCGACGGGCACGAGTATTTCCCGCGCCTCGAGAATGCCATTCACAACGCCCAGGAATCTATCGATGTGCGGACATATATATTCGACAACGACGACTACGCGGTCCGAGTCGCGAATCTGCTGAAAATTCGCTCCAAAGATATCGACGTCAAAGTTCTGTTGGACGGCTTTGGTGCGCTACTGGGGACACAGACCGATCCCGAGAATATGCCCGCAAATTTCTCGCCACCACTGTCGATGCAGAACCACCTGCGCAGCCGATCGCGGGTAAAAGTCCGCACGCACACGAACCCATGGTTCACCGGTGATCACGTCAAGTCCACGATAGTCGACGGCAAGCTGGCCTTTGTCGGTGGAATGAATATCGGCCGCGAGTATCGTTATGACTGGCACGACATGATGATGGCGGTGACCGGGCCCGTCGTGACGATCCTGCAGCAGGATTCGGACAAGGCGTGGAACAGAGCCAGCCTGCTGGGCGACTTCGCCGTCGCAGCGCACCTGCTGACCCGCGGCGAAAGCCAGGCGCAAACGCAAGGCTATCCGATCAGGGCCCTGTTCACGCGCGCGCACGATTCCCAGATATACCGCACCCAGCTCGAAGCTATCCGCCGGAGCCAGAGCTACATATACATTGAGAATCCGTATATTTCAGATGACCGGATGCTTTATGAACTGGCGCGGGCACGTCGGCGCGGGGTGGATGTCCGGATCATTCTCCCCGCGGAGGGCAACCACGAAACCATGAATCGCAGCAATAAGATCGCGATCAATACCATGCTCAAAAACGGAATCCGCGTGTACCTGTACCCGGGAATGACGCACATCAAAGCCGCTGTGTATGACGGCTGGGCGTGCATGGGTTCGGCCAATTTCGACAAAATGAGCCTGGAGATCAATAAAGAACTCAATCTCAGCACATCGGATCAGGATACGGTCAATACCCTGCTTGACAGGTTGTTCATTCCCGATATGGAGCTATCAGCGGAACTGCACACAGCGCCGGAGACCAACTGGACCCATCGACTAGCGGAAATCGTCGCCGACGAAATGTTGTGAAGTACAAGTTTAAGTGCAACAAGTGGTCGGGGCGAGAGGATTCGAACCGTCGACCCTATTAAAATAAACTACATTCAATATATTATATAACTTATTGATATATAATTCTATATCGCTAAATAAACCCACGGATAACAGCATCAGAAAGCCCGCTGGGACATTTCACGGACGATGTAGTCGGCCTGACGGATGGCAAGCGCCACGATGGTCAAGGTCGGATTCTCGCAAGTGCTGGTCGTGAAAACGCTACCGTCCGATATGAAAAGATTATCGA
>JAPUGB010000066.1 GCA_027293165.1 Gammaproteobacteria bacterium
TTTTTCCATCAGTTCCGTGGAATTCATGTCGAGGTGATAGCGAACGAACGACACAGCGGATGCCTGTGGCGGCGTACAACTGAACAAGCCGTTCTGCTGCGCCATCCATTCCTCGAGTACCGGGAAGCCGTTGCGAATGTAATCGCGTGTTCTTTTTATCAGGCGCGGGCGTACTTCCGGCGACAATGCGTAGGCTGCCAGGATGTTGCTCAGCATCGTCGCGGTAATGGTCGTGTATTCGTGCCGCCGCCAGATATCCCCAATAGTAGCGGGTGGCCCGACCACCCAGCCGATGCGCAACCCCGGCAGGCCATATGCCTTGCTCATGCTGCCAATTGCCAGCACCTTGTCGTAGCGACCGAAGAACGACGGCGTCTCTTCTTCCTGCACCCGTTCAGCACCGCGGTACACCTCGTCGGCCAGGATCCATGCGCCAACCTTATCGGCAGCGGCGACGACAGCATCCATTTCTTCGCCGGTCATGATGTAACCGGTCGGGTTATTCGGGTTGCAGATCGCGACTATGCGCGTCTTGTCCGTCACCTGTACTTTGAGGTCGTCGATGTCGAGACGCCAGCCCTCATCGGCCAGCAGGTGAAACGGCCGCACCTCGCAGCCTTTGTTCTGCGCGAGACCCCACACCTGCTTGTATGTCGGCGCCTGCGTGGCGAGCGCATCGCCCGGTTCGAGCAAGGTCTGGATTACGACGTTATTCGCTTCCGCCGCACCCACGGTAACGATCACGTTTTCCGTGCGCGCGCCATCGTATAAAGCCGCAATACTTTCGCGCAGCTCCGGATTGCCGTTGACGTGCGGGTAATTGAGCTCGCTCGACAACAACGTGGCAAGCTTCTCTTTGTCGTCACCGAGCAGGTCATCGAGCCGAATCGGATGAACGCCGCTTTCGGTCAGGTTGATGTCGACCTTCTGTTCCCAGATGGATTGCGTGTATTCGAGGTCAAAAGGAGCAAATTGCATGAGGTATATCCGCAGGCCAGGGTTGACCTGCCATCATATCGCAAGGACAGCAAAAAAGTTCAGCAGGCCATTCTCGTGGTAAATTTGCCCCTCAGTACCGAATCCGGGGCACGCCGTAAATACCGAATCAAAACTGATGGCCATGCTGACGGGCTATGCGTCCGCTCACCAGCGCCCGCTTAATCTCGCCCTGCACCTGGTGGGAATCCCGGTCATCATGCTGGGCGTATTCATCCCGCTCAGTTGGGTCAGCACCAACATACTGGGCTACACCCTCAATCTCGCGCATGTCGCCACGTTCGGTCTTTTCGTTTTCTACTTCACGCTGGATCGAATATTCAGCGTCGTATTCCTTTTATATGCGGTTCCACTCGCGATCCTGGCCACCCGCATTGGGACAGAGCCGCTGGCGGTGTCCGGAACT
The DNA here is from genome assembly GCA_027293165.1 of Gammaproteobacteria bacterium. Classification (GTDB taxonomy): domain Bacteria; phylum Pseudomonadota; class Gammaproteobacteria; order Steroidobacterales; genus JAPUGB01. The sequence goes on from JAPUGB010000066.1 coordinate 1,403, forward strand.
ATCGCCGCCACGACATTTTTCGGCGGTTTTTTCGCGCAATTCATCGGTCATGCGCTGGAAAAGTCTGTTCCGGTTATCCTGAAGCACCCGGTGCAGGCCAGCCTTGCCGCACCTTTTTTCATCGTCGTCGAGATTTTCAGCATCTTCGGCCTGCGCGAAGAATTGTTTAGGGAAGTGCAGCGGCGAATCAACGAATTGCGGCGCGAACAGGCGGCTTGAACCCGAGGGACAACATGGCAAGAAACAGTTCTGACACTCAAAAGATGCGCCGGGCATCAAGAGAATTCAACCTGTTGGGTTTCGTGTGGCGATTTATTGCATCGCTGTTGCTGGTCATGGTCACCTACAATCCGACCAAGTACTCCTACGTTGGCTGGCTGCGAGCAGCAATTCCCGAGAATCTATTGGGCCCCGAGCATTTCGTCGTCGGTGTCGCACTACTGATTGGCTGGGTCATTCTGCTGGCGGCGACGCAGCGCTCACTCGGAACATTCGGGCTCATTCTGGGCGGCTCATTGCTTGGCGGCGTGGTCTGGCTGCTGACTGACATCGGCTGGCTTAACGTTAGCACCGTGTCTTCCGCTACCTGGGTCGGGCTCATTTGTGTTGCTGCTCTTCTCGCGGTCGGGCTAAGCTGGTCTCACGTCTGGCGCAGGCTTACCGGGCAGTTTGAAGTCGACGACGGCGACAATTGACATGAATAAGAGTACATATTTCACGCTCCTGATTACTGCGTTGATGCTGTTCGCGTGCACGCAGGAAGAAGTCACCGTTTGCCGTAACGATCCGCCGGGTTTCCTCATTAGGAATGTCGAAATTATCGATGGCTCCGGTGCGCCTGCATTTGCTGGTGCCGTGCGGGTCAACGATGGCCTGATCGCCAACATTGGAGACCTGCAACGATGCGACGGCGAAACCGTGGTCGATGGCGGCGGGCAAACACTGACGCCGGGCTTTATCGACACGCACAGCCACGCCGACAGCCATATTCTCGAGCACCTGGACGCGCTTCCCGTCGTCAGCCAGGGTATTACGACCTTCATTGCCGGACAGGACGGGGGTTCGCCCTATCCACTGGCAGATTTTTTCGCGAACCTGGAAGCAACGCCGGCAACCGTCAATGTCGCGTCGTATGTCGGGCACAACAGTCTCCGTTCCAAAGTCCTTGGCGAGGATTTTCGTCGCACGGCAACCGAGGACGAAGTCGCTGCCATGATCGAAATGCTCAAGAGCGAACTCGAAAGCGGTGCGCTTGGGCTGGCAACCGGCCTCGAATACGAGCCAGGGATTCATTCTGATACATCCGAGGTTCTGGCCTTAGCGCACACAGCTGCCGATGCGGGCGGCCGCTACATCAGTCACGTGCGCAGTGAAGACCGCTGGTTCGAAGACGCGATTGACGAAATTATCCTGATCGGGCGTGAGACGGGGATGCCGGTACAGGTCTCGCACATCAAACTCGCGATGAAGCGTCTGTGGGGCAGTGCAGCAGACCTTATCGCCAAACTGGATGCGGCAAGGGCGCAAGGCATAGATATCACCGCCGACATTTATCCCTACGTATACTGGCAATCGACCATCATGGTCTTATTGCCGGACCGGGATCCCACCAACCGTGAAGCGATCGCCGAGGTTCTGGACCAGATCGCCCCGCCGGACGGCCTTTGGATGACGCAGTTCGCGCCGAATCCGGAATACGTTGGCAGGACACTGACGGAAATCGCGGCGTTGCGGGAAGTCGATGTGATCACCGCCTTCTCAGAAATCGCTGAAGAGGCTTTGAGGTGGGAACAGGAAACCGGTGAAGATGCAGAATCGATTATCGGCACCAGTATGGTGGAGGCTGACATCGGTGAGCTACTGCTCTGGCCCCATACCAACATCTGCACCGATGGCGGAATCATCAATCGGCATCCACGGAGTGCCGGTGCGTTTCCACGAGTGCTGGGCCGTTATGTTCGCGCACAACATCTGCTTTCGCTGGAAGTGGCGATTCACAAGATGACCGGCCTCGCGGCGGCACACATGGGATTTACGGATCGCGGCCTGATCCGTCAGGGCGCGGTAGCCGATCTCGTGCTGCTCGACCCGGAAACGGTCATCGATCGGGCGACACCTGAAGAGCCCGACCTGATCTCCAAAGGCATCACATCCGTCTGGGTCAGCGGTGAACTTGTGTTCACCGAGGGTGCAACAACCGAAAACAGGCCCGGTAAAGTTATTCGGCGGCTGATGCAGTAATTTCAAGCAGCTGCAGCGCTAGCACCTCGAATCGATCTTCCGCTTCCTTCCCGGGCGCCTGGTCAGCCGTATTGATCATGT
>JAPUGB010000067.1 GCA_027293165.1 Gammaproteobacteria bacterium
CGGTGTCAGTACTGAGCTTCTGGGCTTGCGTAGAGACGGCACCGAGTTTCCCGTCGAAATAAGCTTGAGCCCGCTTGATGCCGGTGAGGAAAAACTCGTGGCCTACGCGATACGTGATATGACCGATCGCAAAAAGGTCGAGGCACAACTCCAACAGGCCCAGAAAATGGAAGCCGTGGGACAGCTGACTGGCGGTGTTGCCCACGATTTCAACAATCTGCTAACCGTGATTGTCGGCAACCTGCAGCTGGTCGAAGAAATTGCGGAACCTAACGAAAATATCAAAAGACCGATCGATGCGGCGTTGGATGCAGCGATGCGGGGCGCGGCTCTGACCAAGCGGCTGCTTGCGTTCTCGCGCCAGCAACTGCTGGCGCCCAAAGTCGTCGACGTCAACAAGCTCGTCACCGGTCTGGAACCACTGCTGCACCGTACTCTGGGCGACGATATCGAAGTCAGGGTGAAGCTAGCGGATGAGCTTTGGCTGACTCAGGTGGACCCGAGTCAACTGGAGAACTCAATCATTAATCTGGTCATCAACTCCAGGGACGCGATGCCGCAAGGTGGGACACTGGTCGTCGAGACCAGCAACGCCGTCATTGATGAAACCTATGCGCTTAATCAGACGGAAGTGTATCCGGGTGAGTATGTGATGCTGCGGGTTGGCGACAACGGTACTGGCATATCGAAAGAGGTTCTGCAGCATGTATTCGATCCGTTCTTTAGCACCAAGGAGCGTACTAAAGGCAGCGGCCTGGGCTTGAGCATGGTGTACGGGTTCGTGAAGCAGTCAAATGGCCATATCCAGATCTACAGCGAAGAGGAATACGGGACCAGCATAAAAATCTACCTGCCGCGCTTATCGCCGACGGAAGTCGATACCGAGGCGACTACGACCGGGAGTGGAAGATTGGTTCCGACCGGCAAGGAGACCATCTTGCTGGTTGAGGACGAGGCACCGGTGAGGGAAATCTCATCGGCCTTGTTGAGAACATTGGGATACAACGTGCTGGAGGCTGCGGATGGGCCTGCGGCGCTGGCTATTTTGGGCCAGCAGAACAATATCGACCTGCTGTTCACAGACGTGGTCATGCCGGGTGGCTTGAATGGGGTGCAACTAGTGCGCCAAGCGCTACAACGATTTCCGGAGTTGAAGACCCTTTATACGTCGGGTTATGCGGACACGGCGATTTTCGATAAGGCCATGCTGAGTCGCGGCGCTGAATTGCTGACCAAGCCTTATACAAAAGAAAATCTGGCAACCAAAATTCGCTCGATCCTGGACCAGAAATAACAGCATGAACAAAAACGCGAACCGGCTACTTATCATCGATGACGAACCTGAGATCTGCAATTTATTTAGTGCGGTCGCTGAACGACTGGGCTTTGACGTGCGCACTACGGGTGAAGCGGACGAGTTCATCAGACTGAACCAAGATTTCGATCCCACCGTTGTTATCCTTGATCTACACATGCCGCAGGCGGATGGTATAGAACTGTTGCGGTGTCTTGCCGATGATAAATGTCGCGCCGGGATTCTGGTCGTTAGCGGCGCGGATACCCGGGTGCTAGGTTCAGCCGAGCGACTGGGTGCAAACCGGGGTTTGAACATGCTGGGGGCGATGCAAAAACCCGTGCAGCTTCAGGAGCTGCGCGGCAAACTCGGAGATGCCAAGACCGCACAACGAGGGTTCACGCAGGCGGACCTCGAGCAGGCCATAGCAACAGGACAGCTGCTGGTGCTGTTCCTGCCAAAGGTTGCGGTTCACGATAACGGTGATTGGTCCGTGGAAGGGAGCGAAGCCTTGGTGCGCTGGGATCATCCTAAACTCGGTATTCTGATGCCGGATGAGTTTATACCGATGGCTGAGGAAACTGGTCTCATCAAACCGCTGACGGCCTTCGTGCTTAACGAGACCGTCACGCAGATGCGGCGGTGGTGCGACCTTGGCCTGGACATCAATGTTGCGGTCAATGTCGGAGCGCAGCTTTTGGATGATCTGGAATTTCCAGACCGCGTTTCGGATGTGCTGGCGCAACACGGTGTCGAGAGCTCGAAACTGATACTTGAAATTACCGAGACCGCCGCGATGGGTGACCGACAAACCAGTATGGATGTCCTGACTCGCCTGCGGCTCAAAGGTATCGAGTTAGCCATCGACGACTTCGGTACGGGCTATTCTTCCCTGAAGCAATTGTTCTATATGCCGTTTAGTGAATTGAAGATTGACGCTTCCTTCGTGCTAGAAGTTGCCGAGAGCCACGAAGCCAGAACCATGGTCGAAACGATGGTTCAACTCGCCCATAACCTCGGCATGAGTGCCTGCTGCGAGGGGGTCGAGACGCAGGAGATCTGGGATTTCGTTGCATCGGTCAATTGCGACAAGGTGCAGGGTTTCCTGATTTCCCGGCCGATTGATTCCGATTCACTCGTTAATCTGGTGCGTGAATGGCAAGCAGCGGGCCGTACGCGAAAGATTATCGACGTGGCGTCAGAACGGCGTTCGCGCTCAGTCGTCACGGCCGAGTAACACGTCCACAACTGATCCCCACACGCTAACGCGCGATTGATTGCCTATCCAGCGCCGAAGGTTCCAGCCTATGGCTGCACCCGCAGCTCCCCGGTTGAGCAGGGCGCAATCCAGCCAGAATCTGATCCGTTTCACTTACAATGAGATTCCTTCGTCGTCGCCGTGACGCTGTCGGCTTATAGAGATACGCCCACGCTACGACGGAGGCACAGATCAGGTGATTTTCACTGTCATCCGATTAGCCAATGATCACAGTTCGCCAGGAACAAAATGAGCAAGATCTGCCCGGGATTCGTGGGGTAAATCGCGAGGCCTTTCCCGACACTGGTGGTGCCAAAGTCTTTTATCAGATCCGTCAAGCCGCCACCGAGATTGTCTCGTTGGTTGCCGTCGATGATGACAACTTGATCGGCCATGTGTTGTTTTGCCCTGCGACAATTGCAACGGAAAGTGGTGAGGTTTGTGGTATGGGGTTGGGGGAATTGGCTGTAGTGCCGAAATTTCAGCGCCAGGGTGTCGGTACGATGCTAACGAACGCGGGCCTCGACATACTGCGAGAACGCAACTGCCCTTTTGTCATCGTCGTTGGGCATGCCACCTATTACCCACGGTTTGGATTCAGGCCCGGTTCTCAACTCGAACTGGCATGCCAGTGGGAAAGCATACCTGACAAATCATTCATGGCATTGATCCTGAATCAGGACGCGATGGGTGGGGTGACCGGGGTGGCTCGTTTTGTAGGGATACCTTAATGCTCGACCAAGGAGCTAAACGATGAAGATAGTGGCTGGCCGCCGCTTCACTATCCTTTTCTGCCTTACGCTGGTGGCCTGCCTGACCGGAAATCCGACCGCGGCACAAGTTCGGTTGCCAGCCACAGAATTTCTGCCGGTCAGCGACGGGACGCCCGAGCAGCGCTCCACCCCTTTCGGTGCATGGATCATGGACTTGTCGGCTGACGGTTACGTCGAGCAGGAATACCTCGTCTCGGGACAGGCCAACATCTATGACTACGTCGACGAAGCGGCGCGCAGCGCCGTCGTTGAGGTCACCGCAGCTGATCGTCCGTACACGACCCGAATTCTGGTGCGGAGGCCGCGCACGAGCAAAGCGTTCAACGGTACCGTTTACCTGGAGGTGCTGAATCCCACGTTTGGGTTTGACGTGGATCTGATTTGGGCATTTACGTTTCGATCGATTATCGATGCGGGCGCGGCATATGTTGGCGTAACCAGTAAGCCTGTGGCTGCGGAGTTTCTTCGCGACGACTGGGGCTCGACCTTGGGTAAAGATCCGCTTCCGCCGAGAAACAATAGCCGCTATGCGGACCTTAACTTCCCGCAGATCGGCCAGGTCTGGGACATTCTCAGCCAGGTCGGCGCGCTGCTAAAAAGCGACACGGTTGAAGCGAATCCCCTGGCTGGTTTTGGGGTCAAGCGTATTGTCATGGTCGGGTTTTCACAGTCCGCCGGTTATCAAAAGACCTACTTAAATTCGTTCCACAACAATGCGCGCATGCCCGGCGGAGAACCTGTGTACGACGGTTACTACATCAGTGGCGGCACGTTCGGTTCGAAACGGGTTAATCCGCCCGATCTAAACCGTCCAAACCACCCCGCAGGAGACCCTCGGACCCTGCTGCCGATCCCGTTGAGTGTGCCTGTGGTTCGTTTCCAGACCCAGTCCGAGATGTTGCCGTATGCCAATGCTGACACCGTGCGTCAAACGGAAGCTGACGATCCGCTGATACGCACCTACGAATTAGCCGGTGCGCCGCACCTGGATCTCGACAACGATGAATTCGGTGGACCGTTTCTGTTGCGCGATCTCGGGATTCCCGACCTGCATGGACCATGCGAGTCGGGATTCAGTCCGATTCGAAACGGTCCGGTGCAGTCTGCACTGTTGCGGGCGCTCGAGGCGTGGATTCAAACTGGCGCAATGCCGCCGGCGAGCCGTGTGATCCAAGTCGGCCGGGACGACCGCGGCCGGCGCATCGTCGAGGTTGATGCCAATGGAAATGCGCTAGGCGGTGTTCCGCATCCAATGGTTGAAGTTCCGCGTGGTACCTACCTGGCGCATAACGCACCGACGTCGTGTTTTATAACCGGGGCGTTTATTGAATTCGACGCAGCCACGCTCAGGACGCTGTATCCAAGCAACGAAGACTATTTAGAGCAGGTTCGGCAGGCGGTGGGTCGAGCGATTTCTGAGCGGTTCCTGCTGCCACAGTCAAGACCAACGATAATGAACCAGGCCCTGCAGCACGCAGGCGGAACCTGATATCCGCCGGCGCTGTACTACAGGGGACATTCTGCATCCATGGGCTTTGAAGAATTTGCTGCAGTGACACTGGTGGTCGCTGTGGGTTCGGTCGTGCAGGCGATCAGTGGTGTCGGCGCAGGGTTCTTGATTGTTCCGCTATTGGCTTGGATTGACGTCAGCCTTATTCCCGGGCCCGTGGTGCTGGGAAGCATGTCCCTGTCCGGAACCATGGGGTACCGGGAACGCCGACACATCGACTTCGCCCACATGCCGATGGTCTTTCTCGGCATGATTCCGGGCGCGGTCGCAGGCGCCTACCTGCTATCACGCGTTTCCTTCGACGAACTTGGCATGATGTTTGGTGCGGTCATGTTGATCGCGATCATTATCACGGCGTCTGGTTTTCGGTTTCCGCTGACAGGCGGCTCCGCCTGTCTGGCGGGTGCCGTTGCCGGCGTGATGGGGACGAGTTCGGGGATCGGTGCGCCCGTACTGGCGCTGCTGTATCAGGACCAGTCCGGGCCCAGGGTGCGGGCAACGCTGGCAGTCCTTTACGCCGGGGCTTCTTTTCTGATCATCATCATGTTGTTCGGGTTTGGAAAATTCGGCATCGTTGAGGCCGTTTCCGGCCTGCTGCTGATGCCCGGCTATATGCTGGGGTATGCGCTGTCCCATCGCCTGACCGCTCGGATTGATACTGGAGGAACTCGTGCGGCGGTGCTGCTGGTTTCCGCGGCCGCTGCGTTGTCGCTGATATTACGGGGCTTGCCGGGGTTTTAGCTTGTGAGCCGGTCGCGAACGTACTGTTCGCACACACACCGTTTTTGATCTGCACGTTGACTTATTTCACCATTTACGGAAATGCCGGTATATTCGTATTGTTTTCCGGTTTCGCGATGGCTGCTTCG
>JAPUGB010000068.1 GCA_027293165.1 Gammaproteobacteria bacterium
ATATTGTCGATCGACGCGGTGTTCGCGGAAATAACGTAAACGGCATTCTCAAATGCCCTCGCCCGCCGGCAGGCTTCCCTATCGGTCATTTTCAGACTGCCTGGTTCACTGGTCGGATGCAGTATCAGTTCGGCGCCGCGCAGCGCATGGATACGAGTCAGTTCGGGCCACATGATTTCCTCCGAGGCAACGGTGGCCAGGTTGCCAATCTCCGTACGAGCGACCGGGAACACACCATCCAGGCCATAGATGTCCAGGTATTTGTCGAGCACATCATGCGGTGTCGAATCCAGCGCCGACGTCAGCCGCCGGTAGCGGTGAATGACGTCGCCGGACGGATCGATGATGAAGCAGGTCTGAAAATAGATCTCCGGAAAATTAGGATCTATCTCGTATACGTTCCCCGCGAGAAAGAGCTTGTTTCTCTGTGCAATGTCACCCAGGGCTTCATACTCCGGTCCGTCGTAACGAATGCAGCCTATCTCCATCCATTCCTCGTGGCCTTCATGGATCGGGAACCCGCTGAATATATACTCCGGCAATACGGTGAGCCGAACGTCGGTGCCTTGGTGAAATTTGACGAAATTGACGTGCGCATCGACATAGCCGCCGATCCTCTTGATCGTTGCAGACATGACTTTGGCGGAACTCTCCCGGTCTTTACACCGGTTGACACCGGTCACACTAATTTGCAGCGCTCCGCCCGTGTACAGAGGCACGTCCAGAGACGTTTTGTCGGACATTCTTTGATCCCCAATTCAGGAATTGCGATTTTTGTTAAGGCCTGCAGTCTCGCCGAGGGCGATGGCTACCGACAAGGGCTTAGCCAGCCGCGCTCTACCAGATGGTCAGTAAGCCTGTTAAGCGCTTGAACGATGCCGCGCTACCGCGCCCGCCAATCGGACAAATGGTGCCGCAGCTCCCGATGTGGTATGCCTGACGTTACCAATGGTAGCCTCTGGTCGAGTCACCATTTGAAGACATTCGCTGCAGGACGCGATTGATTTGACCGGTTTTAGCGACATCGAGCAGCGCCTTCAGGAACGCGAGCGGCAAAACCGCTATCGCCGGCGGCGAGTTATTGAAAGCCCTCAAGGCCGCACGCTGCAGATAGACGGGCGCCAGGTGCTGAACTTTTGCAGCAACGATTATCTGGGACTTGCGAACGACGCCCGCGTGCGCGCCGCGTTCAAACAGGGGATCGATGACTGGGGCGCCGGCAGCGGTGCAGCCCACCTGGTCTGCGGGCATTCGAAACCTCATCACGAACTTGAGGACGCCATGGCGGAATTCACCGGGCGGCCGCGTTGCCTGTTGTTTTCGTCGGGATACGCGGCCAACCTTGGCGTCATCAACGGACTTCTTAGTGTGGGCGATCACGTATTTGAGGACCGCCTGAATCACGCTTCGCTACTCGACGGCGGCTGGATCAGTCGGGCCGGGTTTCAATGGTTTGAGCACAGCGACGTCGACAGTCTGTCGATGCGGCTCGAATCCTGCGCCAACATGGAAGGTCGCAAACTGATCGTCAGCGACGGCACCTTCAGCATGGACGGTGACCTTTGCCGGCTCGAGGAAATAGTTCGACTCGGACGGCAGCACGGGGCCTGGGTAATGATCGACGACGCGCACGGCTTCGGCGTACATGGAATCGACGGTCGCGGCATCGTCGAGCCCGATCGATATGGCATCGACGACGTGCAGATTCTTATCGGCACGCTGGGCAAGGCTTTTGGCACTCATGGAGCATTCGTCGCCGGCAGCGAGGAATTGATCGAAACGCTGATTCAGAAGGCGCGCACGTACATCTTTTCGACCGCCCTGCCCCCATCTATCGCCGTGGCGACGCTGACCAGCCTTGAGATTCTGCGCGGCGAAGAATGGCGACGGGATCGCCTGCGAAATCACGTGCAACGATTTCGGCACGGTGCAGAACAGATCGGACTGACTGTCGTGCCGTCCGATAGCCCGATTCAACCCGTGCTCGTTGGCGCGGAACAGGCCGCCCTATCGATCAGCGCGGAGTTGGAGGAGCTCGGCATCCTCGTCACGCCGATCCGGCCACCCACAGTGCCGGACGGTACGTCCCGCTTGCGCATCACACTGACCGCCGGTCACACCGAACAAGACGTCGATCACCTGCTCAGCGCACTGGATGCCTGCGCCGCAACCGTGCAGGCAATCGCATGAGCGGATCGCTATTCTTTATAACAGGCACCGATACCGGGGTCGGCAAGACAGTGGTCGCTACGGCGTTGCTTACAGCCGCGCGACAGCACGGATTAGAGGCCATCGGCATCAAGCCGGTGGCGGCCGGCTGCGCCCGCGATGAGCACGGCCTGATGAACGCGGATGCAATAGAGCTGCTCACAGCGTCCAGCCGCGACCTGGATTACTGCCAGGTCAACCCGGTGGCGCTGGAGCCGGCGATTGCCCCGCACATTGCTGCGCGGCAGGCCGGGATCGCCCTTGATGCCGGCACGCTGGCGGAACATTGCCAAGAAGTGGCAGCAAGCGGTGTAACCATCATTGAGGGCGCTGGCGGTTGGCTGGTGCCACTGAACGACACCGAAACGATGGCTGATTTGTGCCTAAAGCTCGCTGCGACGGCGATTCTCGTCGTCGGCATGCGGCTGGGTTGCATCAACCATGCCTTGCTCAGCACAGCAGCAATCGAAGCATCCGGAGTCAAACTCGCCGGCTGGTTCGGTGTGTGCCTTGAGCCCGACATGCCCGCGTTGCAGGAGAATCTAGCCACGCTTCGCAGCCGTATCGCTGCGCCCTGCTTCGGAACGATTCCGCACCTCGATCCATGCAACGGCGAGACCGCCGCCCCGCATATCGATCTGCGACTGCTGCTGGATGCGACGCGATGATCGACTATGACCGAGCGCACATCTGGCACCCGTACACGTCGATGACCTCGCCGCTGTGCGCCTATCCTGTCGCCTCGGCCCAAGGCGTCCGGCTGCGGCTCGCCGACGGCCGTGAATTGATTGACGGCATGTCATCGTGGTGGTGCGCCATTCACGGATACAACCATCCGGTGTTGAATGCGGCCGTCGAAAAACAGCTGGATGCCGTTGCCCACGTCATGTTTGGTGGGCTGACCCACGAACCGGCAGTCGAGCTGGCCAGAAAGTTGATCGATTTGACGCCCGATCCCCTGCAGCATGTCTTTTTCAGTGATTCCGGATCAGTCAGCATCGAAGTCGCGATCAAGATGGCACTCCAGTATTGGTTCAACACCGGGCAACCGGTGAAATCGCGATTGCTCGCAATTCGCGGCGGCTATCACGGCGATACATTTGGCGCGATGGCGGCTTCCGATCCGGTCACCGGCATGCATGCGGTGTTCAAACCCGTGCTGCCGAAACACCTGTTTGCAGCGCGCCCCGAAAGCCGTTTCGGCGAGCCAGCCAGCGAAAAAGACGTCAATGAAATCCGCTCGCTGATGGAACGACACCACGGAGAAATTGCGGCCGTCATAATCGAACCGATCGTGCAGGGCGCAGGCGGCATGTGGTTTTACTCGGCCGAATACCTGGCGGCCGTCGGGAAAATGTGTCGCGAATTTAATGTGCTGCTGATCCTCGACGAAATCGCGACTGGATTCGGACGCACGGGTAAGTTATTCGGATACGAGCACGCCGAGGTTACGCCGGACATCCTATGTCTCGGCAAAGCGATGACCGGGGGCTACCTGACCATGGCGGCGACATTGACCACCGAAAAAATCGGCGCTGGCATATCGGCGGATGATGGCGCGCTGATGCATGGCCCAACGTTCATGGGGAACCCGCTGGCCGCCGCAGTGGCTGGCGCCAGTATCGATCTGTTGCTGGAGGGTCCGTGGCAGCAGCGAATTGCGGCGATGGAAGAACAAATGCGCGCGGAACTGCGCGCTATTACGGACCACCCGATGGTCCGCGATGTGCGAGTGCTCGGCGCAATTGGAGTCGTTGAAACCCACCAACCTGTACCGGTGAACGAACTTCAACGTGAATTTGTCGAGAACGGCGTCTGGATCCGGCCTTTCGGCAACCTGATATACCTGATGCCCCCTTACGTTATTGAATCCACGGACCTCACGCAGCTAACCGCTGCAATCGGCCCGGCCCTCGATCTGATCTGACTGACCGGCCTGCCGCCGCGACCTGCTCACAACCCGTGGGGGGTGAAAACATCACGTTTCTTGAACAAATACCGAAGCTTTCTTTGTCTGATTCTTTTAGGGGTCAACCAACGAACCGCATCGCCACTTTTTTGAACCTTCAAAATACCTTCCACCAGGTAGGGAGTTACGGTTTCAACATCGTCGGCCAGCAGGTTAAGCGTTTTCTTCGCTTCCTCCCATCCCCGCCCCCGCTGCTCCGGAGGTGGAATCAGCATATCGGTAATCACGATCCCCGGGCTGAGGTAGCACATCTTTACCGGTGTTCCCTTCAGTTCCAGTGCCATACAGTCCGTAAAGTATCTCAGACCGTATTTAGTTGAGCCGTATACGGCAGCGCCGACCCGGATCTGGCCGTTACTGCCAAATCCCTCCATGTTGAATATGGTGCCGTGACCTTGTTTGTACATTCTTGGGATAGCGACATGGTTGCAGTACATCATCCCAATCATATTGGTATTGACGGTTTCTGGAATCTCTTCGCGCGGCAACATGAAGAACGGGACCTTCGTCGCATCCCTACCGGCGTTATTGATCCAGATATCCACCGATCCAAAAGACTCGACGGTCTTATCCCACAGCGTCTCGACCTGACCGTAATCGGTCACGTCACAGGCGCAGCCGACGACACGCCGAGCCGGCGCCGTGGCTTTCAATTCGGCGACCACGCGTTCGACCGCGTCCGGACGACGACTCGAGATCACGACGTCGTGACCCCGCTGAAGAAATTCCCGCGCCATGCCGAGACCGATACCCTTGGTGCTACCGGTAATTACGATGTTCATGATTCATTGCCCGCTACCCCGGAAACGGCCATATTGCCAAGGAATGTGGCGCCTCGAACAGCCCCGAATCAGCTGCAATCTCCTATGTGGACAAGGCCGGCAACGAGCGGAATCGGCGGTGGTAATATTCGAAGGCAGTTGGGACCATAAAACATCAGCAGACCGCCACCGAAGGTCGGTGAAAGTCCCTATTGCCGGACGCTGGCAGCGTCGATAGGCTACGATCAGGCAGGAGGTCATCCGATCATGACGGTAGAGATCAAGACCCTCGTATTTCCAACCGATTTTTCCGAGTTTTCAGCGGCGGCGCTACCATGGGCACGCAGACTCGCTGATGACCTGGATGCATCGATTCACTGCGTCTATGTCGTCGAGGAGCCGCACATTTACTCGACGCTGGACCTCGGACCGGTAAATCTTCCGACTCTGGCTGAATTGGCCGATAGCGCCAAGGAGCGCCTGAACGAATTTGTCGAACAACATTTGCAGGGGTTCGACCGTTCAACCGTCGAAAAAGTACTGACAGGAAGGCCTGCTGACGAGATTGTCGCTTACTCACGAGATGCGGACGCCGCGATAATCGTGATGACGACGCATGGCTACAGCGGAATGAAACAAGTACTCCTGGGTAGCACAACCGAGGAAGTACTCAGGCACGCGGACTGCCCGGTCATGGCAGTGCGGACAGTCACTTAATTCAACTCCGGCACCAGCCGTTCGCCAATAATTCGGATCGCCTCGTCCGCGTCACCGTGGACTTTTAGCGTAATCTCATCCAGCCCGGCGGCTTCGAAACTTTTCAGATGCTCGATGACGCCATCGATGGCGTCCAGACCGCCGGAGAACGTCAGGTTCGCTACGAGCGCCTCGACGATATGCTCGGGAATGCCCTCAATAACCTCGGTTTGCTGCAAGAACGCCTGCAGGAACGCTCCCCAGTTCGACTCAACGAATTCGCTGTCCGCTTCGCCGAGGAAGGGCGACGTGTGCCATTTTTGCAGAATCCCGCGCCAGACCAGCTCGCGGCGAGCCTCTGCAATCGATTCTTTTCGATCGGGCTTAATGTGCCAGGCGAAGAAATTATTGAAACGAAAATCACTCTCGTCGCGTTCGGCGCCCTCTATTCCCAGGCGGGCATTCCCGAGAACTTCGGGCATGCGAGATAATGGCACGTCACTCATCATGACTCCATCGGCCACGCGGCCCGCCATTTTCAGCATAGAAGGGCCGGTCGCACCGACGTAAATCGACGGTAGCGCATCAGCCGTCCAGCTCGCCTGGTAACCGAGCAGGCGATAAATATCGCCGGTATATTCGACCAGGTCACCACGCGCCGCGCTCTTTAGAATCTCCACGCATTCGCTTACGGCGGTCACGCGACGCGTGGGCTCCAATCCGGTGACGCGCATGACCGATCTCCCGAGACCGCCGACAAGCAGCGAAGCGCGTCCGCCACACATCTCGTTCAGGGTTAACAACGCGTCGGAAATCCTCATTGGGTGCATTTCGAATGGACTGATCGGCACCACCCCCAACCGCATGCGTTGCGAATCCCGGGCAAGTATGGACAAACTCAGAAACGGATCTCTGTGGCCGGGAAAACTCGAGGCCCACAGCGTATCAACGCCAAAATTCTCAGCCAGGCTACCAAGCCGCGCGACGGTTACCGCGGGCAACCCGGCCTGGAGAAGTATCTGAACCTGCATCGGAAGGAGTGAGTTTTAGAACGCGGCCAGTTTGTCTCGACCGGCAAGTCTAGGCCGCCAAAGGCTCGTCAGGAATGCTAAATCGTTGGCTGTACCATTTGAATTTTTCTGCATCCCGACCAGAATCAAGACCGAATTGGCGGAGCGAGTAGTGGTGCCTGCCGTTCCGGCCTTTAGGGTTTTTCGCCAAATATTGATTCATTCTCTCGGCGACATCCGGGGCCAGTTCCCTGCCCATGGCCTGATAGATCAGCCGGACAACTTCCAGCGGTTGCGTTTCGAGATCATGATACATCACGTCAATGAAGCGGTTGGAAGCTCTATCGCGCACCTGCATGGCTTGATCAAGCGCTGCGGACCATTGCTGCAGGCAGTCGGCGGCAATGGCATGGCTGTCTACCACGTCGCTGAAGGCGCGGCGGAGCACGACCGTATTACTTGAAAACGAGCTAATGACGCGCAAGGGATCCCGGTGGGTCTGAATAATTACGGCGTCAGGGTACTCGGCGACCAGCTCAGCCAGCCCAAACAGATGCCCAGGCGCCTTGAGAACCCACCGGCCCCCACCGTTGAAATGCTGCAGTTGCATCAGAAACTGGCGATGGAATCCGTAGGATTCCCGGTACCCATGCTGATTAAGCCATGTTAGATAGGAAGGAACGTTTTTAAACGTGTGAAACAGGATGCTTTGGAATACATGGGCTGTAATGGCTATGCACTCCTGTGGCAGATGTGCACCAACGGCATGAACCTGCCGAAACCCAGGCGCCATCCGATGAAACCATTTCAGGTTTCTCGCGCACAAGGCCCGCCGGCCTGCCTTGTTGACCGGACCTTCGAGCTTGGAGGAAGGAAACATGACCTCCCATGTCAATGGCGTACGATGCTCCGGGTCCTGGTCCAACAGTTCATGTAATAGTGTGGTACCAGTGCGCGGCAGGCCGATCATGAATATCGGAGCAGAAACGGTCTCTTTTTCGATTTCCGGAAATTGTTGCCGGTCGCGCTCCAGGTAAAGCAGGTTGGTCAATAATTTGACCAAATACTCTCGCGTAGCGAATCTGCCGACAACGTTCAGGTCAGCTTCCTCCCGGCAAGATTCAAGCAAAACCCTTAACCCGTGCCTAAAGGGGTGGTCGCCAAAATCCGTCAGGCCCGCTCGCTTTCTCGCGGATTCCAGAAGTTCTTCGTCATTGAGGGAGTACGCTCTTCCGGACACTCTCGAAATTATCGGCTGGCACCGATTAACAAGCTGCAGGGCGCTTTGTATCGCGAGTTGACTGCGGGATTCCATTTTGCTTATTGCCCGGTCAATAATATATATGATTCAATGGATTGGCCTGTAAGCGAGATTGTTCGCGAGTCTCTCCCCCACGCGAGATATTAACCAAACCAACGGGAGAAAGTCCATTTTGCGCTGACGGCGCAAATCGCAACCCGGAGGTCCAGCATGTCGCCGATGGAATTATGTTCTTACGTCAAAGACGTACCCGATTTTCCCAGGCCAGGGGTGGTTTTCAAGGACATCACACCATTGCTCGCACAGCCCGATGCGTTCGCGAGCACCGTGGATTTTCTTGCGCGCACGATTGAATTATCCGGCGCCTGTGAGATTGTCGCCATCGAGTCACGAGGCTTCATTTTCGGAGCGGCCGTGTCCAGACAACTGTCAATGCCACTACAACTTGTAAGGAAACCGGGCAAACTCCCTCGCTCGTCTTTTCATGTTCGCTACGATTTGGAATATGGATCTGATCAAGTCGAGATTCACAGGGATGTCATTCAGCCTTCCAGGAAGTACGCTATCATCGATGACGTTCTCGCCACCGGTGGCACGGCATCTGCCACTGCGGAACTAATCACCAGCAACGGCGGCGTTGTGGATTGCTGTGCATTTGTCATTGAGCTCAGCCAACTTGGAGGTCGACAAAAATTGTCGAATTGTGTCGTTGAAAGCTTAATTAAGTACAACTAGAAGTAGCTGATACTGTTCACAACCTTAGAGCATTGGCTAGTGATTGCGCTGAACGATATAGGCAGTTAACCAACGAAGTGACTCCGTGTCGTTACCGACATGCCCGAGGTGAGACATTGCGTCATTATACAAATCCTCTGCGCGTGCTTTCGCGCCTTCCAGGCCTGCAATCGACGGGTAGGTCGCTTTGCCGTTTTTAATATCTGAGCCCTGCGGCTTTCCAATCACCTCAGTCGACCCCTCCACATCGAGGACGTCGTCTTTAACCTGAAATGCGAGCCCTACCATTCTTGCGAATTGGTCCAGACGGTCAAACTCCTGCTCAGTTGTATCGAAACGGCAATGGCAAGGCATCATGATCGATGCCCGGATCAAGCGGCCCGTCTTCCTCGAATACAGGTCTTCCAATTCCTCCGGGTTCAGCTCGGTCCCCTCAGCTTCCAGATCCATCAACTGTCCTCCGGCCATGCCGGTCGAGCCGATGGCCTCGGCTAGGCACCTGATCAGGCGGCCCCGGATCTCCGGCGTCGAATCGTATGCAGAATCTGCCGCCAGCACGTAATACGCCAAAGACTGCAAAGCATCACCAACCAGAATGGCTGTCGCTTCATCGAAGGCAATATGAGTTGTTGCTCTTCCCCGCCTGAGCTTGTCATCATCCATCGCTGGGAGATCATCGTGTACCAGGGAATAGGCATGAATCACCTCAACCGCAACCGCGATGGGATCCAGCTGTACCGGATCCAGATCGAGGGCTTCACCGGTTGCATATACCAGCAGCGGTCGGACGCGCTTTCCACCACCGAGGACCGAGTACCTGAGCGCCTCATGCAATTTTGACGGCTTGGCCTCGGGGTTCGGCAGCCACCTATCCAGAGCCGCATCAATTCGCGATCGGTATTCCGAAATTCGATCGGCAAAGTTCAATTGGTTCCCTCCCGGATTATCTCTCAGTGTAAGATACACTATTGAACTCGCAAGATGTCAACGGCCCAAAAGGTTCAAACCAGCCGACTTTGGTTCAGACCGGATCCAATGGAAAATCCAGCAAGCAATGAGTCCACCCTTGAATACCAGTATCGGATCCTACCCGACGTTTCGCGAACTTTCGCACTGACCATTCCGGCATTGCCGGCTGAACTGCGACACGTCGTAGCCAATGCCTATCTTCTGTGCCGACTGGCTGACACGATAGAGGACGAACCTGTTCTTGACTCCAACTCCAAGACGAAACTCCTGGAGCAATTTATTGGTGTTCTTAAGCATGAGAATGACCCGGATGAATTTGCGCGTCGTGTAGCGTCACAACTGTCGGCCGAAACACCCGACGCGGAACGCGACTTGGTAGCGAATACAGCTGCTGTAGTCCAAGTTACCCGTCAGTTTACGAAAACACAGCAAGACGCGCTGTTGCGGTGTGTTGCAATAATGTGCAAGGACATGCCGAAATTTCAGCGAACGAAAACGCTCGATGGATTGGAGCAACTGGAGGACCTGGATCGATATTGTTACGTCGTTGCCGGCGTAGTTGGAGAAATGCTTACGGAACTGTTTGCCGAGCACTCGAAGCAGGTTGCCAAGCGCAAGGCAAGCATGATGCCGCTGGCCGTCTCTTTTGGGCAGGGCCTGCAAATGACAAATATACTGAAAGATATTTGGCGGGATAGTGAGTCAGAGACATGCTGGCTGCCCCGCAGTTTCTTTCCGGACATCGATGGTGGTTTGGCTCAAGTACTTGTCGAGCGCGACGGGACGCGCATTACTGCTGGTGTTGACCGACTCGTCGGCGTCGCGCATGTCCACCTGATTGCCGCGCTCCGCTACACCTGCAATATACCCCGACACGAAGTTGGGATTCGCAGGTTCTGCCTTTGGGCAATTGGCCTTGCGGTCCTCACATTAAGAAATATCTATCGCAACCCCGGCTATACGGATGGGAACCAGGTGAAGGTTTCTCGACGTGCGGTCAAGGCGACGGTTTTCGTCTGTAATATCGCCCTGTATAGCAATGCCGGATTAAAAGTTCTATTCGCGCTTGCGACCCGCGGTTTACCGCTGGGGTCGCTGGACAAAGTACAACCTCGATCCGGGCCGGATCAGGGCGATCGATCCGCCGGGTCAGTCGATTTACCCGGCACCTTAAGCTCTTCTGCGCAGTAAGTAGCGCACCGGCTCGAGTCGGCCGCGGCCAGCCGATATAAACCAATGCCACCGGAAGCGCGAGGCTCACGCATGCACCAGACCCGCGATGGCAGGCCTCGCCCCGCGCTGATCGTGGTCCCAACCGCAGCCGAACGGCAGGCTTTTGTCAGTGGATGCCGGGAGCACCCGGACGGTCAACGATTGCTGGAGGCGGCGACAATCCTGCAGACAGGTATCGGCTTGAGCGGCTTCGCCGGAAGCTTAAACGAATCAGTGATGGCCAGCGCAGCGGGGCTTGTGTCGCTGGGAACGGCCGGCGCTATCGCTCCGAACATAGAACCGGGAACGCTTCTGCTACCGGCCCAGGTGCGCAGGCTGAACGGCGTTACGGCGCAGGTCGATGCCGGATGGCATGCAGAAACATATGCCAGCCTAGAGCGAGAATTCTCCGTTGTGACAAAAGATATCCTGTACTCCGAGGAGGTCGTCCAGACCCGCGCCAAACAATCGCTGTTCGAGCAAACCGGCGCAATAGCCGTTGATATGGAATCAGGTGTGGTTGCAAGGCTGGCCCAAACCGCGGATATTCCTTTCTTAATCGTACGAACGGTGCTGGATCCGGCGGATCAGGGAGTACCCCCGGCCGCGATCTTTTCTGTCGACCGGCGTGGGCGCCTCGATGCGATGGCGCTGATCCGGCAACTGGCTACTCGGCCATTTCAGCTTACCGCGGTAATCCGGCTTGCAATGCAGTTCCGACGTGCTGCCCGAACTCTGCGCAGTGCCGGCAGAATCGGCGCCGGCGCGTTACTGGAACACTGAAGGCAACGCCGGGCGGATACAATGCAGACATCTGCCAACAACGACGTAGAAGATTGGCAGGCTTCCATCGAGTAAAGTCATCCGAATGGGCAACCAACTCGACAAGAAGATCGGCGTTTGCACGGGCCGATGGGTACGCTGGAGCGTCACCCATCCCATTGCAATCATCGTGTCTTTCGTAGCCGCGACGATTCTGCTTCTAAGTTACACCATCGACCAGCTGGGTATCGACACCGACACCGCAGAAATGCTCTCGGAGCGACTGGATTGGCGCCAAACCTTCAACAGCTTCAGATCGGCATTTCCCGAGCGGTACAAAACGATCCTCGTGGTTGTCGACGGCCAACGACGACAGGCAGTTACTGATGCCGCGATCGCGCTGCTGGATGGTATCCACGATGATGTGAAGCACTTCGAGACCGCGTTTCGCCCGGGAGGCGGCGAATTCTTCGAACGCAATGGCCTGCTTTACCTGGACCTCGAGGAACTGGAACGACTATCGGACCGGTTAACGACGGCACAACCGTTGTTGGGCCCGCTAAGCGCTGATTTCACAATCGGGACGTTCGCGGAGACGCTCGACCGCGCCATCCGTGAAGGAAGCGAGAAGGATTTTGCGAGTCTGTCACCAGTGCTGGATCAAATCGCACTGGCAATTGAAGCGGTGAACACCAATCGACCCTACCGTATCGATTGGTCGGAACTGCTGGTTGATGAATCTGTTGCGGAACAGCCTCCCCGCGAATTCCTCGTCGTCAAACCAAAGCTCGAATTCTCCCGGGTACAGCCAGCCGGCGACGCCATGCGGCGGATTCGCGAACTGACGAAAGACTTGGATGCGGTCAAGACGGGAGCTGTGCGGGTTCGATTGACCGGCACAGTGGCAATGGAACACGAAGAATTGATTAGCGCTACTCGCGGAGCGGGATTGGCTGGCCTTTTGGCGCTGGTAGCCGTGACCGTGGTGTTGTGGCTGGCTTTCCGCTCACTAGCCATTCTCGCAGCGGCTTTGGTCACTCTGATCTGCGGCCTGATTGCGACGGCCGCTTTCGCCACTGTCGCAGTCGGCAGCCTCAACCTGATATCCGTGGCGTTTGCCGTTTTGTATATCGGCCTGGGGATTGATTTCGTCATACATTTGACCTTGCGGTCACAGGAGCTCGTGCAGAAAGGCACCGCGATCGCTGCAGCGCTGCCGGAGGCCGCCAGCGACGTGGGATCTTCGTTAGCGATTGCCGCGGCAACAACCGCGGTAGCATTCTACTCGTTTGTTCCGACGGACTTTGACGGTATCTCGGAACTCGGGGTGATCGCGGGTACCGGGATGTTCATCAGTCTGATCACCACCTTTACATTGCTGCCGGCTCTGCTGGTCGTATTACCGCGCAAAACGTGGAGCCGAACAACCGTAAGGACATGGACGCTCGATCGGGTGCTTCGCCCCATTACCAGCCGAGGCACAGCCGTAATCGCCGTTGCGCTCGCCGTGGGCGTCACGTCAGTCATTTTGTTGGGTCTGGTTCGCTTCGATAGCAATCCCATCAACCTGCGGGATTCTGAAACTGAGTCGGTTAAAACCTTTCTGGAATTGCAAACTGACACCCGTATTGGCCGGTTAACATTAAAGTTGCTCTCGCCCCGACCTGATGTCGCTGATATGAAAAGCAGGCTCGCGTCTCTGCCGTTGGTCGAGGCTGTGGCATCGTTGCAAAGTTTGGTCCCACCGGATCAAGAAGAGAAGCTGATGGTGCTGCAAGACCTTGATATGGCCCTGGGACCAGGTTTGGGAAGGGAGATCGCGTCCCGCTTACCCGATCCGGACCGCACGGACCGGGCATTTCGATCGCTCAGGGCCGCAATTATTCAACTGGACACACGGTCGGCCGGCAGCCCCACGGTAACGCGGCTGGAACACGGCATTGATTACTGGCTGGAAAATGAAGCTGGCGCGGATCCCGTCGCTCGTGTTGCGGCCTTGCAGTCAGCCACACTCGATGAACTACCCGATCTACTAAACCGACTGCGGCTCATGCTCCTCGCAGAGCCCATCGATACCAGTACGCTTCCCCCAGAGATCGTCGACCAATGGGTCAGTGCCGATGGGCGCGTACTGCTGGAAATATTTCCGCGCGAAGACATTACCGACGAGGACAAATCGCGGCGGCTCGTCGAACAGGTCCGTCAGGTGGCTCCGGATGTAACCGGCCTGCCCGTGGTTTATATAGAGGCCGGAGATTCGGTCGTCCAGGCATTCAGGCTCGCCTTCCTGTACGCGCTGATAGCGGTCATCCTGGTACTGGTCATATTTCTGCGAAATGCGATCGATACGATTCTGGTACTCGGCCCGGTCCTGCTCGCTGCTGCCATGACCGGCGCAACTGCCGTTCTGTTTGGTCTGCCTTTCAACTTTGCAAATATCATCACGTTACCGTTGTTGCTGGGCATTGGGGTCGCCACCACCATACATATGGTGTACCGGATGCGCACGGCCCCACCCGACGGTGGCAACCTGCTTGAAACGAGCACCTCACAAGCCGTCTTATTTAGCGGTCTGACCACGCTGTGCAGCTTCGGCAATCTGGCTTTCTCGCCACACGATGGCATGGCCAGCATGGGCACGTTCCTGACGTTCGGCTTGATCGCCACTTTATTGAGTACCCTGATTCTATTGCCCGTGCTTCTGGCAAAGCGATACCCACGATGAAAGCGCTGGTGACAGGCGCAAATGGCTTTGTCGGGGCGGCGGTGGTACGCGCATTAAACCGGGCTAGTTACGAAGTCAAAGCTATGGTCCGGGAAACCAGCGACCGTCGGAACCTGGCGCAGCTTGACGTTGAAACCGTGGTGGCTGACCTGCGGGACGATGCTTCGCTGGTCGCGGCCGTCAGAGGCTGCAACGCAGTATTTCATGTTGCCGCCGACTACCGATTATGGGTTCCGGACCCCCAAGTGATGGAGGATATCAACGTAGCAGGAACGAGGCGCTTGTTGCGCCAAGCAATGGACGCGGGTGTTGAAAAGATCGTCTATACAAGCAGCGTCGCAACCGTCGGCATTCCCAATGACGGCGAGCCGGGTCACGAAGACACTCCGGTCAGCCTCGACGATATGATCGGCCCATATAAACGAACAAAGTTTCTTGCCGAACAGCTGGCACAGCGCATGGCGCAAGAAGAGCAGTGTCCGGTCGTCATCGTCAATCCTTCCACGCCGATCGGTCCCGGTGACATCAAGCCAACCCCCACCGGCCAGGTCATCCACGATGCAGTGCATGGCCGAATGCCCGCTTATGTGGATACCGGGCTTAACATCGTGCATGTCGATGACGTCGCTACTGGGCACCTACAGGCGTTCAAGCAGGGCCGGTCCGGCCAACGTTACATACTTGGCAGCGAAAACGTCTCGCTGAAACAACTGCTTGAGCAGGTCGCCGACATGCTCGGACGAACACCGCCCCGCATTCGCATCCCGCACCAGGTGGCGATGGGAATCGCTTATGCTGCCGAGGCCTGGGCCAGGGCGTCCGGCAAGCCACCCCGGGTCACCCTCGATGGGGTGCGCATGTCCCGCAAAATGATGTACTTCTCGTCCAACAAGGCCAGGCAAGAGCTGGGCTATGAGCCAAGGCCCGCGGTTGAGGCCGTCGAAGACGCGGTGTCATGGTTCAAATAAGCCGTTGCCGTGTGTGCGCCTTAAAAAAGGCCCTTGCGGACCTGTGGGATTCAATTATCATTGCGGTTTGATAGCAAATGTTCGCCAACGGTACCCGGTGTTTCACGCCGTGGTTTCGGGCGGAGTGGCGTAACATAATAACCGCTCTACAGATTTGATCGACCCAGACAGAGTTTTATGAGTATCCCGTTTATCCAGCAATATCGTGTCGGTCGGTACGTTCTCGGGCAGCGGCTACGGGGCAATCGCCGGTATCCGCTCGTCCTGATGCTCGAGCCCTTGTTTCAGTGCAATCTCGCCTGCGCCGGCTGCGGCAAAATCGACTATCCAGACGATATTCTGCGAAAGCGGGTATCGGTTGAGGACGCTTTGGGCGCGGTCGACGAATGCGGCGCGCCCGTCGTC